>NZ_JABAFB010000007.1:0-340416 GCF_012843405.1 Rhodococcus sp. BL-253-APC-6A1W
GATCGCCGAATCCACCGAATACCGGCCCCCCACCCACTCCCAGAACCCGAACATGTTCACCGGATCGATCCCGAACTGCGCCACCCGCTCCGCATGCGTCGACACCGCCACGAAATGCGCCGCCACCGCCTCCTCACCGAGCGCCGCCACCACCCACCGCCGCGCCGCCGTCGCATTGCACAACGTCTCGAGCGTGGAGAACGTCTTCGACGCCACCACGAACAACGTCGATGCCGGATCCAGCCCCGCCAGCACCCCGGTCAGATCCGCCGGATCCACATTCGACACGAACCGCACCTGCGGACCGTCGTGATAGTGCCGCAACGCCCGCGTCACCATCACCGGCCCCAGATCCGACCCCCCGATCCCGATGTTGACCACCGTGGTGATCTTCTCCCCGGTCGCCCCCCGCCACCGGCCGTCACGCACCCGATCGGTGAACTCCCCCATCGCGTCGAGCACCTCGTGGACATCGGCGACGACCTCACGCCCGTCCACGACCAACCGCGCCGACCGCGGCAACCGCAACGCGGTGTGCAGCACCGCCCGGTCCTCGGTGACATTGACGTGCTCGCCGGTGAACATCGCCTCGCGGGCCGCCTCGAGCCCGACCGCCCGGGCCAGATCGAGCAGCAACTCCATGGTGCGGGCGGTGACCCGGTGTTTGCTGTAGTCGACCACCAGATCCCCGGCGGCAGCGGTCATCGCGTCGGCGCGGCCGGGATCGGCGGCAAACATCTCCCGCAGATGCATCCCCTCGACCTCCGCGCGATGATCGACCAACTTCTGCCACGGGGTGGATCGGGTCACGTCGCTCATGCGATCGACAGTAGTGTCCACCTCCCTGAACCGCCGGGTTTGCACCCTCCGCGGCGCGGGACGCGCATGATGGGGTTCATGGACACATCAGAACTGATCCGGTCCGTGCCCACCGACCTCTTTCTCGGTGGCGAGTGGGTGCCTGCCGGAAATCGAGCGACCTTTCCCGTCCACAACCCCGCCACGGGTGACGTTCTGGCCGAGGTGGCCGACGCCACTCCCGACGACGCCATGCGCGCCCTGGATGCTGCGGTGACCGCAGGCCGCGACTGGGCCGCGACGCCTCCGCGTGAGCGAGCAGAACTTCTTCGCGCGGTGTGGGCGAAGATCAGCGAACGCGCCGACGACGTCGCGCTGCTCATGACCCTCGAAATGGGTAAAGCATTGCCCGAGAGCCGGTCCGAAGTCGCGTACGGCACCGAGTTCCTGCGATGGTTCTCCGAGGAAGCAGTGCGGATCGCCGGCCGCTACACCCCCGCCCCGGCGGGCAACGGCCGCATTCTCGTCACGAAGCAACCGGTCGGCCCGTGCCTTGCGATCACGCCGTGGAACTTCCCTCTCGCGATGGGTACCCGCAAGATCGCCCCCGCTCTGGCCGCGGGGTGCACGATGCTCGTCAAGCCTGCGTCGGAGACGCCGCTGACCCTGCTGATGCTTGCCCAGTTCTTCGCCGAAGCCGGTCTGCCCGCAGGCGTGTTGTCGGTGCTGCCGACGTCCCACGCCGGGGATGTGACCGGCCCCCTGCTCGAGGATCCGCGGCTGCGCAAACTCACCTTCACCGGATCGACGGCGGTAGGACGGTCGCTCGCGCAGACCGCCGGCCGGTCGCTCCTGCGCACCTCCCTGGAACTCGGCGGAAACGCACCGTTCGTCGTGTTCGACGACGCCGACCTCGATGAAGCGGTCGAGGGTGCGGTTGCGGCCAAACTGCGGAACGGCGGTGAGGCGTGCACGGCCGCGAACAGGTTCCACGTCGCGAACTCCGTCCGGGAGGAATTCGTCACCAAGCTCACCGAACGCATGGCGTCGTACAAGCAAGGGCCGGGGACCGATCCCGACACGACCCTCGGGCCGCTGATCAACGAGAACCAGAAGAAGACGGTGATCGAACTGGTCGAAGACGCGGTTGCGGGAGGCGCGACGGTGCGACTCGGCGGCGAGACCCCGGAGGGCCCGGGCTGGTTCTATCCGGCCACGGTGCTCGACGACGTGCCGCGTACTGCTCGCATCCTGCGGGAAGAGGTCTTCGGGCCGGTCGCCGCCGTCACCGGTTTCGACACGGAGGACGAGGCCGTCGCCGCAGCCAACGACACCGAGTACGGGCTGGCGGCGTACATCTTCACGCACGATCTGGATCGGGCGCTCCGGGTGTCGGATGCACTGGAATCGGGCATCGTCGGCGTCAACCGGGGAGTGGTGTCGGATGTCGCCGCACCGTTCGGCGGGATCAAGGCGTCCGGCATCGGCCGCGAAGGCGGGACCGAAGGTATCGAGGAATACCTCGAGACGAAATACATCGCGCTCCGGTAACGGGAGGGAGCCCGGCCGCTACGCCCACGGACCGGCAGTGTTCAGGCCGGCGCAGTATTCAGGCCGGCACTGGCCGTGGGCTAGTGGCCGAGGCGACCGCGGCCGAGGCGCAGCAGCAGCATCGCGAGGGTGTGGCCTTCCTGGCCCAGTTCGCTGAAACGCTCGAGCACCTTCATCTCGCGGCTGTGCACGAGCCTCGTGCCGCCGGACGCCATCCGGGTCCGGCCGATGATGCGCGAGACCTCGGTGCGGCGCTTGACGGCCGCGAGGATCTCGGCGTCGAGGCGATCGATCTCCTTGCGGAGTTCGTCGATCTCGGCCTCGGTGGTGGGCACTGCGTCGGCGGTTTCGCCGGAAAGAGCAGCGTCGGTGTTGGCGTTCAATGTCATCTCCTCGCGTCAGCGCTGGCCGTCCGACCGGTGAAGGGCGCATGACATAACGTCCAGTTTGCCACCGTGTCAATCCGCGGCCAAGTCGGGGATTCGCTGTCGTACGCGTCCGGTAGTTTGGTAGAACGATGAACACTCCCGTTGCTCCCGCCCACACGACCCCCGATTCGGACGCTCTCCTCGAGGGACTCAATCCACAACAGCGGGAAGCGGTCACGCACGAAGGTGGGCCGCTGCTCATCGTGGCGGGTGCGGGCTCGGGCAAGACGGCAGTGCTCACGCGGCGGATCGCCTACCTGCTGGGCGAGCGAGGCGTCGCACCCGGTCAGGTGCTCGCCATCACGTTCACCAACAAAGCAGCCGCAGAGATGCGCGAGCGCGTGGCCGCTCTGGTCGGGCCACGTGCCCTGTCGATGTGGGTGTCGACCTTCCACTCGAGTTGCGTCCGGATCCTGCGGGCCCAGGCGAGTCTCCTGCCCGGCATGAACTCCAACTTCACGATCTACGACGCCGACGATTCGCGCCGGCTGCTGACGATGATCGCGAAAGACCTCGAACTAGACATCAAGAAGTACTCTCCGCGGCTGCTCTCCACCCAGATCTCGAATCTGAAGAACGAGCTGATCGGCCCGGAAGAGGCGGCGGCCGCCGTCGGTGCCGACGCCAGCGATCTGGAACGGATCGTCGCGCGGGTGTACGCGCTGTATCAGCAGCGCCTCCGTGCCGCGAACGCTTTCGACTTCGACGACCTGATCGGCGAGACCGTCGCGTTGCTGCAGGCTCACCCGGACATCGCCGAGTACTACCGCCGGCGCTTCCGGCACGTGCTGGTCGACGAGTACCAGGACACGAACCACGCCCAGTACGTGCTGGTCCGCACCCTGGTGGGCGACCCCGACGACGACTCCACCGTCGAGCCGAGCGAACTGTGCGTGGTCGGCGACGCCGACCAGTCGATCTACGCCTTCCGCGGCGCGACCATCCGCAACATCGAGGAGTTCGAACGCGACTATCCCCAGGCGCGCACGATCCTGCTCGAGCAGAACTACCGGTCCACCCAGAACATCCTGTCCGCGGCGAACGCGGTGATCTCCCGCAACACCGGTCGTCGCGAGAAGCGGTTGTGGACCGATTCCGGTGAGGGCGATCTCGTGGTCGGGTACGTGGCCGACAACGAGCACGACGAGGCGCGGTTCGTCGCGGCGGAGATCGACCGTCTCGTCGACGAGGGCATCAAGTTCTCCGATATCGCGGTGTTCTACCGCACCAACAACGCGTCCAGGGCCTTCGAGGACGTGTTCATCCGTCACGGCGTGCCGTACAAGGTCGTCGGCGGGGTCCGGTTCTACGAGCGCAAGGAAGTGCGCGACATCGTCGCGTACCTCAAGGTCCTCGAGAACCCCGAGGACACCGTGAGCCTGCGCCGGATCCTCAACACGCCTCGACGCGGCATCGGCGACCGGGCCGAGGCCTGCGTGGCGGTGCATGCCGAGCGTCTCGGCATCGGGTTCGGTCAGGCGCTGCGGGATGCGGCCGAGGGCAAAGTTGCCCTGCTGAACACTCGTGCGCAGAAGGCGATCGCCGGATTCGTGGGGATTCTCGACGAACTGCGGGCGATGCTGGTGGTCTCCGACGCCGACGGCAACGACACGGTCGACATCGGCGACGTGGTCGAGGCGATTCTCGAACGCACCGGGTACAGCTCCGAACTCGCCGCCAGCGACGATCCGCAGGACGGCGCCCGGCTCGACAACCTCAACGAACTCGTCAGTGTCGCACGGGAATTCAGCGCCGACGTGCGCAATGCCGCGGGTATCGAAGATGTGGGACGTGAAGACGGCGACCCGGATCCCGGTTCGCTGGCGGCGTTCCTGGAGAAGGTCTCACTCGTCGCCGACGCCGACCAGATCCCCGAAAACCAGGACGGTGTCGTCACGTTGATGACGCTGCACACCGCCAAGGGACTCGAGTTCCCCGTCGTGTTCGTGACGGGCTGGGAAGACGGGCAGTTCCCGCACATGCGTGCGCTCGGTGATCCTGCCGAGTTGTCCGAAGAGCGGCGTCTGGCTTACGTCGGCATCACGCGAGCGCGCCGTCGTCTGTACGTCAGCCGCGCAGTGCTGCGCTCGTCGTGGGGACAACCCGTCACGAATCCGGAATCTCGTTTCCTGCAGGAGATTCCGCAGCACCTCGTCGAATGGAAGCGGACAGATCCGGGGCCGGGGCGCGGACATGCCATCGGCTCGGGCACGGGATCGCGGTTCGGTGCGAGGGAGGAGCGTTCGTCCTCGCCGAGTTTCGGGGCGCCGCGCGGGCGAAACAATCACCTCGTGCTCGCCGTCGGCGACCGCGTCAGCCACGACAAGTACGGGCTGGGCACGGTTCTGGAGACGAAGGGCAGTGGGCCCACCGCGACGGTCGTCATCGACTTCGGAAGTGCCGGTAAGGTCCGGCTGATGCTGGTCGGCGGCGTGCCGATGATCAAGCTCTAGGCGCCCGCACCGCGGTTGCCCGCGCGGGCTGTCGCGAGGCGACCGGTATCGCGGCGGAAGGGCGCGCGATGTGGGAGTTCGTCAGACGCGGTTGCTGCCGGGGGCGATGCCCCGGGTGGCGAGCCACGGCACCGGGTCGATCTTGTCGACGCCGTTGAGGTGCACCTCGAAGTGGAGGTGCGGACCGGTGGAGAATCCGCGGTTACCCATGGTGGCGATCTGGTCGCCGGCCAGGACCTGCTGTCCCACGCTGACCATGGACTGATCGATGTGCCCGTACACGGTGACCGTGCCGTCGGCATGGAGCAACCGGATCCACATACCGAAACCCGACGCGGGACCGGAATCGATGACTTCACCGTCGGCGACCGCGAGGATCGGGGTGCCGATCGGGCCGGCGATGTCGATGCCGGCATGGAGAGTGCCCCAGCGAGCACCGAAGTTCGAGGTGAACGCGCCCGCAGCGGGAAGGACGAACAGGGGCCGTCGGGCCGCTGCCTCGCGTGCCGCTCGCTCCTCGCTGAAGCGTTCGCCCTTGGCGAGGAGGTTGGAGAACTGCGACAGGTCGTTGGGGTCGGCG
This sequence comes from Rhodococcus sp. BL-253-APC-6A1W, assembly GCF_012843405.1. Taxonomy (NCBI): domain Bacteria; kingdom Bacillati; phylum Actinomycetota; class Actinomycetes; order Mycobacteriales; family Nocardiaceae; genus Rhodococcus; species Rhodococcus sp. BL-253-APC-6A1W. The sequence goes on from NZ_JABAFB010000007.1 coordinate 5,811, forward strand.
ATGTTGAGCACCTGGGGCGCCTGCGAGGGTGCCGCACCGGTGCTGTCGGAAGTGAACTGCGCTGCCTGCGGCACCGCGGTGGCCGTGATGACCGAGGAGTCGCTGGTGTCTGCGGCGAGTGCGACCTGGCTGTGGTCGGCGTTCTGGCCGGGGCCACCGTTGGTCGCTGCCTGACCCGCTGCGACGACTGCGCCGGCGGCGACGGCGAACACCGCGGCACGGCCCTTGAGCGCGGTCGGGGGAGTGGGCACCCGGTGCGCTCCGCTGCGGCGAACAGGAGAGACGGTGTCGGAAGATTCGGCGGAATCCGAGGTGGGAGCGTCGACGTAATAGGTCGGCTCGGAGGCGAGGCCCGTCGTGCGGAAATCTATGGTCGCTGTGGTCCAAGCGTTCCAGTCGTCCGGTGCCGTTTCGGGCCGGCGGGCGTGGCTTTCGGCAATCGGGCTGCCTGGGCGCATCGCCATCCTCCGTTTCGTGACCTCATCGTTACTTGACCTGAGCGACGGTAACGAAACGATCGCAAGCAGGGCAACCTATAACGCAAACCAAAGCCCTTATGTGAGCGGCATCACAGTTATGTGCTGGGAAAAGCGGGGAATGGGCCGAATGTCACGGGATGAAACATCCAATGACTTTTGCATTGCGAAAGAGCCTCGGAGCAATCGGGGGCCGACTACCGGGCGGCCTCGGGGGAGCCGGTCGCGGCCGCGTGAGCGGCGCCTGTCATCCTGGGGATGGTGCTCCTCTTGGTTGCGGCGTTCTCACATTCCGGGAGGAAACCCGTGAGCTAACCCTCGGCGTCCAGGATCCGTGACATGCGCCACATGCCCGGAGCGCGGACGTTTCGCAGGGCGTCCATGTAACTAGAGTCCGAACCGGCCCGCTCAATACCCCCGAGCGGGCGTGAACGCAGACGAGACGGTGAGCAGATGGATCTCTTCGAATACCAGGCGAAGGAACTTTTCGCCAAGCATGACGTGCCGACGTCGGCTGGACGTGTTACAGACACGGTCGCCGGAGCCCGCGAGATCGCCGAGGAAATCGGCAAGCCCGTGATGGTCAAGGCGCAGGTCAAGGTCGGCGGCCGTGGCAAGGCGGGCGGCGTGAAGTACTCCGCCGACGTCGATGCCGCCGTGGCCAACGCCGAGGCCATCCTGGGCCTCGACATCAAGGGCCACGTCGTGAAGAAGCTGCTGGTCGCAGAGGCGAGTGACATCGCCGAGGAGTACTACATCTCCTTCCTGCTCGACCGCACCAACCGCACCTACCTGGCGATGTGCTCCGTGGAGGGTGGCGTCGAGATCGAGGTCACCGCCGAGGAGAACCCGGACGCCCTCGCGAAGATCCCGGTGAACGCGGTCAAGGGCGTCGACCTGGCCTTCGCCCGCGAGATCGCCGAGGCCGGCAAGCTGCCCGCAGAGGTGCTCGATGCCGCCGCCAACACCATCCAGAAGCTGTGGGAGGTGTTCATCAAGGAGGACGCGCTCCTCGTCGAGGTGAACCCGCTCGTCCGCACCCCGGACGACCAGATTCTGGCTCTCGACGGCAAGGTGACGCTGGACGAGAACGCCGCGTTCCGTCAGCCCGGCCACGAGGCATTCGAGGATCGGGACGCCACCGATCCGCTCGAGCTCAAGGCCAAGGAGAACGACCTCAACTACGTCAAGCTCGACGGCGAGGTCGGCATCATCGGTAACGGCGCAGGACTCGTGATGTCCACTCTCGACGTCGTTGCCTACGCAGGTGAGAAGCACGGCGGAGTCAAGCCCGCCAACTTCCTCGATATCGGTGGCGGCGCTTCGGCTGCCGTCATGGCCGCCGGCCTGGACGTGATCCTCAACGACGAGCAGGTCAAGAGCGTGTTCGTCAACGTCTTCGGTGGCATCACCGCATGTGACGCCGTGGCAAACGGCATCGTCGGCGCGCTCGAGACGCTGGGCGACGAGGCCAACAAGCCGCTGGTCGTCCGCCTCGACGGCAACAACGTCGAGGAGGGTCGCCGCATCCTCTCCGAGGCCAACCACCCGCTGGTCACGGTCGTCGCCACCATGGACGAGGCTGCCGACAAGGCTGCCGAGCTCGCCTTCGCAGCGAAGTAAAGGGACACACAGAACAATGGCAATCTTCCTTACCAAGGATTCCAAGGTCATCGTCCAGGGCATCACCGGCGGCGAGGGCACCAAGCACACCGCTCTCATGCTCAAGGCCGGCACCCAGGTTGTCGGCGGCGTCAACGCCCGCAAGGCCGGCACCACGGTCTCGCACACCGACAAGGACGGCAACGCCGTCGAACTGCCGGTCTACGGCACCGTCGCCGAGGCCATGAAGGAGACCGGCGCGGACGTCTCCATCGCGTTCGTTCCGCCGGCCTTCGCGAAGGACGCCATCGTCGAGGCCATCGACGCCGAGATCCCGCTGCTGGTCGTCATCACCGAGGGCATCCCGGTGCAGGACTCCGCGTACGCGTGGGCCTATAACGTCGACAAGGGCGAGAAGACCCGGATCATCGGCCCCAACTGCCCCGGCATCATCACCCCCGGTGAGGCGCTGGTCGGCATCACCCCGGCGAATATCGCCGGCAAGGGTCCGGTCGGTCTGGTGTCGAAGTCGGGCACCCTGACCTACCAGATGATGTTCGAACTCCGTGAGTACGGTTTCTCGACCGCCATCGGCATCGGCGGCGACCCGGTCATCGGCACCACCCACATCGACGCGATCGCTGCGTTCGAGAAGGATCCCGAGACCAAGGTCATCGTGATGATCGGCGAGATCGGCGGCGACGCCGAGGAGCGCGCAGCCGATTACATCAAGGCCAATGTGACCAAGCCGGTCGTCGGCTACGTCGCGGGCTTCACCGCACCCGAGGGCAAGACCATGGGCCACGCCGGCGCCATCGTCTCCGGTTCCTCGGGCACCGCCCAGGCCAAGAAGGACGCCCTCGAGGCCGCCGGCGTCAAGGTCGGCAAGACGCCGTCCGAGACCGCCGCTCTCGCGCGCGAAATCCTGCAGTCGCTGTAATTTCGCACCGTTCGACCTCTGCCCGTGTGTGTTCCCGACGGAACACACACGGGCAGTGTGTTTTCGGGGGCAGGCGTGTTTCGGGGGCAGTGTGCTTTCGGTGCCTACTCGTCGATCCACTGGTGTCCCACCGGCGTGAGGTCACCCGACCCGGACGTGACCGACGCGACCGTCGCCGTGAGAACGACCGGGTCGGACGTCGCGACGGTCAGCACCGCACGCTCGCCGTACGCGACGCCGAGCACGCTGACCCCGCGCTGTCTCAGCTCGGCTTCCACGCGACCGGCGTCGGCATGATCGACCCCGAGTTCGAACAGCTCCCGGCGGACCCGCGTGACCACGCGCGCCGAGTCGAGCGCGGTCGTGACCGCTCCCGAGTACGCGCGCACGAGTCCGCCCGCACCCAGCTTGATGCCGCCGAACCACCGCGTCACCACCACAGCGACGTTCACGAGGTCACGGTGATGCAGGACCTGCAACATCGGGATACCTGCGGTTCCGCCCGGTTCGCCGTCGTCGCTCGACCGCTCGGCCCGCGTCGCATGCTCGTCGCCGACGACGAACGCCCAGCAGTGGTGGCGTGCATCGGGATACAGTCGCCGTTGTTCCTCGACGAAGGCCAGCGCCGACTCCGGTGATTCGACACGCCGGAGTGCGGCGAGAAATCGCGAACGTTTGACCTCGGTTTCCACGACGACATCCGGGCCCGGGGCAAAAGTGTGCGGCATGGCCCCATTCTCGCGGGTCGTGCCTAGGCTGGTACGCAGGAGACGGACGACAGCCGAACCGACAGCAGGAGGACCGATGAATTTCCCCGCAGGGCAATCCACCCCGAGCAAGGTGGTGCCGCTGCTGCTGCCACTTGTGGTCGCCGCGCTCGGTGTCGTGAACTTTCTACTCGGTCTCGCGCCGTATGTGAGCATCACGTTCGGTTCCCGCGTCGCACTGTCGTCGTTCGATTTCGGATTCGCCGTCGTGCCCCTCGCTTTCCTGTTGCTCGGTGGCGTCAGCGCAGCGCTCTCGTTGCTGCCCGGCCAGGACCTGCGGGCAGTGGCAGTGGTCGCGTCGGGAGTCGGCTTCGTGACCTCGCTCTTCCAGTTGTTCCATCTGCCGGAAGACACGGGAATCGCCTGGGGCGGAGTCACGATCCTCGTCTTCGGCTTCGTGCAGGCCGCGCTCGCCGTCGTCACTCTGCTGTTCGGACTGGGCATTCTGGTGCCCGGACGCTCGGCACGGCAGAGCGGTGGCGCACAAGGCTATCCGCAGGGTTCGCCGCAGCAGGGTTCGGCGCAGCAGGGTGTCGGACAGTTCGGTGCCCAGCAGTACCCGGGACAGCAGTTCGGTGCCCAGCAGTACGGCGGGCAGCAGTACACCGGCCAGCAGCAGTACGGCGGCCAGTACGGCGGCCAGCAGCAGTACGGCGGGCAGGCCGCCGGAGCTCAGCAGTATCCCGGTCAGCAGTTCGGTGCTCAGCAGTTCCCGGGTCAGCAGTTCGATGCCCAGCAGTACGGGGGCCAGCAGTACGGCGGTCAGTACGGGGGCCAGCAGTACGGTGGGGCGCAGCAGTACCCGGGCCAGCCCGCCTCCGGCCGGCAGTCCGAGCAGTCCGGTAGCCAGCACTCCGGTAGCCAGCAGTACCCCGGTGGGTCGTCTTCCTCCGCGTCGCCGTCGCCGGAGTCGCAGTACCCCGCCGGACAGCAGCCGGGCGACCAGCCTTTTGCGGGCGCACAGCAGCACGGTGGGCAGTTCGGCCAGCAGCACTCGGGCGAACACGGGGGCACCGACCAGGAACGCACACAGCGCTTCACTCCCGCTCAGTACGGCGGGCCCGACCAGGCCACCCAGTCGCATTCCGGGGTGAACACCGGCGGCGAGTACGACCGGTCCGAGTCGGAGCACACGGACGCGCAGCAGTCGCCGGGCCGCCCGGAGCAGGAGGATGCGTCGTCGGCGCCCGAGTCCGATGCCGAGCGCGCCGTCGTGAACCGCGCCGAAGACAACGAGGGTTCCGCTCCCGGCGAGCCCGCCCCCACCCAGGCGTTCCGCTCACCGGGTGACCAACGGTGATCGGCGCGCCTGACACCCTCCGCGACACGTCGGTGACACCCTCGACTCGATGACTTCCACGCTCGGCCGGTCGACCCGGCACACTCCACCCGAGGACGGCCACCTCGATCCGGAGCGGTTCCGAATCCTGGTCGGTACCGCGGCACGTCTTCCCGCGGTGACGCTCGCGGTGGTCGCCACGATCGTGGTGACCACCATGGTGCTCGCGAACAGCGACCTGGCGGGGATCTACGCCGCCATCGCGGGTACCTGGCTCGCGCTGCACCAGGTGACCCTCACGATCGACGGCACCTCGCTCGGTGTGCTTCCCCTGTTGCCCACAGCGGTCCTGGTGTGGTTGTCGGCGCGAGGGGCCGCCTCGGCGGCAGACGCCGTCATGGACTACACCGGGTACCAACTCGAAGGCCCCGACGCCGCACGCATCACCGCGGCAACACTGGCCGGCCCGCTGACCGTCACGGTCGTCGCGCTCGTCGTGATGCAGGACGCGGCGGGTGTTCTTCCTGTCGCGTCGCCGAACCCCGCTGCGGCTCTGGCGTGGGTGACGGGCCTGTACCTGCTCGCCGCGTTGCTCGGAATCGGCTCACGTCTGTGGCGGCCGCTCGTCCTCCGGTACGCGGTGCCGGAATGGCTCGTGCTGTCGGTCCGCCCCGCGGCGAGGGCGGTGCTCGGCATGTTCGCGGTCGGCGGCGTCCTCGTCGTCGCGGGACTGCTGTGGTCGTGGACCACACTGGGCGACCTGCTGGCACGCGGTGAAACCTGGACGGGCGTCCTCGGACTCACCGTCCTGTCGATCCTGTACCTGCCGAATCTGGTGATCGGTGCGTCCGCGGTGCTGGCCGGGAGCACCGCACAGTTCGGGCAGGTGCGGTTGAGCTTGTTCGAGGCGTCGGGGGGCGATCTGCCTGCTCTCCCGATCCTCGCGGCGATCCCGGCGGGACCGGCGCACGCACTGTGGCCGGTACTGCTTGCTGTGCCGGCCACAGTCGGTGCTCTGCTCGGCCGGTTTGCCGCGCAGCGCACGCTCCAGGCGCAGGCCGACGGGGCGCCGGTGGGAAGCCTCGACGCTGCTCGGACGGTTCTGGCCGCGGCAGGGTTCGCCGGGCTGGTCACCGCAGGCATCACCTGGGCGGCAGGTGGCCCACTGGGAATCTTCGGGGTCGTCGGGGCCAGATGGTGGCTCGCCGGCGTGCTCCTGTTCGCGTGGGCAGGACTGCTCGGGCTCATCGTCGCCCAGTTGCTCATGTGGCGCGAGGGTCGCCTGGCCGCCGCAGTCCTGCGCGAGGACTACCACGAGCAGACAGACGACGAGCAGTTGGACGATGACCCGATCGACGACGAGCTGAGGGAGGATGACGAGGCAGCGGAGCGCAGCGACGCGGCCGAGGATTCCGATCACGACGCGGACCCGGACTCCGACTCCCGCACCGACGAGACGTCGGAGGGCGTGTCTGCGGAGGACGAGTCCGGGGAGGACGAGTCCGGGGAGGACGAAAGCCGAGAAGCCGTGGCGGACGCCGAGTCGGAGGCGGAGTCGGACACGGAGGGCAAGGGCAAGGGCAAGAAGGGCGCCGACTAGGCTTTGACACGGCCGGTTCGTCGGCCGACCCCCTCGAGTTCCAGGAGTAGTGCCCTGACTGCCTCGCGTGACCAGTTGCCGCCCACCGCACCGGCGCGGCTCGTCGTACTCGCGTCCGGGACGGGAAGCCTGTTGGCATCACTGCTCGAGCAGGCGCGTGACGACGACTACCCCGCACGCATCGTCGCTGTCGGTGTCGACCGCGAGTGCCCGGCCGAAGAGCACTCGGCGGCAGCCGGTATCCCTGTGTTCCGGGTGTCCCTGCGCGAGCATCCGGACAGGGCTGCCTGGGATCGCGCACTCACCGAGGCCGTCGCCGAATTCGAGCCCGATCTCGTGGTCACCGCCGGATTCATGAAGATCCTGGGACCGGCGTTCCTCGACCGTTTCGGTGGACGCATCATCAATACCCACCCGGCATTGCTGCCGTCGTTCCCCGGTGCACACGCGGTGCCCGATGCGCTCGCGTACGGCGTGAAGGTCACCGGTTCGACCGTGCACCTCGTCGACGGCGGAGTCGACACCGGCCCGGTGCTCGCGCAGGAGGCGGTGCCCGTCCTCGAGGACGACGACGTGGCGAGCCTGCACGAACGAATCAAAGTTGTGGAGCGACGGCTGTTGGCAGAGGTGGTCGCCGCCGTCGCGACCCGTGGAGTTGTTTCCGATGGACGAAAGGCCGTGATCCCCGGTGACCGAACGTAAGACTGTGCGCCGCGCGCTGGTCAGCGTGTACGACAAGAGCGGACTCGTCGAACTGGCGACAGGACTCCACGACGCGGGGGTCGAGCTGGTCTCGACCGGCTCCACCGCGGCGACGATCGCCGGAGCGGGCCTGCCCGTGACGAAGGTGGAGGAACTCACCGGCTTCCCGGAGTGCCTCGAGGGTCGCGTGAAGACGCTGCACCCGCGTGTCCACGCCGGCATCCTCGCGGACACCCGCAAGCAGGACCACCTCGACCAGATCGCCGATCTGGGCATCGAGGCATTCGAACTGGTCGTGGTCAACCTCTACCCGTTCACGGAGACGGTTGCCTCCGGCGCCGGCCCCGACGAGTGCGTCGAGCAGATCGACATCGGCGGACCGTCCATGGTGCGCGCCGCTGCGAAGAACCACCCGTCGGTGGCCGTGGTCGTGGATCCCGCCGCGTACGGCGATGTCCTCGAATCCGTTGCGGCCGGCGGTTTCACCCTCGAGCAGCGCAAGCGCCTTGCCGCGCAAGCGTTCCAGCACACCGCGGCCTACGACGTCGCGGTGGCGACCTGGATGAACAGTGGCTACGCGGCTCCGGACGACGATGCGAAGTTCCCCGCCTGGACCGGCGCCACGTGGACTCGTGCGAATGTGCTGCGCTACGGCGAGAACCCGCACCAGGCGGCTGCCCTCTACGTGGACGGGTCGGGCGAGCCGGGACTCGCTCAGGCCGAGCAGTTCCACGGCAAGGAAATGTCCTACAACAACTATCAGGACGCCGACGCCGCATGGCGCGCCGCGCACGATCATCGCGAGCCGTGCGTCGCGATCATCAAGCACGCCAACCCCTGTGGGATCGCGATCGCCGATGACATCGCCACCGCTCACCGCAATGCCCACGAATGCGACCCGGTGTCGGCATTCGGTGGTGTGATCGCCGCGAACCGTGAGGTGAGCGTGAAGATGGCCGAGCAGGTCGCCGAGATCTTCACCGAGGTCGTCATCGCGCCGTCGTATGCGGACGGCGCGGTAGAGGTGCTCTCCCGCAAGAAGAACATCCGCATCCTGCGGGCCGACTCGCCGTCGTCCTCGCAGATCGAGATGCGCCAGATTTCCGGCGGGCTCCTGCTTCAGGAACGCGACGCGCTCGATGCCGAGGGCGATGCACCGGCCAACTGGCAGCTCGCGTGCGGCGAGGCCGCCGACGAAGCCACGCTGCGCGATCTCGAGTTCGCGTGGCGGACGGTGCGCGCCGTCAAGTCCAATGCGATTCTCCTGGTCTCGGGTGGCGCGACCGTCGGAGTCGGCATGGGGCAGGTCAACCGCGTCGATTCGTCGCGTCTTGCCGTGGCACGCGCGGGCGACCGGGTCGTCGGTTCCGTCGCCGCCTCGGACGCGTTCTTCCCGTTCGCGGACGGTCTCCAGGTGCTCACCGAGGCCGGAGTGAAGGCCGTCGTTCAGCCCGGCGGATCGGTGCGCGACAACGAGGTCATCGAGGCAGCGCGTGAAGCCGGGATCACCCTGTACCTGACGGGTGCCCGCCACTTCGCCCACTGACAGATACCGGACGGCGCCGTCCACGGCGCACGTGCCTGCAGGTCAGGCAGCGTGCGAGTGGGCGGCGTCGTCGTGTGCGGACTCGGTTCCGCGCGGCCCGCGCCCCTCGGAGATGACGAGGCGTGCGGCACCCCGGTCGAGCAGTTCACGGATCAGATCTGCTGCGGCGGCGCCGCTTTCGGTGCCGCCGACGCGGCTGAGATCGATCGTGATGGCGTGACCGGTCAGGTCGCCGGGGAGGTCCGACGGAACGGACCCGCCGGGTTCGATGCGAAGTTTCATGATGTTGTTTCTCCTGTCGGGGAATGAAGCTGTGGGGATAAGAAAGGGCACCCGGGGCGATGTGCCCGGGTGCCCGAGAAGTGAGTCGTCGTGTGACTTCTATTCTCGGGGTGGCCTTGCGGCGAAGTGGGAATGAAGGTGCGCAAAAGGTACGGAGCAGCCGATGACGTGCATGTGCTTGAATCGCATCGAACCGTACCTTTCTCGGGCGTACCAGCGGGTTAACGGGAAACCATACACCAATAACGGGAAAGCGACATTTGTTATTTCGCGGACCCGGTCACAGACTCTTCAGCCACGCCTCGAAACCGGACGTGAACTCCTCCGAGAAGGGCAGGTCGGCGATGTAGTCGGCGCCCGTGGACTGCTGGTCGCCGATGTCCTTGAGGACGTGGTTGGTGCGGGTCATGCGCAGCGATGTCAGGCGGGTGTGGACGAGCGCGTCGTCGAGAGCGTCCACGTCCTCGATACGCACCTGGATGTCCTTGGTCGATGCGCTCGAGAGCACCGGCAGGTCGCCGTCGACCTGGGCGGCGAGCATCCGAGGATCGAGCGCGTCCTCCTCCGCGAGAGCCTTGGCGTTCGCGGGAACGAGACCGGCGTTGCGGAGGGGTTCGGGCAGGTTGTCGCTGAGGGTTCCGTCGGCCCGCAGCGATTCGACCGCTCCGGTCAGCGCCAGCCGGAGTTCGTCGGCAATCTGCACGGGAAGCTTCTGGGCGACCACCACCGCGTCGAGCTGGGCGTCGATCTGGGCGGTCAGCAGGTCGAGGAGGCGTACCGCGAGGGGTTCGACCAAACCGATACCCCTGATCCGCGGGTTGTCCTGCGCCAGCGCCAGGGCGATCAGCGCACCTTCGCTGTGTCCGACGACGTAGAGACGGTTCGCGTCGACACCGCGCCGGCCTGCGAGGAAATCGAGACCTGCGGACGCGGCGTCGATGAACGTGGAGAACCCGAGATCGGCGACGTCCTCGACGTCGTACGGTCCGAGGCCGGTCACACCGCTGCCGAGCTTGTCGTAGCGCAGGCTGGCGAAGCCGTGCCGTTCGAGGACGTCGGCGAGGTGGCGCAGCGTGCCGATCGGCCCCGGAAGCAGGGCGCTGTCACCGTTGCGGTCGGTGGGACCGCTGCCGGCGAGCAGGAGCACTCCGGGCACCACACCCCTCCTCATCGACACGGGTACCCGGACGCTGCCGTGCAGGGTCACGTCGCCGCTGGAAAAGGTGATCTCGGTGTCCGACATACACCGTGTCTATCAGAAGAGCCCCCGACGTTCCGTATTCAGGCACCTCATGGGTGCGTACCTGCGGAGTGCCGCCGAACGGAGGTCTCGCCCCGGCGGCGTCAGGGTGCGTCGTCGTCGACGTCCGGCCCCCTGCTGTCACCGTCCTCGGCACCGGCCGCCGTGCCGTCGATACGGCCGGATTCGGTGTCGTTGTCCGCGGACTCCGGGGCGGGCAGTTCCTCCGCGTAGGGCGCGCGCGGTGGAGCGATCTCCGCGAGACGCTCGTTGACGGCATGCGCGAGAAGGTCGTGCTGCAGAACCGACAACGGCACCATTCCGTCGAGGTACGCCTCGATCTCGACCTTGCCCGCATCCCCGCCGAGCGCGAAGTAGCGCAACCACAACTCGTCGAGACTCAGCCCGGTCGCGGCGAGCGCCTCGAGGAACCGGCGATGGGCCTCGCCGGACGGAAACAGACGCATCACCTGCTCACCCCGCTTCGTCACCGGCCCCCTCGACGAGCGTCTCTGCCAGGGTTGCCAGGGTGGTTCCCGACAGGCTGGACTGCTCGATCAGCCACCGCATGGCCTGATCGGGGTCCAGTTGTTCGCGCAGCATCACGATGCCCTTGGCCGTGGCGATCAGATCCCGGGTGTGCAGCGCGCGCTTGAGGTTGTCGCTGAGCCGTTCGGCACTGCGGAAGGTGTGCACGTTGGCGACCAGAATGGCGGCCTGGGCCGCGAACCGCCGCAGCAGGCCGACCTCGGTCTCGTCGTAGGCCCCGGCGCGGTCGGAATACACCTTGATCGCCCCCCACGACCGGTCCGCGGTGACCAGCGGCGCGCTGAGCACCGACCGGATACCGGTCGAGTCCACCCGTGCCGACCACAGCGGCCACCGGGGATCGGTGCCGACGTCGTCGACGCGCACGATCACCCCGTCGTGCCATGCGGTGAGGCACGGTCCTGGCCGAGTTCGTATTGCAACGCGTCGGCGCGTTCGACCATCCGATCGGTCGCGGCGGAGGTGACCTCGTCCCCGTTGATACCGCGGACACTGACCCCGGATCCGATCGATCCGGGCAGGGTGTCCACGGCCAGGGAGGTGATCAATTGCAGTGCTGTGGCGACGGTCTGTTCGGACAACAGCACTCCGGACATCCGGGCGTCCACAGCCGTCAGCTCGTCCGGTGTCGAGTCCGGAAACGCATCCACGCGGCCCCCTTTCGTCTGTGGGACTACCCATCATCGCGGAGACGAACCGAGGTGTCCGGCCTGGCCCGGTGGCGATGCCTTTCCGCCAGCCTAGACCGCGGCCACCGCAGGCGAATCCCCCTACTGACGACGCACAGCGGGCAGGTTTCTCGACGATCCACCGGATCCGGCGGCCCAGGTCGTCCGGGAAGAAGAGGTTCCTCGGCTTGCAGGTGCCGAAACCGCCGCACGGTCGTACCTTGGATGAGGTGACGTCTCCCACACCGCGCCCGTCCACCCTCGGAGAGCTGCGCGCCTCCGGCCACGTACATCGTCCCGTCAAGGACGAGATGAGGCAGAACCTCGTCGCCGCGCTGCGCGACGGCACCGATCCCTGGCCCGGCATCGTCGGATTCGACGAGACCGTGGTCCCCCAACTCGAGCGGGCACTGCTCGCCGGTCACGATGTCGTCCTTCTCGGCGAACGAGGCCAGGGCAAGACGCGCCTGCTGCGTACCCTCGCGTTGCTGCTCGACGAGTGGACCCCTGTGATCGCGGGATCCGAACTCGGTGAGCACCCCTACGAACCCATTACGCCCGTCTCGATCCGCCGCGCGGGCGAACTCGGCGACGATCTGCCGGTCGCGTGGCGACACCGCAGCGAGCGCTACGCCGAGAAGCTGGCAACTCCCGATACCTCCGTCGCCGACCTCGTCGGGGACGTGGACCCGGTGAAGGTGGCGGAAGGACGCAGCCTCGGTGATCCCGAAACGATCCACTTCGGGCTGGTCCCACGCGCCCACCGCGGAATCGTCGCGATCAACGAGCTTCCCGATCTCGCCGAGCGCATCCAGGTGTCGTTGCTCAACGTCATGGAGGAGCGCGACATCCAGGTGCGCGGCTACACACTCCGGCTCCCGCTGGACGTACTGCTCGTCGCGAGCGCGAACCCGGAGGACTACACCAACCGCGGACGGATCATCACCCCGCTCAAGGACCGGTTCGGTGCCGAGATCCGCACCCATTACCCCATGGAACTCGACGACGAGGTCGCGGTGATCGAGCAGGAAGCCGACCTGCAGGCCCGCGTTCCCGATTTCCTCGTCGAGATTCTCGCGCGCTTCACGCGGTTGCTGCGCGAGTCGACGTCGGTCGACCAGCGCTCCGGTGTCTCCGCGCGCTTCGCCGTGGCCGGCGCCGAAACCGTCGCGGCCGCTGCCGTGCACCGCGGCGCGGTGCTCGGTGAGGACGACCCCGTGGCGCGGCCCGTCGACCTGGCCACCGTCGTCGAGGTACTACGCGGAAAGGTGGAGTTCGAATCAGGGGAGGAAGGACGGGAATTCGAGATCCTCGACCACCTGCTGCGTCGTGCGACCGCGGACACGGCGCGCACGCGGCTGGCCGGGATCGATCTCGCCCCACTCGTCGCCGCGGTCGAGCAGGGTGAGCCGGTGATCACCGGCGAACGCGTCACTGCGAAATCGTTGCTCGACGCGCTGCCCGAACTGCCGGTCCTCGACACGGTCGCCGAACGACTCGGCGCTTCCGACAGCGGCTCTCGCGCCGCCGCAATCGAACTCGCACTCGAGGGCCTGTATCTGGCGCGGCGCATCGCAAAGGACGCCGGCCCGCGCGGCGCGGCGGTGTACTCCTGATGGACCGTTCCGCGAGGTACGGCCCGTACCACGGGGGCGACCCGCTCGCGCCACCCGTGGATCTGCGCGACGCGCTCTCCGCGATCGGCGACGACGTCCTCGGCGGGGCGTCGCCACAACGCGCCCTGCGCGAACTGCTGCGGCGCGGCAGCAGCAGCATGCGCGGACTCGACAAGATTGCCGCGCAGGCCAACCGGCGCAAGAGGGAACTGCTCGACCGCACCGATCTCGACGGCACTCTGAGAGAGGTGCGCGAACTCCTCGACCGGGCGGTGCTCGAGGAACGGAAGGAACTCGCGCGCGCCCTCGACGACGACGCCCGGTTCGCCGAGATGCGGATCGAGGAACTGCCGGCGTCGACAGCGCAGGCCGTTCAGGAACTCGCCGACTACGACTGGCGCAGCGACAAGGCGCGGCAGGACTACGAGAAGATCCGGGATCTGCTGGGCCGGGAAATGCTCGACCAGCGGTTCGCCGGAATGAAGCAGGCACTGGAAGGTGCCACCGAGGAAGACCGGCAGCGCATTTCCGAGATGCTCGAGGACCTCAACAACCTCCTCGACAAGCATGCGCGCGGGGAGGACACACCCGAGGATTTCGAACAGTTCATGGCCGAGCACGGCGAGTTCTTTCCCGACGATCCCCAGAACGTGGAGGAACTGCTCGATTCGCTCGCGCAGCGGGCAGCCGCCGCGCAGCGGCTACGGAACTCGCTGACGCCGGAACAGCGGGAGGAACTCGACGCACTCGCGCAGCAGGCGTTCGGGTCGCCGTCGTTGACGAATCAGCTCGACCGGCTCGACGGACATCTCCGTGCCGCGCGGCCCGGTGAGGACTGGGCGGGATCCGAACGTACCCGGGGTGACGAGGGGATGGGACTCGGTGAGGCGACCTCGGCGCTCCAGGAGATCGCGGAACTCGACCGGCTCGCGGAGCAGTTGTCCCAGCAGTACGCCGGGGCTTCTCTCGACGACATCGATCTCGACGAACTCGAGCGCCACCTCGGTCCGCAGGCCGTGGCCGACGCTCGCACACTCGCCGATCTCGAGAAGGAACTGCAGAAAGAGGGATTCTTCGACCGCGGCGCGGACGGCAAGTGGCGGCTCTCGCCCAAGGCGATGCGTCAGCTCGGGCAGACCGCGCTGCGGGACGTGATGAACCGGATATCGTCCCGCACGGGTCAGCGTGAATCGCGCCGCGCCGGGGCGATGGGGGAGCCCACCGGTGCGACGAAGGCCTGGGAGTTCGGCGACACCGAGCCGTGGGACGTCGTGCGCACCCTCACCAACGCGACGCTGCGCAGCCCCGGCGTGCCGGTCCGGATGTCGGTGAGCGATGTCGAGGTGGTCGATACCGAGCAGCGAGCTCAGGCGGCGGTCGCATTGCTCGTGGACACGTCGTTCTCGATGGTCATGGACGGCCGCTGGGTGCCGATGAAGCGCACCGCTCTGGCACTGAACCACCTGGTGTCCACACGGTTCCGGGGCGACGCGCTGCAGTTGATCGCGTTCGGGCGGCACGCGCGCGTGGTCACCGCACCGGAACTGGCGGGCCTCGACGGTGTGTACGAGCAGGGGACCAATCTTCATCACGCGCTGATGCTCGCGGGCCGGCACCTGCGTCGTCATCCGAACGCGCAGCCCGTCGTGCTGGTCGTGACCGACGGCGAGCCCACCGCCCACCTCGAACCCGAGGGGTACGCGGCGTTCGATTATCCGCCGAGCGCCAGGACTCTGGGCCTGACCGTGCGCGAACTCGACCATCTCGGCAAGATCGGCGCCCAGGTGACGATCTTCCGGCTCGGCGACGATCCCGGGCTGGCCCGGATCGTCGACCGGATGGCCCGCCGGGTGGGGGGACGGGTCGTGGCACCCGACCTCGACGGCCTCGGCGCCGCGGTGGTGGGCGACTACGTGCGGATGCGCCGCCGCTGACGTGGGCAGCGGGTCAGGTTCGCAGGGCCCGCCACGTCGAGGTGGCCGCGGCGGACAGCAGTGCTGCGGTCACCCAGAAGACCGACGCCACCCCTGCGATTCCGGCTATCCCGCCGGCGGCGACGGGGACGAGCACTTGGCCGAGGCGGTTGCCGGTGAGCCGGACCGCCAGCGCGGAGGCTCGGTCGGAGGGGGCGACCAGTTCGACGACCCAGGTCATCGTGAGTGGTTGACCGACTCCCCAGAACGCGCCGCAGACCGCGAGCATCGCGGCGATGAGCCACGGGTTCGGCAGGAACGGAATGAGCGCGACCGGCACGACGGTGCCCGCAGTGGCGGAGATGAGCAACCGGCGCCGGCCGACGTGCCGCAACGCCCACGGCAACAGCGCGCGGGACAGGATCGACGTGAGCGTCCTCGCGGTGAGCAGCGCCGACACGAGCAGCACCCCGAACCCGAACTGCTCCCCGAGCAGCGGCAGGTACACCACCACGAGGTCGACGGCGGCGAGGACGATCAGACTCGACAGCATCGCCGGTTTCATGCCGGGAGTGGAGAGCATCGAGAGCACCGACTGGGGTGCACCGTCGTCGGCGGTGCGCCCCGAACCGGGCGGCTCCCGCAGGCCGAGCACGAACGGCAATGCCACCGCGCAGATCGCCGTCATCACCAGTAGCGCGCCCGTGGTCTCCACATAGCCGTCGTCCGCGCTGTGGCCGGCGGCGATGATTCCCGCGACCGGCACACCCACGGCCTGACCGACGGAGACTCCGAGCGTGATGCCGGCGAATCCTCGGTCGAGCCGGTCGGGCGGCGACAGGATCGAGACGAATGCCTGGCCGGATACCGTGACGAGCAACTGCCCCAAGCCGAGGACGATGTTGCCCGCGCCGAGCACCAGCAGACCCGAACTTGCCGCGATGAGCCCGACACCGAGCGTGGACACCACGATCCCGATCCGCAGAATCATCGTGGCGTGACCGCGGTCGACGGCACGACCCATCCGGACCGCCGCGATCAACGGCACGATCGCGTACAGGGCGGTGACCAGGCCGATGGTCGTCGCATCGCCGCCGAGCGCGAGGATCCGGTACGACACGAGCACACGAACCGACTGGAAGGCCGCGTGCAACAGCGCGGTCGCGGTGCACAGGTACAGCAGCCAATGGCGAGGTACGCCGATCCGGGAAGCGTGGGACATCGGTCAGATGCCTGCCGCCGCGGGAGACGGGGTGAGCGACATCGCCATGCCGCTACGGTATGCGGCCCGGCACCGTACCTCGTAGACGGCTCGGGCCGGTCGGGGCGACCGTCCGTAAGGTGTTCGGGATGTGTGCGTCACGTCGTCGAGATACGTGGTCAGTGCGGCTCACCCGCCGTGACGACTCGGTCTCCGAGCGGCGACTCCAGCGGAACCTCGAGCGTCCCGGTCACGGCGATCATGATGCACATGCGGTCCCGAGCCTCGGGCAGGGTGCCGCCGAGCACCGTGACACCCACTGCGTCGGTGGTCTCCGTGATCGTGGCGTGCACGCCGTAGCATTCCGGCGTTCCCGTCTCGAAGTGCAGGGCGATGCGGTCGTCTCCGGCACGTGACCATCCCTGGACCTGCACCGGATGCGGGTCGACGATGTCGGGTCGCGCGGTGAACTCCGTCGCCCCTTGCGGCACAGCAATTTCCGGCAGTGGTTCAATGTCATGGCTGCCGGATCCGCAGGCGACGGCGAGAACGCTACAAGCGAGCAGGACGATCAGACGCATGCGGTCACCCTAAGCCCGCACCCGTGGCGGGTCCTCGCCGCGACCGACTCCCCGGAGGACCATGAGGCTGCCAGTCCTGTTCGACCCGCCGGCGCAGGCCATGCCCACGCCCGAGATCCGGGTGGACGCGCAGACCACGCCCCGGCAGTTCACGGTGCGGACGATCTTCGCCGCCCGGAAATGGACCGTCCCGGCCGCGGTCCTCGTCTCGGTGCATCAGATCTGCGAGACCCTCGTGCCCGTCGTGATGGGGCAGGCCATCGACCGCGCCGTTGCCACCCGCGACGCCGGCGCTCTGGTCGCGTGGCTGCTCGTGCTCGCGGCAGTGTTCGTGGTCCTGTCGTTCTCTGCCCGCTTCGGCGGCAGGATCGGGCAGGCCGGAATGCTCGCGGTCCAGCACCGCCTGCGGACCCGGGTCACCGATCGCATCCTCGATGTCCGCGGTGTGGGCGGGCCGCCGCAGGCGCCCGGCGTGACGCTCAACATCGCGACGTCCGACGTCGAGCAACTCGCGCGCGGGATCGCCGTCGCGGTGTATCCCGTGGGTCACCTCGCCGCAGTCCTCTTCGGTGGGGTCGTCCTGCTCAGCACCTCGTGGATGCTCGGCGTCGCGATCCTGACCGGGGCACCGCTGATCCTCTGGTTGCTCGACAAGGGTTCCGGTCCGCTGCGCCGGCGCAGCCTCGAAGAACAGAAGGTCGCGGGTACGGCCGCCGGGACGGCCACCGACCTGGTCTCCGGTATCCGCGTGGTCAAAGGAATCGGAGCCGACGGCGAGGCGTCCCGCCGCTACCTGTCGGCCAGCACGCGCGCGCTCGACGGTGTGCTGCGCTCGGCACGGGCGGAAGGGGCCTATGTCGCGACCATGGAACTCGTCTCCGGGATGCTCGTCGCCGGGGTCGCGATCGCGGCCGGTGCGATGGCGGTCACCGGTTCGCTGACCGTCGGCCAGCTGATCACCGTCGTCGGTGTCACCCAGGTGATCATGGGTCCACTCGCGGCGCTCGGCACCAGCATGGGCGCCGCGTGGGCATCGGCGGTCGCATCGGCCGAGCGTGTGCTCGGCATCCTCCAGGCTCCGGCCGCCGTCGTTGTGGGTGATCGCGACACCGACGGCCGCGCCACCGTCGAATTCGACTGCCTCACCGCCGGACACGTGCGCGCCCTGACCGCCACGGTCCCGGAAGGAGCATTCGTGGTGGTCCGGGCCGATGCCGACGCCACCGCGGACCTCGTCGCCGTGCTGTCGCGAGTGCACCTCCCCGAACAGGGCCGGGTGCTGGTCGGGGGTGTGGACCTGGCCGAACTCGGAGCAGGCGCCGCGCGGCGCAGCCTGCGTGTCGTGCCCCACGCGTCGCACCTGTTCGAAGGCACAATCCTCGAGAACATCGCCGCGGGGATCCCGCCGGACGCGGCCGATGCCGATGCACGCGTGACCCGGGCGGTGTTCGCCGCGGCGTGCGACGACGTCGCGCGGGTGCTGCCCGCGGGTCTCGACACTCCGGTCGGGGAGGCCGGCAGGCTGCTCTCCGGCGGGCAGCGACAGCGGGTCGCCCTGGCACGGGCGCTCGCGTCCCCGGTCGACGTGCTGGTGCTCGTCGATCCGACGACCGCCGTCGATTCCGTCACCGAGGCGACGATCGCCGAACGCCTGCCGGAAGCGCGGCGCGGTCACACCACGATCGTGTTCACCCGATCACCGGCGTTCACCGCCGTCGCCGACGAGATCCTGAGCCTGCCGGCCGGGTCCGCGATGCCGTCGGTTCCGAAGCAGGAGCAGCCATGACCGCAACCACCTCCCGCGCCGGCGAACGTTTCCGCACGTCCGACGCCCGCGGCACGGTACGCATCGCCCGCGCGTCGTTCGCCGGGAAAGGCCGCGAGACCTGTGCTGTCCTCGTGGTTCTGGTCCTCGGGGCGGCGGCCGGGCTCGTCACCCCGTGGGCGATGGGACGTTCGGTCGACGTGGTGCTCGAGGGCGGCGACCTCGGCGACATCGCGTGGCTCGCAGCCGCCATGGTCGCGGGGACCGTCGCCGCCGCGGCTCTCGGCGGATTCGGACTCGTCCTGACCTCCCGGTTGTTCGAAACCGGGCTGGCCCGGTTGCGAGAACGCATGCTCACCGCTGCGATGCGCTTGCCGCTCTCGCGCATCGAGTCGGCGGGCAGCGGCGACCTGGTCTCGCGTGCCACGGACGACGTCTCCCAGGTGGGCTCGGCCATCCGTACCGCCGCACCTGCCATCTCGGGTGCGCTGTTCACGGTGGTGCTGACAATGTTCGGCCTCGCCGCACTCGACTGGCGGTTCCTCCTCGTTCTGATCGTTGTGCTGCCCGTCCACTACATCGGTGCCCGGATGTACACGCGCGACGCGCCACCGGTGTACCGGGAGTCGCGGGTGGCCATGGGGGAGCGTGCGCACCACGTGCTCGGCGGCATCCGTGGGCTGGCGACCGTGCACGCGTTCGACCTCGGGCCTCGTCTCGCGCGACCGATCGACGAGCACTCGTGGTGGGTCGCGCGCTGGGAGTTGCGCGCGCGGATCGTGGTCAACCGCCTGTTCGGCCGCATCAATCTTGCCGAGTTCCTCGGGATGGCGTCCATCCTGCTGGTTGGTTTCGTGCTCGTCGACCGGGATGCTGTGACCGTCGGCGTCACCACCACCGCGATGTTGTTCTTCCTGCGGCTGTTCGGTCCCATGGGGCAGTTGCTCCTCGTCATGGACGACCTGCAGAGCGGCCTCGCGTCGCTCTCGCGCATCGCGGGGCTCATCGAGGAGTGCGAAGAGTACGAGAAGACCGGCACCACGGGACAGGAGCTGCCGCAGCCTACGGGCCGCGAAGTCGTCGCCCGCGGAGTGCGATTCGGCTACGAGTCGGGACCGGAAATACTGCACGGCGTCGACCTGACCATCGCCGACGGCGAGCATGTCGCTCTCGTCGGCGCATCCGGAGCAGGAAAGACGACGTTCGCGTCGGTCGTTGCCGGGGTGCATCCCCCGACGGCCGGGAGCGTCACCTTCGGCGGTGTCCCGATCGACCGGCTCGGTGACGACCGGCGCACCCGCGAGATCGCTCTCCTGACGCAGGAGGTCCACGTGTTCTCCGGCTCGGTGCGTGACGACCTGCGGATGGCTGCGCCGGAGGCATCGGACGAGCGACTCTCCGCGGTGCTCGAACGGATCGGCGCGGCGGGCTGGGTGTCGCGGCTTCCGGACGGCCTCGATACCGAAGTCGGGTCGGGCGGGCACGTCCTCACCCCTATGCAGGAACAACAGCTCGCACTCGCGCGAGTGATCCTGCTCGATCCGGCCCTCGTCATTCTCGACGAGGCCACCGCCGACGCCGGATCGGCGGGAGCCGACGAACTGGAGCGGTCGGCGGAGGAAGCGCTGCGGGGGCGTTCGGCGCTGATCGTCGCGCACCGGCTCAGCCACGCCGCCACAGCGGACCGGATCGTGATCATGGACGACGGACGCATCGTCGAGGAGGGCAGCCACGACGAGTTGGTGCGCCGCGGCGGTCGGTACGCCCGGTTGTGGGAGGCGTGGTCGCGCGGGCGTTCCTGACGGCCGCCGCTCAGGTCAGCAGGCTCGCGACGATGCCGATCGCGGGTATCGAGGCGAGGGTAGTGACGAGCGCCGCGTCGCGCGAGAGGACCATTCCGCGCCCGTACGCGCTCGCGTAGACGAAGACGTTCTGGGCGGTGGGGAGGGCCGCGACCACGACGACGGCGAACAGCGCGTGCCCGTCGAGTCCGAGCAGGTAGCGGCCCATCGCGTACGCGAGCAGCGGTTGCACGACGATCTTGAGCACCGACGCCAGTGCGACGTCCCGTCGCGGGCTCGTACCCTTCTCGAGCACTCGCACGCCCTGCAGCGACAGTCCGAACGCGAGCAGCGCGCCGGGCACCGAGGCTCCCCCGAGCAGGTGGAACGGTTGCAGGATCGCCGCGGGCACCGTCCAGCCGCTGACCGCGACGGCGAGTCCGGCGGCACCCGCGAGAACGATGGGGTTCTTGAACGGGGCCGTGAGGGTGTCGAGTCTGGACGCTCCGGCACGCATGGTCGACAGATCCAGCATCGTCAGGGCGATAGGGGAGAGCACCACGATCTGGAAGAGCAGCAGGGGCGCGACGAACGAGGCGTCGCCGAGAACGAACACCGCGATGGGGATTCCGAGGTTCGCGGAATTGACGTACCCGGCGCAGAGTGCGCCGATGGTGAGTTCGGGTACGGAACGTTTCAGCCACAGGGCTGCGATGACGAAGTACGCGATGGCGACGACGAACGCGGTGGCCGCGGCGACGTACAGGTTCGGGGAGAAGATGACCGCCAGGTCGGACGTGGCGAGCGCGTCGAACAGGAGGGCGGGAGTGGCCACGAAGAATACGAGCCGGCTGAGTACGGTCTGCGCTTCGGCGCCCAGCGTTCCCCGGCGTCCCAGCACGAATCCGATCGCGATGATGACGAAGATGACGGTGAACCCCGCGACCACGCCCGACACCGATTCACCCACTCGTACGAAGCTCTCCACCGGGCGCGTCACGCCCGGCGAAAAAGGTTACCACCGGTAACGGTTCGGTCCGGTTCTGCTGCCGCAACTCCGGGGCAGGGGGCGCGAGCACGTGGAGCCGCCGACGGCGGGCGTGAGCCCGCCGTCGGCGGGGTGTCCCCGACAGCCTGCCCCCAGTGGGGCAGCGGACGGGGTGAATGCCCCCGGTCGTCATGCGCGGGAAGGCTCGGTGTCGGTGGGGACTGGTGAGCCGTCGCGCTATAGGGGGCACTCCGCTGAAACGATCCTCTGTCCTCCCCGGCAGTGCGATTCGTTCCAGCGAACAAAAACCTATCCGGGAATCGGGCCAGGTGCCAACAGGAGTTCCCGAAATTTGGGCGAAATGCAGGCGGTTTACCCGTGTGGCGATGATAATGCCCAGTTTGCCCGATTTACCGCTCGGACGTGGGGTCGGCGCCGAACACCGTCCGCGCATACGACGACCGCCCCTCCCGTGACTACGGAAGGGGCGGTCGTCGGAATCTGCGGCGTGCGCCTACTTGCTGCTGATGTAGGGGAGGAGAGCCATCTCGCGCGCGTTCTTCACCGCGATGGCCACCTGGCGCTGCTGCTGCGGGGTCAGGCCGGTCACGCGACGGCTGCGGATCTTGCCGCGGTCGGAGATGAACGTGCGGAGCAGGTTCACATCCTTGTAGTCGACGTAATCGATCTTTGCCGCGAAGAGGGGATTCTTCTTGGGCTTGCGTCCCTCTACGGCACGCGACTTCTTGGACGGTCCTCGCTTGACTGCCATATCTCGCTCCTCACCAGCTCGACTTTGTGGACGCCGGGTATTTCCCCGCGGTGGGCGACTTCACGTACGCCCTCGTGAGAGCCCGAACTTCCGCAGGTGGCCGCGCGGGCGGCCGTCCGCAGCGTCTCGATTGAGCAATCTTACCGGACGCAACGAGCAGGGCAGACCGCAGTACGATTCCGGCCGCACGGCACGCCCCTCAGTCAATTCTCAGCGGTCCGGTCCACACTGAGAACCATGCGCATCTTGGTGGTCGACGACGACCGGGCAGTGCGGGAATCGCTGCGCCGCTCTCTCAGCTTCAACGGATACACCGTCGACCTCGCGTCGGACGGACAGGAGGCGCTCGAACACGTCGTGGCGTCACGGCCCGACGCCATGGTGCTGGACGTGATGATGCCGCGCGTCGACGGCCTCGAGGTGTGCAGGCGTCTGCGCAGCACCGGCGACGACCTGCCGATCCTCGTCCTCACCGCCCGAGATTCCGTCTCCGAACGGGTGGCGGGACTCGACGCCGGAGCAGACGACTACCTTCCCAAGCCGTTCGCACTCGAGGAACTGCTCGCCCGCCTGCGGGCACTGCTCCGCCGCGCCACCCCGGACCCCGATGCGTCCGCCGAAGAGACGATGCGGTTCGAGGACCTCACACTCAACGCCGCGACCCGCGAGGTCACCCGGGGCGACCGCCGGATCAGTCTCACCCGCACGGAGTTCGCCCTGATGGAAATGCTGATGGCGAACCCGCGACGAGTGTTGTCGCGCAGCCGGATTCTCGAGGAGGTGTGGGGATACGACTTTCCCACCTCGGGTAATGCTCTCGAGGTCTACGTCGGCTACCTGCGCCGGAAAACCGAGGCCGGGGGTGAACCCCGCCTGATCCACACCGTGCGCGGTGTCGGGTACGTGTTGCGCGAGACCGCACCATGAAGTCCAAGATGCGGCCGCCGATGCTGCTGACGCGGTCGGTGCCCCTGCGCACCCGCGTCACACTGCTCGCGGCCGGCGCTGTCGCCCTCGCCGTGGCGGTCACCTCGATCGCCGCATATGCCGTCGTCGCCCGCGCGCTGTATTCCGACGTCGATCAGCAGCTACGTGCCCGCGCCGAGGCGCTGGTCGAGTCGAGCACGCTCATCACCTACGACCCGCGATACATCGGTGGCGCCCAACTCTACAGTTCCGACATCAGCGTCGCGCTGATCTACAGCGACCTGAGCCGGTACGTCCCGCCCGGATCGTCGGTACCGATCGGCGAACCGGAGCTGGCCGTGGCGGAGGGCGAGCGCGAGTCGTCGCTACGGACGGTCGACCAGCAACGCGTCCTCGCCCAGCGCATGCCCGGCGGCAGCACGGTGGTCATCGCACAACGGCTGCGGCCCACCGTGGAAGTGCTGAACCGGATGGCGAGTGTGCTCTTCGTCGTCGGTGGGTGTGGCGTCGTGCTGGCCGCGGCCGTGGGAGCGACCGTGGGCCGGACGGGCCTGAGACCGGTCGCGCGGCTGACGGCCGCCGCCGAGCGGGTCGCGCGCACCGACGACCTGAGGCCGATCCGGGTGAGCGGACACGACGAGCTGGCGAGGCTCACCGAGAGTTTCAACATGATGTTGCGGGCGCTCGCCGAGTCGCGCGAACGGCAGAGCAGGCTGGTCGCGGATGCGGGACACGAGCTGAAAACGCCGCTGACCTCGCTGCGCACCAACATGGAACTGCTCATCGCGGCCAGTAGACCCGGTGCGCGGAGTCTGCCCCCCGAGGACATGGCAGAGCTTCGCGAAGACGTCGTCGGGCAGATCGAAGAGTTGTCCACGCTGGTCGGGGACCTGGTGGATCTTGCGCGCGAGGACGCGCCGGAGGCGGTGTTCGAGGCCGTGGACATCGCGGAGGTGGTCGATCGGAGTCTCGAGCGGGCACGACGACGACGGACCGACGTGGTCTTCACCGCGGTCACCGAGCCGTGGTACGTGTTCAGCGACCACGCCGCACTCACCCGAGCGATGGTCAACGTCCTCGACAACGCGGCGAAATGGAGTCCCGCCGGAGCAGAGGTGTTCGTGCGGATGCGGCAGATCGGCCCCGGCCTGATGGAAATCACTGTGGACGACGCCGGCCCAGGCATCCCGGAAGAAGAACGCGAACTGGTTTTCGAGCGTTTCTACCGCGCGACGAGCGCTCGCTCGATGCCGGGCTCGGGCCTCGGCCTGGCCATCGTCCGGCAGATCGTCATGAAGCACGGCGGCACCATCGCCGTCGACCGTTCGGAGCGAGGTGGGGCGCTGATCCGCATTGTGCTGCCGGGAACCCCCGATCTCGGTGACGACACCGGGACCGACCGGGCGTAGCGGACCGGGCCGTCGCGAACTGACAGGGATTTAGGAGCCGAATATTAAGCCGGTTCTCAGATGAGCAGTCCATCCTGGGAAGCGGACGCCGAAGCGCCACCGCGCTTCGGGCGACCGGACGCTCGTCCTGGTGCTCGAATCGGATGAAGGCGATGACCATGAACGATGACCCCACCCGCGGCGAAGGTTCGCCGCAACCGCACCCCTATGGGCAAGGGCAGCCCACCGGTCCGTACGGGCCGGCGCAACCGACGGGCGCTACCGGCCCGGGCCAGTCGCCGGGGCCGTACGGCCCGGGTCAGCCCACCGGCCCGTATCCACAGGGGCCGTACCCACAGCAGACCCGGGGCACGGGGCGTATGCCCGGCCGTTCGGCGCTGGCGGTCGGCGCGATCGCACTCGCGATCGTCAGTGGCGGCATCGGTGGGGCAGTAGGCGCGTGGGCGGTCAAGGATTCCGGTGGCGGTACCGCGGTGGTCAACTCGCTCGATACGCCCGCGGAGGAGAACGTCACGGTCGTCGAGGCACCCGAGGGCAGCGTCCAGGCGGTCGCCCAGAAAGTGGTGCCGAGTGTGGTGCGGATCGAGGTGATGGGTCGCAACAGCAGCGGTGAAGGCTCGGGCGTCGTTCTCTCCTCGGATGGGTTGATCCTCACGAACAACCACGTCGTCGAGGGTGCGGGCGGCGGAGGACAGCTCACGGTGTACTTCTCCGACGGCACCTCGGCTCCCGCGACGATCGAAGGGGCCGATGCCGTCTCCGATATCGCCGTGATCCGGACCGAGGGCCGCAACGATCTCACCCCGATCGAACTGGGCAACTCCGACAACATCCAGGTGGGACAGGAAGTCGTCGCCGTCGGTTCACCGCTCGGGCTGGAGAGCACGGTCACCGCGGGCATCGTCTCCGCACTCGAACGGCCGGTGTCCACCAGTGGGCAGACGGGTAACCAGAGTTCGGTCATCGACGCGATCCAGACCGACGCCGCGATCAACCCGGGGAACTCGGGCGGCGCGCTCGTCGACATGGAGGGGCGTCTCGTCGGGATCAACACCGCGATCGCCACGGCCGGGTCGCAGTCCGGATCGATCGGGCTGGGCTTCGCCATCCCCGTCAACCAGGCTCGTCGTATCGCCGATCAACTGATCGATACCGGGACGGCGCAGCACGCCGTCATCGGCGTCCAGGTGCCGTCCCAGAGCCAGGACAACGGCGCGCGTGTCGCCGAAGTGGTCGCGGGCGGGCCTGCCGAGCGTGCGGGAATTCCCGCCGGCTCTCTCATCGTCAAGGTCGACGATCGGGTCATCACCGACGGTGATGCGCTGATCGCGGCGATCCGTTCGCATGCTCCTGGCGAGACGGTGAAGATCACCTACCAGGATGCGAACGGGAACCAGAACACCGTCGATGTCGAAACGACGTCGGGGTAGAGCGGCGAGGAGCCGAAAAATGGACATAGCTCACAATTCCGCGCATGCAGCGCGTCCGCCGCAGCCGCGAACTACCGTGGGTGTCATGGAACTCGAAGACCTGAGAATCGGCCGCGCCCTGGTCGTCATCGTCGACGACCGGGTATCCCACGGGGACAGCCCCGACGCGGCCGGTCCGCTCGTCACCGAGCTGCTGGTGGAAGCCGGGTACGCGGTGGACGGTGTGGTTACGGTCGCGGCAGACGAGGTCGAGATCCGCAATGCACTCAATACCGCCGTGATCGGCGGTGTCGATCTGGTGATCTCGGTGGGTGGCACCGGTGTCATGCCCCGTGATGTGACTCCCGACGCCACGGCCGACGTCCTCGATCACGAGATCCGCGGCATCACCGAGGCGCTACGTGCGTCCGGTCTGGCGTCCGGCAATGTGCATGCCGGATTGTCGCGCGGGCTCGTGGGGGTGTCCGGCTCGACGCTGGTCGCCAACCTGCCGTCGTCGCGAGCCGCGATCAGGGACGGCATGGCGACGTTGCTGCCGCTGGCGGCACATGTGATTCAGGAATTCTCGCGAGTGGAGGAGTAGGACCATTTCGAACGACGAGTCGTGCGGGACCCCCGCCGACAACGCAGCCGATCGGCCTGCGTCACCGTCCCCGAGCCGCGCCCGGATCGACCGGGCGCGGCTCGCGCGCATCTTCGGCGACGTGCTTCCCGAGACCACCCGTGACGAACGGGGCGGAGGGGAGGAGAGGCGAGAAGGTGGGCGCGATTCCGACGAATGGCTGCGTCAGCAAGTGCCTCCACACCACGGACATGTGTGATCTACCTCACGTTGGCAAGCCTAACCTTGCTCTGAGATGAACCCGTTACAGGCGGCAACGAAACGTTCCCGAAACATTCCGTTCGGTTCGCGTCCTCGTTCACCACCAGGCAGATCCTGTGCCCCCCGACACAATCCCGGGAGGTTTCTGCGCCGCCTGCTCGGGGAATCCCCACTCTCACCTGCTGAAACGCATTCTCGCCCGGACTCGCCTGTCCGGCAGGCGCGAGAACGCTGTCACATTCGCCCGTTGTGGGCGCGAGTACAGAAAGCCTCGTGGAGCGACGGGCTCACAGCCCCGAATGTCCGGCTCGCGTGAATCTCTAGCCGTTGCCCCGCGAAAGGTCACGGTCTAATCTCCCTCTCAGGTTCGATCAGGTCGCGGAGAGGTCTCACACACCGGCTCTTCGATCTCGAATCGGTAACGCAAAACCGTGTGGACGATTGACGCACCGAACGCACCGGCGGGTACTCCGGCGGTGCGTTCGGTGTGGAGAACGCCTTCGCGGGCGACGAGGGCGACCAGCAGTGCCGGACGCGGGTGCGCCACCCGGTACGCAGAGAACGGATGAGGCATTCATGAAGATTCAGACGCGACGCGGTTTCAGAGCCGCCCGCAACGCCACGGTGGCGGCGGCCGCCGTGGCCGGTCTGGTTCTCGGATCGACCGGTGCTGCAGGCGCCGAGGTCAACGATCAGAACCGGATCGTCTCCGACGGTAACGAAGTGATCGTCACGCAGGAGGACACCTTCATCGAGGGTGTGCCCCCGATCGGTGGAAGCCCCCTGAGCCGTGAGTGGTTCCACAACGGCCGTGGCCTCGCCAACATCGTCGGCCCCGACGCTGCAGATTTCGAGGGCACGACCTTCCAGTTCGGTTACCAGGTCGCATGGTCGGCGTCGGTAGACGGTGCGATCGGGTTCAACTGGTCGAGCCCCAGCCTTTCGGCGAAGCTGACCTCCAAGTACGAGGTAGTCGAGGACGCAGAAGGGAATCCCATCACGCTCCGCGACGAAGACGGGAACCCCATTCTGGATGATGACGGTAACGAGATTCCCGCGGTGAAGCTCACAGAGACCGCGACCGGCACGGTGGGGAGCATTCTCCCGCAAGCAACTGCCACCGTCGAGTTGTCGCAGGCCCCCGGCATCGAAGAAATTGTGGTCGCCGAAGGCGAGTTCGACGGCGACTTCAAGGAAGTCCAGATCGCCAACGTTCACGGTGCGGCCACCGGCGTCATCGGCCAGGTTTCGGTTCGCCCCTTCGTGCGCGCCATCACTTCCAACGGCGACAACGTCACGACCTACGGCCAGGTCTGGACCCTCTGAGTCCGGCACTGCCCATCCCACCAGTAGTACCCACCACCAAAAACGGAGTAATCATGGGAATCAAGTCGCGTGGCTTCAAGGCCGCCCGTAACGCCACTGTGGCCGGTGCCGCCGTTCTCGGTCTGGTCCTCGGTGCCTCGGGCGCCGCTTCGGCCGAGGTCAACGATCAGAACCGCATCGTCTCCGACGGCCTCGAGGTCGTGGTGACGCAGGAAGACACCTTCATCCAGGGCACCCCGGCCCTCGGCGGCAGCCCGTTCAACCGCGAGTTCTTCCACAACGGCCGCGGCACCGCCAACATCCTCGGTGAGGGTGCAGCCGACGCGGAGGGCACCACCTTCCAGTTCGGTTACCAGTTCGCATGGGCCGGCAGCATCGACGGCGCCATCGGCGTCACCTACTCCACCCCGGGCCTCGAGCTCGGCCTCAACCCCACTGATGTGGTCGAGGCGACGGTCACCGACGTCCTCCCGCAGGCATACGCCGAGCTCGAGCTGACCCCGGCTCCGGGCATCGAGGAGCTCGTCGTCGCCGAGGGCGAGTTCGACGGTGACTTCAAGTCCGTTCAGTTCGCCAACGTCCACGGCACCGCCTCCGGTGTCCTCGGCGCTGTCCAGGTCCGTCCGTTCGTCCGGGCGATCACCGCAAACGGTGACAACGTCACCACCTACGGTGAGGTCTGGACCGTCTAAGTAGACGTCCGGCACCTGCCGAACCGCACCACAGACTGGGCCCACTCGGAATCCGAGTGGGCCCAGTCTTTTTCGTGCAAGAGAGCTAAGGACGATCAGGTGTGGGCCGGGTGTGTGCGCCGCCCTGGCCCGGTTGGCCTGCCTGTGCCTCGAGGATGTCGCGGATCTGGATGAGCAGATCTTCGGCACTCGCCTCCTTGTCCGCCTCCTCGCTGACGAACTTCTTCTTCGCTGCGTTGGCGGGAAGGATGAGCACGAAGTACACGACCGCGGCGATGATGATGAAGTTGATCGCGGCCGTGATCACCGCACCCACATTGATGAAGGTTGCCGGATTGTCGGCGACGATCTGGAAGCCCCAGCCCAAGTCGTTGTCGCCGCCGAGCGCGGCGATCAGAGGCTCGATGACAAACGTGGTGAATGCGGTGACGATCGCGGTGAATGCGGCTCCGATGACCACCGCGACAGCAAGATCGAGGACGTTTCCTCGGAGGAGGAAGTCCTTGAAGC
Organism: Rhodococcus sp. BL-253-APC-6A1W; assembly: GCF_012843405.1. Lineage (NCBI taxonomy): Bacteria > Bacillati > Actinomycetota > Actinomycetes > Mycobacteriales > Nocardiaceae > Rhodococcus > Rhodococcus sp. BL-253-APC-6A1W. The sequence goes on from NZ_JABAFB010000007.1 coordinate 35,196, forward strand.
CTTTGAGCATGGTGCTCTCCTTCGTGCAAGGGTTCCGGCGACGAGCGCGGGCACGTGCGGTGGATCACATCCACAGGCTGACGATAAACCGGCCGGGCGTTCGGTATGGCCGTCTCAGGCAGTTCGGTGCCGACCGCACTCGGGTGCGCCGACAGTCCGGGACCGGCCCGCGGGCTCAGTGCAGCGTCACCGTCAAGGCACTGACCAGCGACGCGGCGGCGACAGCCGTGGCTTGATCCGGTTCGAGGGCAACCAGAATCACCCGCTCGTTCCGATCGCGCGCCGAGTCGGCGCGCTGGGCCAGCACGACGATCGCACCCCTCGCGAGGACGTGCGCGTCGGGCACCGCGGCGTCCGTCGCACCCGCGACGGTCACGACGTCGACGAGGTCGCCTTCGCGGAGAAGTTCGCCCACCCCGGCGTCCGCGAGGCGGATCGGGACCACACGCGCGTCCTGGACGCCGGTGGCCGCCGACGCGAGGCGTGGCCCCACCAGACGGGCGTCGACGAGGGTTTCCCCGGCGGGCACGGGGCCGGCGAGCGTGTGGCCCACGGCATTCGCGAGGTCGGTGAGTGAACCTGCGGCGAGACCGGAGGCGTCGCGTTCGGAGAGGGTGAGGTCGTCGGCGGTGAGTGCTCGCCCCGGGCTCAGGTCCCGTGCGGCGACGAGGACGGGCACGCGTTCGGTATCCGGATCACCGCGCAGCGCAAGGACTGTCGCGAGAACGGCGAGAACTCCTGCACCCACTTTCCGGGCGGTACCCGCACGTGCCCAGCCCGGCCGGAATCGTTCGGCAATCCGGTCGGGAAGGGTCGGCTGGAGCGAGGAAGGGCCGGACGGACGGCCGCGCCCGGGTGGAGTGAACCGGGGCGGAAACGACAACGGACCGACGGGCATGTGCCGACGCTATGCGTTCGGATCTGCCCGCCGGTCTCGCGAAGAGGTGTGCCCGGCGTCCTGGGGATGTGCAGGGCGCCTGGGGAGAACCCCGATCAGCTCGCTGCGGCGGCTGGGGTCGAGGACGTGCTCGCCGACGACGTGCTCGTCGCGGAAGAGCTCGACGAGGAGGCAGCCGGGGCCGACTCGGAGGTGCTCGACTTCGAGTCGCTCTTCGCGCTCTCGCTTGCAGTGCTGCCGCTGCGGGAGTCGGTGCGGTAGAAGCCGCTGCCCTTGAACACGATGCCGACCGAGTTGAACAGCTTGCGCAGCTTGCCGCTGCACTCCGGGCACTCGGTCAGGGAAGCGTCGCTGAACGACTGCACAATGTCGAACTTGTTGTCGCACGCCGTGCAGGCATATGAGTAGGTGGGCACCGCTTGATCCTCCGCCAGTTCGTCGTACCGCGGTATTCGTCAGACCGCAGCTTTGGCACTCTATCGCCGACAGTGCCAACAACGCTAGCGGGTGTGTTGTTCCGCACGGTTGCCCGCACCGAGGCGTACCAGCCCTTTCTCCGGGGTGAGTGCCCAGCCCATGCGGATGTCGTGAGGATCCTCGGGGAGCTCTGTGACAAGTTCGTCGTCGCGTACGACGGCGACGATCCTCGCCTCGGGCGACGCCAAGTGGAGAGTCCGGTCGTAGAAGCCCGCGCCCCGGCCCAGTCGCACGCCTCGGACGTCGACAGCGAGTGCGGGTACGAGCACCGTGTGCGCGTCGCCGACCGTCTCCGGCGGAAGTACGTTGCCGGCGGGTTCCCGTAGCCCGAAACTCGCAGCGACCAGCGAAGACTCGCCGCGATACTCCGCCCACGAGAGCGCCGACCCCTCGCGGGTCACCGGCACGAGGACGGTGACACCGGCGGCGACCAGCGCGTCGAGAAGCGCTGTCGAACCGGGCTCCGAACCCACGGGAACGTACGCGCAGACCGTCGAGCCTGCGGGGGCCAGGGATGCGGCCGTGCGCGCGAGTGCTTCGTCTTCGACGTGGCGAAGATCGCTTTCTACGCGGTGTCGCGCGGAGATAATCCGGGTACGCCAGAGTGCTTTGGAAGTGCGGGCCATGCGGGTCGCCTTAAGATCACGGGGCCACCGATCGGTTGGCCGAAGTTAGGGTGGGAGTCTATGACGAACAAAACGGACGGCGCGGCGTGGCGCTTCAAGACCGCGGTTGTCCCGGCGGCGGGCATGGGTACGCGGTTCCTCCCCGCAACGAAGACGGTCCCCAAGGAGCTACTTCCTGTGGTCGACACCCCGGGCATCGAGCTCGTGGCGGGCGAAGCGGCCGAATCCGGCGCGGAGCGCCTGCTGATCGTGACCGCGCCCGGTAAGGACGGTGTCGTCGCGCATTTCGTCGAAGACCTCGTTCTCGAGTCGAAGCTCGAAGAAAAGGGCAAGTACGAACTGCTCGCGAAGGTGCGCAAGGCGCAGGGCCTGCTCGAAGTCGAGTCGGTGATCCAGGAGAAGCCGCTCGGTCTGGGCCACGCGGTGGCGTGCGCGGAAGCAGCGCTCGACGACGACGAAGAAGCCATCGCCGTGCTGCTGCCCGACGACCTCGTGCTGCCCGTCGGTGTCCTCGAGATCATGCAGCGTGTGCGTGCCAAGCGCGGCGGTTCGGTGCTGTGCGCGATCGACGTGCCGAAGGAGCAGGTGAGCGCGTACGGCGTCTTCGACGTCGAGATCGTTCCCGATGCCGTCAACCCCGACGTGCTCAAGGTCCTCGGCATGGTCGAGAAGCCGGATGTCGCAGACGCCCCCTCCACCTTCGCCGCCGCCGGCCGTTATCTGCTCGACCGGGCGATCTTCGACGCACTGCGTCGCATCGAGCCCGGCGCAGGCGGAGAACTCCAGCTCACGGACGCCATCGCCCTGCTGATCGCCGAGGGTCACCCCGTCCATGTGGTCGTGCATCGTGGCACCCGACACGACCTCGGAAATCCCGGCGGGTACCTTCGCGCTGCGGTTGACTCTGCGTTGAACACGGACGAGTACGGTCCCTCGCTGCGCGAGTGGCTGATCGAGCGCCTGGAACAGTGACAGGCGGCACCTGGCTGGAGGTCGAGAAGCGGTATGCGGTCGGTTGAGGATCAACAGGCCAGGGTGACGGCGGCAGCAGTCGCACCCCGGCCGGTCCGGGTGGCCATTTCGGAAGCGCAGGGTTTGCTGTGCGCAGAAGAAGTGGTCACAGAGCGGCCGCTACCCGGCTTCGACCAGGCCGCGATCGACGGTTACGCCGTGCGGAGCGTCGATGTGCGGCTCGCGGAGGGCCGGTCCTCGGAGTCGGGAGAGGACGACGGACCCGACGACGTGGTGTTGCCCGTCGTCGGTGAAGTGCGCGCAGGTTCGCGGCAGCCCATTCGGTTGCAGCCCCGCCAGGCCGTCCGCGTGGACACCGGTGCTCCGCTGCCCACACTGGCGGACGCGGTCCTGCCGCTCGACTACACCGATCAGGGGACCGCCCGTATCAAGGTGCTCAAAACGGTGCGCTCGGGCGACTACGTCCGCCGCACCGGTGACGACGTGCAGCCCGGTGATGTCGCGGTGCGCGCCGGCACGATCATCGGTGCCGCGCAGGTGGGATTGCTCGCCGCGGTCGGCCGCGACAAAGTGCTCGTCCATCCCCGGCCCCGGCTCTCGGTGATCTCCGTCGGTGGAGAACTCGTCGACGTCGAGCGCACCCCCGGCCCCGGGCAGGTATACGACGTGAACTCGTATGCGCTGGCGGCCGCGGCACGCGACGCCGGGGCGGACGTGAACCGGGTCGGCATCGCGAGTACCGACCCCAAGCGACTCCGCGAAGTGGTCGAAGGTCAGCTGATCCGTGCCGAGATCGTGGTGATCGCCGGAGCGGTGGGCGGCGGTGCCCTCGAAGACGTCAGGGAAGCCCTGTCCGATCTCGGTGACCTCGAAGTGGAACGGGTTGCGATGCACCCCGGGTCGGTCCAGGGCTTCGGCAGACTCGGCCGCGACGAGGTCCCGACGTTCCTGTTGCCGGCGAACCCCGTCAGTGCGCTCGTCGTCTTCGAGGTGATGGTCCGGCCGCTCATTCGTATCGCGCTCGGACGGCGACAGCCGATGCGCCGCATCGTGGCGGCTCGCACCGTCGCCCCCATCACCTCCATCCCCGGCAGGAAGGGGTACCTCCGCGGGCAACTGCTGCGCGACGAGGCGACCGGGGAGTATCTCGTTCAGGCACTCGGGGGTGCTGCGGGCGCGTCGTCGCATCTCCTCGCGACGCTCGCCGAGGCGAACTGCCTGGTGATCGTGGAACCCGAAACCTCCGAGGTGCGCGCCGGCGACCGGGTGGACGTGGCGTTCCTCGGGCAGCGCGGTTGATGTCGCGACATCCCGGGTGGCCGGCCCGGCTGGGGCCGTTGCGGGTGGCGGGCGGTCTCGTCACCGTGCGCTCGCTCAAACTGCGCGATGCGGCAGCGTGGAGTCGGCTGAGGATGCGAGACCGCGAGCACCTCGAACCGTGGGAGCCCACCGGAGAGTCCCCGTGGGACATGCGGCACCACATCTCGGTGTGGCCCGGCCTGTACCGGAGTCTGCGAGCCGAAGCGCACCGGGGACACATGATCCCGATGGCCATCGAACTCGACGGGCGCTTCTGCGGACAGATCACGGTCGGCAACATCGTGCGCGGGGCGCTGCGCTCTGCGTGGATCGGCTACTGGGTGGAGAAGGACGTCAACGGTCTCGGTGTCGCCACCGCGGCCGTTGCGCTGGGGCTGGATCACTGCTTCGGACCCGTGGGTCTGCACAGGGTCGAGGCGACCGTCCGTCCGGAGAACCTTGCCAGTCGCGCCGTACTCCAGAACGTCGGATTTCGCGAAGAAGGCCTGCTCCAGCGGTATCTCGACGTGCACGGCCGATTCCGTGACCACATGCTGGTGGCGATGACCGTCGAAGAGGTTCCCGGTTCGGTGTCCGACCGCCTGGTTCGGGGTGGCCGCGCGACGTGGTCTTGAAACCTCCGACCGGTGTAACAAATGTAACTCCGAACCTGAGTGATAATCCTCAGGCTTCCGGTGAATTCTGTGACTAGAGTGAACAATGTGTCCTGTGGGAGTGCGTGACTCGAGTGGCAGCAGTAGTCGCCTGAGTCGGCGTTTCTCTACGGGTAATCGTGTACATGCCGCTAGCCTGAGTTAGGTCGGTGGCGCCGACGGACTAGCAGGTGACGACTGGGAGGAGGGCCGCCGGATGCCGAATTCACTCCTGTGGATAGGGCTTGTTGCCGTGTGGTTGTTCGTTCTGGTGCCCATGCTGGTCACCAAGCGTCCACGGATCCGGCAGACGACCGACGCCGCGCTCGCGACACGGGTTCTGCATCGCGGTGACGACGAGCCGATCGCCCCCCGTGGGCCGGCTGCCGGGCATCGCAGCGACCCGAACTGGCGTCCGAGTCGTGATCACGCGCACGGACACCCAGCGGAGGACCGCATGGACACAGACCTCGAGGACAGGCCCGGAACAGACACCGACGAAGACTTCTCTTCGGACGACGATTTCGCACGTACCCGCCGTCCCGGACGGGCGCCCGCACGCGACTTCGTGCCGCAGCGCCGCGGCCGGGGCGGATTCGACCCGCACGCCGATGCCGTGGCCAGTGCGCAACGCTACGACGCGCGTCAGCGCACGGTCCTTGCCTTGCTGATCGCCGCGATCCTCAGCGCAGCGCTGGCGCTCACCGTGTCGTCGGTGATGTGGTGGATCTGCGGCGCTGGGACCGCGGCGCTCGTCGGCTACCTCTTCTACCTCCGCCGCCAAGTACAGCTCGAGCAGGAGATCCGCCGTCGCCGGCTGGCGCGTCTGCACCGGTCACGGTTCGGCGTCGAGTCGCGCACCGACGAAGCACTCCGGCTGGTCCCCGAGCGTCTGCGCCGGCGGGGGGCCGTGGTCCTCGAAATCGACGACGAAGACCCGGATTTCGACCACCTCGGCTACTACGTGGACGACTCGGGTCACATCGACCCGGGCTACGAGGAGCCCCGTTACGCCGAGCACGGTTATGACGAGCACGGTTACGACGAACGTCCCCGCGACTACTTCGTCCCGCGCGCAGCGGGGCAGTAACCCGAACGCACAGAAGGCCCGCACCGCGTCGGTGCGGGCCTTCCGCTGTGTGCCTGTTGCGCAAGAAAAGGTGCCCTACCTGTGCCGATGGCGCGATTTCGTTTTGGGTGGGGAGGTTTGCTAAGGTTTCCGAGTCGGTTCCGTCAGGAACCTACGGGGCTGTGGCGCAGTTGGTAGCGCGCTTCGTTCGCATCGAAGAGGTCAGGGGTTCGATTCCCCTCAGCTCCACCATTTGGTCGAAGTTCCAACCCTGCTCCCGTGATCGGTGGGCAGGGTTTTTCGTATCCCCGTGCCCAGGTCCGCAGGGGACTCGTCCCACATTCGCTCGGATCGATCAGCGGCGCACCCGATAGCGCACGTGGAGCACCCCGTTGCCCCGGATCACCACGTCAGGATCTTCCAGAAGGCGCTGCGCGTCGACCGACCCGAAGTAACGCTTGCCGGTCCCGAACACGACGGGGACGACGTCCATGCGCACCTCGTCGACCAGGCCCGCGGCAAACACCTGGCCACCGACCTCGCCGGCGGCAACCTCGACCACGCGGTCACCCGCAAGTTCCTGCGCCTCGGCCACAGCGGCCTCGATGCCCTCGACGAAGCGAAACGGCGCCGCGGGTCCCAACCCTCGGGCGCCGCCCGATGGGTCACGACGACCACGTGGTCGACACCGCTCGGAGGCACCCCGTCCCAGCCGTCCGTCATGTCGAAGACGTGCCGGCCGACGATCTCCTCTGCTCGGGTCCCCGAATCTAGTGTGTCGCGAGCCGCCTTCTCGTACGAATTCACTCCGGCTCGTCCGAACACCCGGCGAATCGCAACACCCGACCGCTGGCGTGGTGGTGCCCCAACGTTCAGACTGGATCCATGGACCAGAGGATGAGTGATGACGAGCTTCGCCGCGCCATCCGCGTGCTGCGCGAACGCGCAGACCTCGCGCGCAGCGAAGGTCGCACCGACGACTGCACGACTATCGAACGGACCATCCAGCAGTACCAGGAGGAAATGGCACAGCGCCTCTGATCATCGACTCGGCACCGAATGCCGCCATGGCCGTTAGGGTGTCGCCATGGCGATCAAGGACCTGCGCGGCACCAAGTTTCTGGTAACCGGCGCAGCGAGCGGAATCGGGCGCGCCCTGGCACTCCACGCCGCCGGTGAGGGAGCCGAACTCGTCCTCACCGACGTGGCCGCGGACGGCCTCGAAGCAGTGGTCCGGCAGGTCAGGGACGACGGAGGCGTCGTACTTCATTCGGCTGCGCTCGACATCGCGGATTACGACGCGGTGGCCGCTTTCGCGGACGACGTCCACTCGCGGTGCGGAGCGCTCGACATCGTCGCCAACGTGGCGGGGGTGTCCGTGTGGGGGACCGTCGACCGGCTCGAGCACAAGCACTGGAAATTGATGGTGGACGTCAATCTCATGGGTCCCATCCACGTGATCGAGAGCTTCGTGCCGCCGATGATGGAAGCCGGACGGGGCGGGCATCTCGTCAACGTCTCCTCCGCCGCCGGACTGCTCGCGCTGCCGTGGCATTCCGCGTACAGCGCGAGCAAATTCGGGCTGCGCGGGGTGTCGGAGGTGCTGCGGTTCGACCTCAAGCGCAACGGGATCGGGGTGTCTCTCGTGGTCCCGGGCGCGGTGCGCACACCTCTGGTCGACAGCGTCCAGATCGTGGGTGTCGATCGCGACCGTCCCGAGGTCCGGAAGATCACGCAACGCTTCGTCAAGCACGCGGCCTCGCCCGAGAAGGTGGCCGCGTGCATCGTCACCGGTATCAAGAAGAACCGGTTCCTCGTCTACACCTCGTTCGACACGCGATTCGGATACTGGTGGGCCCGTAAGTTCGCGGCCCCCTACAACCTGGTCATGCAGGCGGCCAACGACTACTTCCGGCGGGTCGTCACCCCTCGCGCCGCAGCTCGGCGCGCAGATGGTGGGTGAGGGGAGTGTCGGCGTGTGCCATCCAGAGGTCGTACCGCAGCGTGTCTCCGTCGAGTACGAACCTCCGCCTGAGCTCTCGGACGGGTTTCGCATCCGGTGACCGCTCGAACACCACCGGTGTGAAGTCGAGCACCCCGTGTGACAGCTGAGAACGCTGGATTTCGACGAAGCCTGTGGGCTGCGAGACGAGAAACTCGATGTCGCCGCCCGACCGCCGGAGGTAGCCGTTTTCGGTGTGCAGCGGACGTCCGTCGTCGCGATGTTTCGTGCGGCTGACATACATCAGAAAAGGCTTGCCGGGCAACGGATTCAGCTCGATCGTCTCCACGTAGGCGAAGTCGTCGACGGTGGGGTAGTGGCCTTCCCCCGCACCGGTCCACCGACCGGCGAACGGTGCCAGTTCACCCAGCGGATCGGGGGAGTCTGGGGACGCGGACTCTGACACGGGCTGGCCTCCTGCTTGCGACGACACGTTCGTGTGATCCTCTCACCGGCCGAGCCGAACCCGCCCGCACTCGCTAGATTCGGAGCATGAATGCTCCGTGGGGTGTCGATTCCGAAGTCGGTGCGCTCCGGGCGGTGATGTTGCACCGGCCCGGCGCGGAACTCGAGCGGCTCACACCTCGGAACAACGACCAGTTGTTGTTCGATGCCCTGCCGTGGGTGGCACGTGCGCAGGAAGAACACGACGCATTCGCCGAACTGTTGCGTAGTCGCGGTGTCGAGGTCCTGCTGCTGGCCGACCTCCTCACCGAGACCCTCGAGGTGAGCGGGGCCGCGCGGGTCCAAAGTATTTCCAGTGCCGTCGACCCGCGTCGTCTCGGGCACCCACTGGCGGAAGAACTCGCGGGGCATCTACGAGGGGTGCCGGCCCCGGACCTCGCCCGGATACTCATCGCCGGCATGACGTTCGACGAGCTTCCCGCCGAAGGCATGGACGTCGCGCCGTCGCTGGTGCGGATGATGCATCACGGCGCCGACTTCGCGATCGAGCCGCTGCCCAACCTGCTCTTCACGCGCGATTCCTCGTTCTGGATCGGCCCGCGCGTCGCAATCCCGTCGCTCGCGCTGCCCGCGAGGCGCCGGGAAACGAATCTCACCGATCTCATCTACGCGTTCCATCCGAAATTCCTCGGTGTGCGCCGCGCCTACGAATCGCACACCGCTCCGGTCGAGGGTGGGGACGTGCTGTTACCGGCACCCGGTGTCATCGCCGTGGGCGTGGGGGAACGCACCAGCCCTGCGGGGGCGGAAGCTCTCGCGCGCAGTGCCTTCGAAGACGGAATTGCGCACACTGTGCTCGCGGTGCCGATCGCGCAGCAGCGCGCGTCGATGCACCTCGACACCGTGTGCACGATGGTCGATGTCGACGCGGTGGTCATGTATCCGGCGATTCGGGAATCTCTGCAGGCATTCACGATTCGCAGCACAGGCGACGGTGGAGTCCGGATATCGGGCGCCCGGCCGTTCCTCGAGGCTGCGGCCGACGCGATGGGGATCGAGAAGATCCGGGTGATCGACACCGGTCTGGACGCCGTGGTGGCCGAGCGCGAGCAGTGGGACGACGGGAACAACACCCTCGCCGTGGCGCCGGGAGTGGTCGTCGCCTACGAACGCAATGTCGAGACGAACACCCGGCTCGAGGATTCCGGCATCGAAGTGCTGCGGATCGCCGGGTCGGAGCTGGGATCCGGCCGCGGCGGCCCGCGATGCATGTCGTGCCCGCTGTCGCGAGCACCCGTGTAGCTCCCGGGCCGGCCGTCGGCCGTCTCGTCAGATGATGTCGCGTACCCGGTCCACCGGGCGGGCCAGAACGGTGCCCTTGTCGGTGACCACCAGCGGCCGCTCGATGAGGATCGGATTCTCCACCATCGCCGTGAGCAGGTCGTCCTCGCTCGCGCCGGCGAGGCCGAGTTCCTTGTACAGCGTTTCCTTGGACCGGATCGCTTCGCTGGGCTTCAGTCCGGCGTCGGCGAGCAGCGTCGTCAGTTCCTCGCGTGAGGGCGGAGTGTCCAGGTACTTCACCACAGTGGGTTCGATGCCCGATTCCTGCAACAGCTTCAAGGTGTTCCGGGACGTGCTGCACCGGGGATTGTGATAGATCGTCGCGTGGGTTGCCATGGCTCGATTCTGCACTGTCGCCCGTCCCCGGGAGCTGCCGGTTTGGGCGCCGTCGCCGCGGCGCTCTACGATTCCGCGGTCACTCCCGTCCACACGGGATCATCGGAAAGGCGTGCGGGACACATGCTCAAAGGCTTCAAGGACTTTCTGCTGCGCGGAAACGTCATCGAACTCGCCGTCGCGGTGGTGGTGGGCGCCGCGTTCACCGCGATCGTGACCGCATTCACCTCGAACATCATCAACCCGCTCATCGCAGCAGTCGGTGGCGACAACGAGATGGGTTTCGGGTTCCGGGTCATCGCGTCGAACGACGCCACCTTCATCGACATCGGTGCGGTGATCGCGGCGGGGATCAACTTCTTCATCATCGCCGCGGTCGTGTACTTCGTCCTGATTCTTCCGGTCAACCTTGCCAAGGCCCGCTTCGCGCCGGACAAGGAACCCGAGGACGAACCCCTGAGCGAGACGGATCTGCTGATCCAGATCCGCGACCTGCTCGAGACGGGCACGTACAGGCAGGGTGGTGACGATTCGCTCGAGCAGGACGGCAACACGTCGCCGAGGGGCGCTACGAGGGTGAACGCCGGTTAGCTTTCCGTTGTGGCCGTGACGGCAGGGAAGCGCTGCTAACCTGCCAAGATGCTCGATATCGTCATCGACCACGACTCGGCGGTCCCGCCCTTCGAGCAACTGCGCCGACAGATCGTCGAGCTCGTTCACCGCGGCGACCTCATCTCCGGCACGAAATTGCCCACCGTTCGCGGCTTCGCAGAGACCCTCGGGATCGCGCCCAATACGGTGGCGAAGACCTACCGTGAACTCGAGCAATCCGGCGTACTGGAGACGAAGGGCCGGGGCGGCACATTCGTCGCGGCGAACGGAGACCCCACGCGTATCGGAGCCCAGCGCGCGACGAGTGAATACGTGGCCACCGTCCGTGCGCTCGGGGTGTCCGACGAAGAAGTCCTGGCGCTGGTACACGCAGCGCTCCGCGCCGGCTGACGTTTCTTTCGTGATGTCGGGTTGGTAAACCCCGGCAGAAGTGCCTGGTCAGCGTGTTTCGAGTGTTGCGGTACCGAACAGTTCTTCGAAAGAGGCCTCGTAACCCGGCGGACATTGCAAGGTTTGACGAATGAGTCTGCGTCACGACCGGCGCGTGTCCGAAGAATCCCCGGACCCGGGCGTCGGTACTTCCTCTGCCGAGGTCCGAGATCGGCCGCGAACCGACCGCGTCATATTCGGAGTCGCCGCCGGCCTGGTAGTGGCCATTGTGCTGTGGGGGTTGCTGGACACCGAGAGCTTCGACACGATCACCGGCAACACCCTCGACTGGATCGTCGTCGAGCTGGGCTGGCTGTTCGTGCTCGCGGCGAGCGGGTTCGTGTTCTTCGTCCTGTGGCTCGCGCTCAGCAAGTACGGCCGGATTCCCCTCGGCAAAGACGGGGAGACGCCCGAGTTCCGCACCGTCAGCTGGATCGCCATGATGTTCAGTGCGGGCATGGGCATCGGCTTGATGTTCTTCGGCGTCGGTGAGCCACTGAGCCACTACATCGACGAGCCACCGGGCACCGTCGGTGGCACCGGCACCGCAATGGCGACCTCGATGTTCCACTGGGGCCTGCACCCGTGGGCGATCTATGCGGTGGTCGGGCTGGCCATCGCATACGGAACGTTCCGGAGAGGTCGCAAGCAGCTGATCAGTGCTGCGTTCATTCCTCTTCTGGGTCATCGCGCGGAAGGTCCGCTCGGGAAATTCATCGACATCCTCGCCCTGTACGCGACCCTTTTCGGTACCGCGGCGTCGCTCGGTCTCGGCGCGTTGCAGATCGGGTCGGGGTTCGAGGTCACCGGCTGGCTCGAGACGGCCGGCGTTGCCCTGCTCGTCGGGATCGTCGCGATCCTGACCCTGGCCTTCATCGCCTCGGCGGTATCCGGAGTCGCCAAGGGCATCCAGTGGTTGTCGAACATCAACATGGTCCTCGCGGTCGTCCTCGCGCTGTTCGTCTTCGTGTTCGGGCCGACCGTGTTCATCCTCAATCTGATCCCGACGACCCTCGGGGCGTATGCGGCAGACTTCGCCCAGATGTCGGCCCGGACCGCCGCATCCAACGGCCCGGCCGGGGAGTGGCTGTCGAGCTGGACGATCTTCTATTGGGCGTGGTGGGTGTCGTGGGCGCCCTTCGTCGGGATGTTCCTCGCCCGCATCAGCCGCGGCCGGACCATCCGCGAATTCGTGGTCGGCGTGATGCTCGTCCCGAGCGTCGTGAGTCTGCTGTGGTTCGCGGTCTTCGGAGGCGCGGCGATCAGTCAGCAGGAGGACGGACTCGACGTCGCGGGAGCGGAGAACGTGGAAGGACAGTTGTTCGGCATGCTCGGCAACCTTCCGCTGGTAGGTGTCTCCACCGTCGTCGTCATGGTGCTCGTGTCCATCTTCTTCGTCTCCGGCGCGGACGCGGCATCGATGGTGATGGGCAGTCTCACCCAACGCGGCACCTTGCGGCCGAGTCCCTGGATAGTCGCCTTCTGGGGTGCACTCACCGGTGGCGTCGCGGCGCTGCTGCTGTGGACCGGAGGCGCCGATGCTCTCAACGCGCTCCAGACGATGACCATCATCGCGGCGGTGCCGTTCGTGGTGGTCATGATCGGTTTGTGCGTGTGCCTGTATCGCGACCTGTCCACCGATCCGCTCATCGTGGGTGAACGGGCGCGACGGCACACGTTGCGCCAGATCGACTGACTGCTCCGCCCCGAACAACGACTGCCGTCCCGCGCACCGGACGGCAGTAACGAGTTGCAAGATCATCCGCGCGCCTGCACGGGCATGTCCGTGACCCGCAGTACCGTGACCGCTGCCCGCCTTTGCTCTTCGAGAGGAGTGCGCGTGACCGAGAACGACCGTTTCGATGAGGTCCTGGACCGGGACTGGAACCGGTTCGGTGAGAACCTGGCCGACCGCATAGTTGCTCTGGCCGGCACCGGGTCCATCGGAATCAGCATGGACACCGCGCACGGACCGGCGACCTACGCGCGGATCCAGCCGATGCCCGACGGTCGTGTGCAGGTCGCTGTCGCCGGTGCCGATACCGTCACTCGCTCGGTGGCACACGCCGACGAACTCGCTCGTCACGTCGTGTCCGTGCTGCGAGGCCACCGCAACGTGGTGCATCCGATCTTCCTGCACACCGATGACGCGCTCGCCGACGGCGCCCTGCGCGACCGGGTGAAGGACACGTTGTCTCGTCGTCTGGGCCGCCCGGCGCCGGTGGACGCCGACGGTGACTTCGTGCTCGTCCTCGACTCGCACGCCGTGTTCGTCGTCGTCGACCGTCCCGCGCACCGCGTCCAGTTGTGGGCGCCGCTGCTGCACGGTATCGCCGAACGGTCCGGTGCGGCCGACGCCCTCGTCGATCTCAACCGGGACTGGCCTCACATCAAGGTGGTGCTGGTGGAGGATCGGCTGGTCGCGACGGTCGACATGCTCGGCGATCCGTTCGTTCCCCGCCACTTGAACGACCTTCTCGAAATGCTGAAGGTCTTCCTCGGCACCGTGGATGCGCGGTTCGCGCGCCGATTCGACGGGATGCGTTACATCGGCGAGGTCGACTCGGACCTCATGGATCCCGACCTCATGGACCCCGATGTCATCGATCCCGACATCGAAGAGACGGTCCTGGACGAACCACCGTCATGATCCCGGTCAGCGCCAGCTGGGCAACCACAGCTGCGAGTTCCATTGCTCGATCGAGATGGGCACGGCCGTGAGGATGGGCCACAACCACACGAAGTTCGCGACCACCAACCCGAGGTAGAGGCACACCGCCAGCAGGCCGAGGGTGCGCCGTTTCGGTGAGGCGTGCCGGCCCCCGAGGATGTCGCCGAGGGTGAGAGCCACCGCCATCGCGAGGAAGGGCGCCATCGGGACCGCGTAGAAGTAGTACATCTGACGGTCGAGCGAGGCGAACCACGGCAGCAGACCGGCGCCGTACCCGGTGAGGACGGCTGCCCAGCGCCAGTCGCGGCGGATGAACATCTGCCACAGTCCCCAGCCGAGAACGGGCAGCGACACCCACCACAACGCCGGGGTACCGATCAGCATCACCGCTTTGACGCACTGCTCGGCACCGCAGCCGGAGACGTTCTCACCGTCGGCGAAGTAGTACAGCATCGGACGCAGGCCCATCGGCCACGTCCACGGCTTCGACTCCCACGGATGCTGGTTGCCCGCCGAATTCGTTAGGCCGGAGTGGAACTGGAGAACGTTGGCGCTGTAGTACCACAGCGACCGCACCGCGTCGGGTACGAACCAGAACGCGCTGTCGTGGCCGATCTGGTTGCCGACCGCGTGCCGGTCGACGCCGGTTTCGCTCGCGAACCACGACCAGTAGGTCGACAGGTACACGAGCAGGGGCACCACCACCAGCGCGTACAGAGCGGGCGGGATGTCGCGCAGCGCCGTCCCGATCCAGGGACGGCGCACCCCGTAGGAACGGCGTGCGGCAAGGTCGAACGCCACGGACATCAGCCCGAAGAACGCGATGAAGTACAGGCCGGACCACTTGGTGCCGATCGCGAGCCCCAGCATCACGCCGGCCCCGAACCGCCACCACCGCACCCCGAACCGAGGTCCCCACGCGCTGTCGCCGATCCGGCCCTCCGCCTGCACGCGCCTGATGCGGGCCCGGATGTCGTCGCGATCGACGATCAGGCAACCGAACGCGGCAACGACGAATACCGCCTGGAAGATGTCGAGCATTCCCAGTCGTGACGACACGAACGTGACGCCGTCGACGACCAGGAGCAGCCCCGCGACACCGCCGAGCATCGTCGAGCGGGTCATGCGGCGCACGATGCGCACCACCAGCAGGACGAGCACCACACCGGCGACCGCCGACGAGAAACGCCAGCCCCACCCGTTGTAGCCGAACAGCGCTTCGCCCACCGCGATCAGCTGTTTTCCGACCGGGGGATGCACCACCAGGCCGTAACCGGGGTTGTCTTCGATCCACCCGCCGGTGAGCACCTGCCACCCCTGCGGCGCGTAATGCTTCTCGTCGAAGACGGGTGTCTTCGCGTCGGTCGGGTAGTGGAGCATGGTGAACCGGGTGATCGCCGCGAGCGCGGTGACGAACGCCGTGACTATCCATCCGCGTGCCCGGTCGGTGGGTCCGGGGTCGGGTGGCGGGACGAGCGGCCCGGGGCTGAGGAGGCGACGGTCCGGGGCCGGGGAAGGGCGGTGGTCCGTCACGGTCACGTCCCGATCGTAGGCTGAACCCCATGCAGGCAGTAAATCCGGCGAAGGCCGAGAGCTCCGGACAGGGACGACTCGTGCTGGCAGCCACACCGATGGGCCAGATCGGGGACGCATCGAAACGACTCTGCGACGCCCTCGGTACCGCCGACGTCATCGCGGCCGAGGACACACGCCGCACCCGTTCCCTTGCCGCCGCGCTCGGTGTCGCCATCACGGGCCGGGTGGTCAGTTTCTACGACCAGGTCGAGGTGTCGCGACTGCCGGGCCTGGTCGCGGATGTGGAAGCCGGTCTGACGGTGCTTCTGGTCACCGATGCCGGCATGCCGTCGGTCAGCGACCCCGGATACCGGCTCGTGGCGGCCTGCGTCGAGGCGGGCCTGCCGGTCACGTGCCTGCCGGGCCCGTCCGCGGTGACGACAGCGCTCGCACTGTCGGGGCTGCCGGTCGAACGGTTCTGCTTCGACGGCTTCCCACCGCGTAAACCAGGACAACGCCGTGCCTGGCTGGCCTCCCTCGCCACCGAAGCCCGTGCCGTGGTCTTCTTCGAGGCGCCGCACCGGCTTGCCGCATGTCTGGCCGACGCGGTCGAGGTGCTGGGCGGGGAACGGCGCGCGGCGGTCTGCCGTGAGCTGACCAAGACGTACGAGGAAGTCCGGCGGGGGACCTTGGCGGAACTGGCCGACTGGGCCGTCGAAGGTGCGCGCGGTGAGATCACGGTCGTGCTCGAAGGCGCCGCGCCCGTGCACACCGACCCCGAGGACCTCGTCGACGAGGTGGAACGCCTCGTCGCGGACGGAATGCGACTGAAGGAAGCCTGCGCCGAGGTGGCGGGGACCAGGGTGTCGAAGCGGGAACTGTACGACGCCGTGCTCGACGCGCGACGCACCTGAGACGAGGCAACCCCGGCGGGTGGGCCTACACTTTCCCGGTCGAATCGAGGACCAGGGGAGTAGATGAACGCGCTGAACGACTTTTTCGTCAAGACAGCGGAGGTGGTCTGGGGTCCGTTCCTGCTGATTCCGCTTCTGTTGGGCACCGGTCTGGTGCTGACCATCCGCCTGCGCGGTGTGCAGTTCCGGAAGCTGTGGCCCGCATTGCGGCTGGGACTGATCACCCGGCACGATCCCGGTGCCACGGAAGGCGACATCTCGCAGTACCAGGCCTTGACCACCGCCCTGGCGGCCACGGTCGGCGTCGGCAACATCGCCGGTGTGGCGACCGCGATCTACTTCGGCGGGCCGGGCGCCCTGTTCTGGATGTGGATCACCGGCCTTGTCGGTATGGCCAGCAAGTACTCCGAAGCGTTCCTCGGCGTGAAGTACCGCCGCGTGGACGCCAGGGGTGAACAGAACGGCGGACCGCAGCACTACCTCGCGCGAGCGATTCCGAACCGATTCGGCCTGATCCTCAGTCTGATGTTCGCGGTGTTCGCGGTCCTGGCGAGCTTCGGAATCGGCAACATGACGCAGGCGAACACCGTCGCCACCCAGCTCGACGACACGTTCGGCGTACCCACGTGGACCAGTGGTGTCGTGATGGCGGTGCTCGCGGGTGCGGTGCTGCTCGGCGGCATCAAGTCGATCGGCAAGGTGACCGCCGGTTTCGTGCCGGCGATGATCGTTCTGTACGTCGGCGCCGGCATCCTCGTGCTGGCGATCAACATCGGCGAGCTTCCGTCGGCGTTCGCTCTCGTCTTCTCCGACGCGTTCACCGGCACCGCCGCCACCGGCGGGTTCATCGGCTCGGTGTTCATGGTCGCTCTGCGCTACGGCGTCGCCCGCGGCATCTTCTCGAACGAGTCGGGGATGGGCAGTGCGGCGATCGCGGCCGCCGCAGCCCAGACCACGCATCCCGTGCGCCAGGGTCTCGTGTCCATGACGCAGACCTTCATCGACACGATCGTCGTCGTCACCTTCACCGGCATGGTCATCATCACGACCGGCGCGTGGACCACCGGAGAGCGCGGCTCGACCATGACGTCCACGGCGTTCGAAACCGGCCTCGGCGGTGAGTGGGGCGGCTGGATCGTCGCCGTCTCGGTGGTGTTCTTCGCGTTCTCGACGATTCTCGGTTGGTCGTACTACGGGGAGCGGTGCCTCGAACGTCTCGTGGGTTCGCGGGGCGTGCTGCCGTACCGCGCCGTCTTCGTGGTGGTGGTGTTCATCGGCGCGACCACCGAACTCGAGGTGGTGTGGAACTTCTCCGACGTGATGAACGGGCTCATGGCCCTGCCGAACCTGATCGGACTGCTGGTCCTGTCCGGGATGATCGCGCGGGAGACGAAGGCCTACCTCGACCGCGATCCGTATCTGCTCGGAGAGAACCGAACACTCGAGAAGCCGGACAGCGCGTAACCGGCGTGTCCTCGGGGGGTTTCCTCCGCGCGGACCGGGACTACCCCTCATCAGCCCCTATCAGCGCGGAGGCCCCACCCCACCCGGCAAGGGAGCGACCCCTTGCGTGGCATCCACTTTGCCCGCCTCCCGGCGGGTCGTACAAAGGCCCAACCGCGCGGAACGGGTATCATCCCAGCTCAGCTGCGGTGAGGAATTATTCCGCAGCGGACAGATGGGACCCGATCCGCGAGGAAACGGGAGGTGAAAGGGCGCGGAAAAGATGTCGGAGACCAGCCGAAAACCTGGCGCAGCCCAGCGGCAGTTCTTCGCCGACCAACTCCGCATGCTGTTCGCCGCTGCCGGCCGTCCCGCACTGAAGAAGGTCGTGTCGGAAGCTGCTGCGGTGGCCAGAGCGATGGGCACCGACCGCGTCGTGTCCGTTCAGCGCGTGAGCGACTGGCGGAGCGGGAACCGGTTACCCGCCAGTTTCGAATCGGTCCACCCGGTACTGGTCGTCCTCATCCGCGCGGCTCGCGACCTCAACTCCGAGCCACCCGTCACCGGGTTGTACTCACTGAAACAGTGGGAGTCCTGGTGGACCAACGCCCGGGGACAGTCCGGCGCACCCCGCGCCGAGAAAACGCCGCCGTCGGTGCCGCAGGGCATGCGCCCCTACAAAGGGCTCGCGTCGTATCAGGAGAAGGACGCCCGGCTGTTCTTCGGCCGCACCCAGAGCGTGCGGGCACTCGCCGACGTCGTGACCGCGGCGCACGGTCAGGGCCCGGTCATCGTCACCGGCGCGTCGGGCGTCGGCAAGTCCTCGCTCGTGCGTGCGGGCGTGATCCCGCAGATCTGCGGAGGATCGGACTGCCGATCACTGGTCCTGACCCCGGGCACCCACCCCGTCGCACGGCTGACGGAACTGCTCCCGGGACTCGCCGAGGTCGAGGACCGCACCGACCCCGCCGCCGTGCAAGCGGCGTTGCGCGCCGAACTCGCGCGGATGTCGGCGTCCACGCTGCTCATCGTCGTCGACCAGATCGAAGAGCTGTTCACCCAGTGCACCGACCCTGCCGAGCGCACCGAGTTCCTGCGACTGCTCGAGATCGCCGCGACCGGACACGTCGGTGACGCCCCGGCCATCGTCGTCGCGACGATGCGGTCGGATTTCTACGACAAGGCCGTCACCTGCCCTGTTCTTGCCCGCGCACTCGAACGTCGCACCAAGACCGTGCAGCCTCTCGAACGCTCCGACCTGGTCGAAGTCATCACCGTGCCCGCACGGATGGTGGGCGTGCGACTCGAGGCGGGCCTCGTCGAGCTGATCCTGCACGATCTCGGGGGTCTGGCGGACGGCGAGATCAGCGGCAAGGAACTGCCGTTGCTCTCGCACCTGCTCGACACCCTGTGGGACAAACGCTCCGGCGGGGCCCTGACGGTCGCGGCGTATCGCGCGACGGGCGGTGTACGCGGTTCCATCGCCGCGAGTGCGGAACGTGCGTGGGAGAAACTCGACGAAGCCGATCGTGCGCTGGCCCGGGCCATGCTCGTGCACCTCGTGTACGTGACGGCGACGGGCACCGACGTCAAGATCGCCCGCCCGCTGCCCGAACTACTTGCGGTCGCGGGTGGCAACCGCGACGCCGCGGCGCGCGTCGTCGACCATTTCGTGTCTGCTCGCGTGCTGGTCGCGGATGCCGGAAGCGTCGAACTCATCCACGACGCGGTGATCGACGCGTGGCCGCGCCTGAAATCCTGGATCCAGGACGACCGGGCCGATGCCGCGCTGCGGCAGAGGATCGAAGCCGACGCCGTGACCTGGATCGAGAGCGGTCGCAACAAGGGGCTTCTCTATCAGCGCGGGCGTATGGACGTCGTGGCCGAACAGAATCCCAGTCTCGGCGACCCGGGGTCTGCGCCGCGCACGGACGACGTGGTCGCACTCAGTCCGAACGCCGTGGAGTTCCTCGATGCGTCGAGGAGACAGATCGCCTGGCTGGGTAGAAGGCGACGCGCCATCATCGCGGTTCTGGCACTCGCGGCGCTGGTCGCGCTGGTGATGAGCGGGGTCGCCTGGGTGGCGAAGGGGCGCGCGGAGGCGGAACGCAGCACCGCGCAGTTCCAGCAGATCATCGCGTTGTCCGACTCCATGCGTGACGAGGACCCGACCACGTCGTCACACCTCGCGCTGGCGGCCGCTCACCTGCGGCCCGACAGCGACGTGGCGTATTCGCGGCTCATCGCGACCCAGGGGGTTCCCCTCGCCAACACCCTCAGGGGGCATACCGGGCCGGTGTACAGCACCGCCGTCTCCCTGGACGGTTCGGTGCTCGCCTCGGCGAGCGACGACGGTACCGTCCGTCTCTGGTCGCTCGGGGAGGACTCCGGGCCGGCGGTGATCGGCGATCCGCTCCAGCTGTCCTCGAAGTACATGGCGTCGGTGTCCTTCAGTCCGGACGGCCGATACCTCGCCGCGGGCGGCGGCGACGGTGCGGTGTGGATCTTCGATATCTCCGATCACGCCGCACCGAGGCCGGTGCTGGACCAGGAGACCTTCGCCTCGGGCGCCGTCCACAACGTGAGGTACGGACCGTCGGGCCGTGTGCTCGCCGTGCCCTACGACGACGGTACGGTCGCGCTCCTCGACACGTCCGATCCGACGTCGGGGCGTTTTCCGGTGGCGTCGGTCCGCGGCCACGAGGGCGCGGTGCGGACCGTCGCCTTCCGGCCGGACGGGGCCGTGATGGCCACATCCAGCGACGATCGCACCGTGCGGCTCTGGGACGTCACCGACCGGGCAGCACCGGTTCCCCTGGGCGAGCCGCTGCGGGGATTCGAGGACGTCGCGCACTCGGTCGGGTTCAGCGGCGACGGCAGGACCCTCGCGGCCAGCAGCGACGACGGCGTGTTGCGCCTGTTCGACACCAGCGATCCGAGGGCCCCGTATCCCGTCGGGGTTCCTGTGCGCGCCCACACCGGCGGTGTCTGGAGTATCGCGTTCCTTCCGGACGGCCGGACGCTGGCCAGTGCGTCCTGGGACGGCACCGCGAAACTCTGGGACATCGACCCCGAGGAGCGGTACCTCGACGAAATCAGTCCCGCGCTGACCGGTCACGGCGGCGGTGTCGCCACCCTCGCGATCACTCCGGACGGAGACACGGTGATCACCGGAGGTCAGGACGCCAATCTGCGTGTCTGGACGATGCCGCACACACGGATCTCCGTCGTCGATGCGGCATTGACCAAGCCATCCGTCAGCCGCGCCGGGGATCTCGTCGCCACCGGCAGCTACGGCCCGACGGTGTCGTTGTGGCGAGTCGACGATGCCGGAGACTGGGACCGCGCGGGAGGCGTGACCCTGCCCCGCCCGCTCGGCGGTGCCTACGTGTGCGCGTTGTCGCCCTCCGGCACCGTTCTCGCGACGGCACCCACCTCCGGCGGGAGCGTCCAACTCTGGGATGTCCGCGATCCCGCCGACCCGCGACCGTTTGCCGATCCTGTTCCGCTGGGCACCCGGTTCACCTCGTCTCTCGCGTTCTCACCGGACGGCGCGACTCTGGTGACCGGTGCCGACGACTTCTCGGTGCAGTTGTGGGACATCGCCGACCCCGCAGCGCCGGTGCCGTGGGGAGATCCGCTCACCGGTCCCGAGAATCTGGTCCGTACCGCCGTGATCAGCCCGGACGGCCGGAGCCTCGTCGTAGCGAGCGCGGACAGCAGCATCTACGCGTGGGATATCGCCGACCCGCGGGCTCCCATCCCCACCACGGTGTCCGGCGGGCACGATGCCGGAGTCAACGCCGCGGCATTCGGGCGTGAAGGGGACGTGCTGGTCACCGGCAGCGACGATCACGGAGTTCTGATGTGGGATCGGGACGTCGCCGGAAACTTCACCGCGCGACCCCAAGCGCTTCGCGGCCACACCGGCACCGTGTACTCGGTATCGATCACCCGTGACGGCACCAAAGCGATCAGCGGCAGCGACGACGGGACGATCCGGTTGTGGGACGTGTCCGACGCGGAGGGCATGCGGGAGGTCGGTGGCCCGATCACCGACACCGGGGTCGGACGCTGGCAGGTGGTGTTCCGGCCCAACGGAACGGTTGTGGCAGCGGGCGGCGACGGGGTGCTCCGGATGTGGAATCTCGACGCGGCCGCTGTCGCGCAGCGGGTCTGCCGCTCTACGTCCGGACGGGTCAGCGACATCCTGCCGCGGTTCGATCTGCCCGCACCCGCTCGCGAGGTGTGCTGAGCGCGAGGATGCTCGCCGCCTTGTCGAGGCATTCCTGCCATTCGGCGTCGGGGTCCGAATCGATCGTGATCCCGCCGCCGACGCCGAGCACGCAGGTTCCCGCGCCGAATTCCACGGTCCGGATCGCGACGTTCAATTCGGTGCCGGCGAGCGGACTCGACATGCCGACGGTGCCGCAGTAGACGCCGCGGGAGTGCGGTTCCCACTGCCGGAGCAGGTCACGAGCGCGGATCTTGGGACATCCGGTGACCGACGCCGGCGGGAACGCCGCCTCGAGAAGATCCGCGGTGGTGACGCCGGGCCGCGACCGGGCCGCCACCGTCGAGACCAGGTGCCACACCCCGGGCGCCGGCCGGACCGCGAGTAGTTCTTCGACGGTGACACTGCCGGTCTCCGCGACCCGGCCCAGGTCGTTGCGAACCAGGTCGACGATCATGATGTTCTCCGCCACGTCCTTGACCGATGCCCGCAGCAGTGCCGGGTCGGCGGACAGCGGGAGCGTGCCCTTGATGGGGCTCGAGCGCAGGGCGTCGCCGTGACGGGAGACGAACAGTTCGGGCGAGAGCGACGCGACGGCGCCCCATGGTCCTTGCAGGTATGCGGCACGCGCGGGTGCGGTCCGCGCGACTGCGGCGGTGAAGAACGCCAACGGGTCTCCGGTCCACGTACCGGTGAAGCGCGTGCAGACGCACGCCTGGTACACCTCGCCGGCGCGGATCGCGTCGAGGCACTGCTCCACACCGCGTCGGTGCGTCTCGCGGTGCGGCGGCGACCAATCGATGTGCCAGAACCTCTCCCGGACCCGGGGTTCCACGACGGCGGCAGCCAGGTCGGACGGGCACGGAGCAGCACCGAGGGTCTCGTACCACCAGCACCCGTCGGCATCGAGCCTGAGCACGGTGTCGGTCCAGCCACCCGCCGCGGCGGGCAGCCCGGAGTGTTCCGGCGACGGACCGGACGCAGACCCGTCCGGGTAGGCGAGATAACCGATCCAGCCGCCGCCGACGGCCGGGCCCCCGGGCGTACGCGCCTCCCGGATATCCGGGCACGCGAAGGCGTCGGACGGGTCGACCGCGCCGGTGGCCAGGGACGGTGCGATCAGGGCGGCCGAGCCGAACCAGTCGCCCGTCACCGCCGCGGGAGGCGGCACCCCGAGGTTCCGCGCGCGTTCCGCGAGGGAGGCGAGAACCTGAGCGGGAGTGCCACCGCGCCCGAGCCGTTCCATCCGCATGGCTCGAGCTTGTCAGATCGCCCCGGCAGCCCCCGGGTGAGCCCCGAGATGCGCGAGCTTGTCGGGGTTGCGTACCACGTACACGCCCGTGATCAGGTCGTTGTCGATCTCGAACTGGAGGACGAGATCGAGTTTTTCACCTGAGTACACGAGCAGTCCCGGCATGCTGCCGACCGGGACGGCCTCGATTCTCATGTCCGGCAGCGGGTGCCGCACGAGCCCGCCGAACAGCCGCGCCACTCGGGCCGCGCCGATCACCGGAACCCTGGCTGCGGTGGCCTTGCCTCCTCCGTCCGCGATGTACACGACGTCGGGTGCCAGCAGTTGCAACAGGGTGTCGACGTTGCCGGTGGTGGCGGCGGCCAGGAATTCGACGACCACCCGGTTCGCCTCCTCGCCCGCGGGGGTGAACCGACGGCGGCGCGCACGGACGTGTTCGCGCGCTCGGTGGGCAATCTGTCGCACGGTGTCCTCGCGGCGGTCGACGGTCTCGGCGATCTGGACGTGGTCGAATCCGAACACCTCACGCATCACGAACACTGCACGTTCGAGCGGACTCAACGTTTCCAGGACCAACAGCATCGCCAGCGACACCGACTCGGCGAGTTCGATCGCCCCGGAGGCATCCGGCACTGTGAGCACAGGCTCGGGAAGCCACGGGCCCACGTATTCCTCGCGGCGACGCCGCGCCGAGCGCAGACTGTTGAGCGCCTGCCGGGTCACGATCTGCGCCGCGTATGCACGCGGGTTGTCGACCGCGGCCCGATCGGTGCCGGCCCAGCGCATGAAACTGTCCTGGAGGACGTCTTCACTGTCGGCGACGCTCCCGGTGATCTCGTACGCGATCGAGAACAACAACCCCCGGTGTTCGGTGAAGACGTCCACGGCCGTCACTGCGCACTCCTCGCGGGTCGAATGAGGCCGCCGCCCTGACCTTCCCCTGATCGGAGGTCGCGGCCCCGAGCCTGTCGTCGCATCGACAGGATCGTCCCACGCAATATCGATTCCTTCACCGGTGCGACGGCCCGGCCACGCAGCGAGAACGCGGAGGGGCTGTCGTCACGTGCGGTGAACTGCACCGCGCCGCGGCCGCGTCCGAGCGAGAGACATTGGGCGACGAACCTCAGCGACAGCGGCGAGGGCGAGCGGCCTTGCAGGATCTCCCAGACGGTGTCGGCACCGTGCGCGCCGAGCGGCATCGCGGCCTGGCAGCTCATCCGGATATGGCCCCGGCCCGCGACGGTCACTGCGTCGCCGACACCCACCACGGCGGTGCCGTCCGCCGACTGCAGGCCGGCGTCGACGCGCAGCCTGCCGGAGGCGTCCACCGGCAGCCCGCTGCGACGGGCGAGGTCGGGAACCGAGAATCCGCCGGCCCAGACGACGAGCGCAGCGGGGATCGCGGTGCCGTCGTCGAGGAGTACCGCGTCCTCGGTCAGGCGCGTCGTGTGCACGCGCGGCCGCACGTCGATACCGAAGCTGTCCAATGTGCGGTTCACGTACTGCCGGGTGCCGTCCGGGAAGCCCGCGCCCGGATCACCGACGAGGCTGTAGTCGGCCCCGGGATGTTCGGACGCGAGTTCGGCGGCGACTTCGATGCCGGTGAAGCCCCCACCCACGACCACAACCGGCGCGTGGGCGGGAAGTTCGGCGAGCGCGGTGTGCAGCGCTGTCGCAGATTCGAGGTCGGAGACGGAGAACGCTCTTTCCATCCCGGGCACGGCGCTCGTTGCCGGGCCGCTTCCGACGGCGTACACGACGACGTCGCACCGTAGTGCCGTGCCGTCGGTGAGCGTTACCGCGTCGGGCTCGATCCGTTCCGCCGTAGCCACTCGCAGCGAGGCGCGTGGATGCAGCAGGTCGGCGAGGTTGTGGGTGGCAGACCCCGAACCGGCGGCCACCTGGTGCAGTCGGGTTCGTTCGACGAACACCGGCCGCGGATTCACCACGGTCACTGCCACCTCGGGGTGGCGTGCCAGCCGATTTGCCGCCGTGACGCCCGCGTACCCCGCGCCGACCACCACCACGTCGAATTGCGTTGTCATCTCGATCGCCCTTCACTCGGTTCGGATGTGTCACCGATGGGACACCGGTGGAGCGCCGTGTGTGACATCCGATCGCGAATCGCTACGCACGCGGGCTCTGGAAGGTGACGGGGTCACCGCCCGATGCGGTGCTGCCAGGCCTCGAGGGACGCGGACTCGGCCGCGTCGCGCCCCGCGTGGAAACCGTCGGCGTCGATCCCGCGGCTTCGGGACGCCCGGGTAGTGGGGAAGAGACGCCGGAACTCGGTGTCCACCGCTTCCGAGCGGCGCGCCAGGATCGGCGCGAGGGAGGTCACCGGGACGTGCGCGTCGGCGGCGGCACCCGCCGTGGCCCGAGCGTCGGCCTCGCGCAGCCTCTCGCCGACCCGCTTCGCGTAGCCGGTGAGGAACGCGCGGCGGAACGCCGTTGCCGACCCGCCGCGCCGGCCGGCGGTTCCGGCGGCACCGAGAGCGCGGGTCGCCTGTACGAGGAGTGAGGTGAAGAGAAGTTCGACCTGTGCAAGATCTGCCACGGTGCCGACGACGGTCGCGATCTGCACGCGGGTGAACCACACGGTGCGGACCCGATTGGCGTCGCCGATCGCGGTGAGCAGCAGCACCTTCTCTTTGATATACGGGCCGTCGAGGTGGAGACGCCGGCCGCGCACGGGATCGGTGAGACGAGTGGTACCGGTGAGCAGTGCGGAGCCGAGCGCGTACCGCGTCACGAGTTCCTGCGCTTTCGCAGTGAGCGCCTCGGCCTCGTCGGGGAAGTCGGTGGATTCCGCTTTCGACAGCAGACCGCGGATGCGGTCGAGCACGCGTGGATCGGGTGCGGCCTCTGTGGTGTCGCCGGGAGTGCGCAGGGGTGGCCACTGCGAGGGTGGGGCATCGAGCCGGGTGAACGCCGGTAGGTACTTCCAGGTGAAGGCCAGCCCGTCGACCTGGTAGCGGGAGATCTCGGGACATGCGTATCGCAGGCCCGTCCCGAGGTCGGGCGAGAGCGCGGCGAGCCGGGCGGGCACCGGGTGCCGTTCGGCGATGGCCTGCACTTGCCGTACCCAGTCGTCGGGAGCGCGTTCGGCGGCCCGGTTACGGCGCGCATCGAAGAGCACGGTGAGCGCGGCGAGCGGGATGTCGGTGTCGTCGCCCGACCTCGCGGTCAGGTGCAGTATGTCGGCGGGTTGCCAGCCGCGCTCGTAGACATCCCCGAGTTCGGCGAGGAGCACCTCGGCGTGCAGCTCGTCTGTTCGAATGTATGTTCTATCGCTCCGCATGAGCGGAGTGTGGCGCACCCCACCGACAGAACCGGTGGGGCGTCGCGAACCTGCTGGTGAGGGCTCAGTCCTCGTCGACGTAGCGCGGGAACACCGGGGACGGTGCGGGGAGCGCGGTGCCCGGCACGAGCCGCGTGGCGATGTCCGCGAACTGCCGGGCGCCGGGGTCCTGGCCGAGCAGATCGAGGATCTTGGCACCGGAATCGGGCATCACCGGCTGAACGAGGATCCCGACGATACGCACGACCTCGAGCGTGACGTAGAGAACCGTCGCCATGCGCTCGGGATCGGTCTTGCGGAGCACCCACGGCTGCTGCGCGGAGAAGTAGCGGTTGGTTTCGCCGAGCACTCGCCAGATCGCCTCGAGGCCGAGGTGCAGTGCCTGCACGTCGAACTCGGCGCGCACCTCGTCGAGCAGTGCGTCGGCCTGCGCGAGCATCGCCTCGTCTTCCGCGGTGAAAGCACCCGGAGTCGGAGCCTGACCGTCGAGGTTCTTGGCGACCATGGTGAGCGAGCGCTGCGCGAGGTTACCGAGGTCGTTGGCGAGGTCGGCGTTGATGCGGCTCGCGATGGCGTCGTGGCTGTAGCTGCCGTCCTGGCCGTACGAGATCTCACGCAGCAGGAAGAAGCGCAACTGGTCGAGACCGAAGCGCTCGACCATCTCGAGGGGATCGACGACGTTGCCCACCGACTTGGACATCTTCTCGCCCTTGTTGAACAGGAACCCGTGCACGAACACCCGCTTGGGCAGTTCGAGGCCCGCGGACATCAGGAATGCGGGCCAGTAGACGGTGTGGAACCGCGTGATGTCCTTGCCGATGATGTGCAGGTCGGCGGGCCAGTAGCGCCGGTAGGACTCGGATTCGGTATCGGGGAACCCGGCACCGGTGAGGTAGTTGGTGAGGGCATCGACCCAGACGTACATCACGTGCTCGGGATTGCCGGGGACGGGAACGCCCCAGTCGAACGTGGTGCGCGAGATCGACAGATCCTTGAGCCCGCCGGCGACGAAGCTGACGATCTCGTTGCGCCGGGTCGCGGGGGCGATGAACTCGGGCTGTTCCTCGTACAGCTTCTGCAGCCGGTCCTGATACGCCGACAAGCGGAAGAAGTACGTGGACTCCTCGGTCCATTCGACGGGCGTGCCGGTATCGGTGGAGATGCGCGACCCGTCTTCGAGCAACGTCGTCTCGGCGTCGGTGTAGAAGGCCTCGTCGCGGACGGAGTACCAGCCCGCATAGGTGTCGAGATAGATGTCGCCCGCATCGACCATCCGCTGCCAGATCGCCGCGCTCGCCTCGAGGTGGTCCTGGTCCGTCGTACGGATGAACCTGTCGTACGAGATCTTCAGGGCCTTGTCCATCGCCTCGAAGACGTCGGAGTTGCGCGACGCGAGGTCGGTGACGGAGATTCCTTCTTTCGCCGCCGTCTGCTGCATCTTCAGGCCGTGCTCGTCGGTACCGGTGAGGAAGCGGACGTCGAAGCCGTCGAGACGCTTGAACCGGGCGATCGCATCCGTGGAGATGTACTCGTAGGCGTGCCCGATGTGCGGGACGCCGTTCGGATACGCGATCGCGGTGGTGACATAGAACGGCGGGCGGGAGGAATCAGGCGCAGTCATGGTGGCGCTAGTTTATAGGGCGTGAGCAAAGCCCGTCCCGCCCCCGAACCCCCGCAGCCGCTCGCGCCTCTCGTGGACGCCCACACGCATCTCGATGCGTGCGGAGCGCACGACGCCGCGACCACCGCCGCCATCCTGGATCGGGCCGCCGCGGTGGGAGTCGGGCGGGTGGTCACCGTCGCCGACGATCTCGATGCCGCGAAGTTCGCGGTCGAGGCCGCCCATTGGGACGAGCGCGTGTTCGCCGCGGTGGCGATCCATCCGACCCGTGCCAACAGCCTCGACGACGCGATGCGCGCCGACATCGAGACGCTCGCCGCCGATCCGCGGTGTGTCGCGGTGGGGGAGACGGGCCTGGATCTGTACTGGCCGGGCAAGCTCGACGGCTGCGCCGAACCCGCGGAACAGGAAGACGCGTTCCGCTGGCACATCGATCTTGCGAAGCGCCTGGGCAAGCCGTTGATGATCCACAACCGTGAGGCCGACGCGGACCTGCTGCGTGTGCTCCACGCCGAGGGCGCACCGGAGACCGTGATCTTCCACTGCTTCTCCTCGGACGCGGACGTGGCACGCAAGTGCGTCGACGCCGGGTACGTGCTCAGTTTCTCGGGCACCGTGAGTTTCAAGAACGCGAAGGCCCTGCGGGAGGCCGCACCGCTCGTGCCCGCCGACCTCGTGCTGGTCGAGACCGATGCGCCGTTCCTGACACCGCACCCCTTCCGTGGTGCGCCCAACGAGTCGTACTGCCTGCCGTACACGGTGCGGGCGCTCGCGGAGGTGCGGGGCGAGAGCGCCGAGGAACTCGCACACGCGACCACAGCGAACGCCGAACGGGTATACCGACTTTCGTGAACGACACTCACGTGGGCAGCCACCGCGTGAGACCGTAGGGTTCATGCGCGCATTCGTCCACACCTCCCACCCCTCTCGGGTGATCTTCGGGGCGGGGAGCGCAGCGGGTGTCGCAGACGAGGTTCGGCGACTCGGCGGCACGCGGGTGCTGCTGCTCGGAGGCGCCCATGTGGATGCGCAGGCCACCCTCGTGGAAGAGATTCTCGGTCCGCTGATGGTTGCGCGCTTCGACGGGGCGGAGATGCATACGCCCGTCGTGGTCACCGAGCGTGTGATCGTGAGCATGGCAGAGCACTATGTCGATGCGATCGTCGCGGTGGGCGGCGGCTCGACCACCGGTCTCTCGAAAGCGCTCGCGCTTCGTAGCGGGCTGGACCAGGTAATTCTGCCGACCACCTATGCCGGTTCGGAGGTGACGCCGGTACTGGGCGAGACGTCCGAGGGTGTGAAGGTCACGCGTTCGTCTCGGGAGATTCTGCCGGAGACGGTGATCTACGACGTCGACTTCACCGCAACTATGCCGATTCCCCTGGCCGTGACCAGCGCGATCAACGCTCTGGCACACGCGGTGGAGGCACTGTATTCCGAGCATGCGAACCCTGTCGTCGACGCTCTCGCGGTCGAGTCGATCTCGGCGATCGGTCGCGGTCTGCCCGCGCTGGGGGCCGATCTCGCGGACCGCGAGGGCCGGTCGGATCTGTTGCTCGCCGCGTGGCTGGCCGGAACCTGCCTCGCCTCCGTGGGCATGGGCTTGCATCACAAGATCTGTCACGTCCTCGGCGGATCGTTCGGTCTGCCGCACGCCGCGGTGCACACCGTGATGCTGCCGCACGTCATGGCGTACAACGCGGTGTCGGTCCCGCGCGTGATGGAACGGATCGCCGACGCGCTGGTCACTCCGACAGCACCCGCTGGGGTGTACGACCTGATCGCCGCGGCAGGCGGCCCGACGACCTTGGCCGAACTCGGTATGGCCGAAGCGGACCTCGACGAGGCTGCGCGACTGGCGACGGAGAAGCCCTATCCCAACCCGCGTGAGGTGACGAGTGTGGGTGTGCGGCGTCTGCTGGGAGAGGCCTTCGCGGGCACCAGACCGGAGTGAGGCTTTTCCTTGTAGTTGAACCTACAACCATCTTTTGTTAGCTTGGTTGTCGCGTCAACTATTTGTCGCGTCAAGCGCTGGGGCCGTCGGCTCCGCCCATCGAAAGGCCCCCTGTGAACAGCACGCTCGCTCGCGACATCGGAATCCTGGTCGCCCGTCTCGGCATCGGCATCATCTTCTTGGTCCACGGCCTCCAGAAGCTCAACGTCTGGGGATACGAGGGCACCAAGGCCGGCTTCGAGGGTATGGGTGCGCCGATCCCTGCCGTCACCGCGTTCGTGGCCACGTGGGTGGAGGTGCTCGGCGGGCTCGCGCTGATCCTCGGCGTCCTCGTCCCGGTGTTCGGGGTCCTGCTGTTCCTCGTCATGGCCGGTGCCTTCTTCATCGCGCACGTCGACAACGGCGTGTACGCCGCGGACGGTGGATTCGAACTCGTCACCGCACTCGGGCTCGGGGCGCTGCTGCTCGCCGTCGTCGGGGCGGGTGCATTCAGCGTGGACCGCTTCCTCGCGCCGAAGATTCCGCTGCTCCGCGCCGCGTAACCGCGAGGGCGACGAGAGGCTGCGGGTGCACCACCCGCAGCCTCTTTTGCTGTCCGATTCCCGCAGATTCGGCGGGTTTTGCCGTCGAATGTTCCGTGAAATGCATCGGCATATCGGAAAGCTGTAAGACGCGTCACATGCCTCCCATATCGGACATTCACACCATTGTCGGCATATCGTTTATATGCGGCTTCCAATCACGAAATGTAACCTCGGGAATTTCGTAATAAACGCAGGTAGAGGGCATCGGGTTGCCATAACAATATCGGTTCGTTACCGTGCTGTAATCACCGTCGTCTTCTGACTGGAATTGTTGTGTCACCTCTCAATAAGATCAACTCTACGAAATCCCCGGTGTTATTCGCCGTGATCGCCGCACTGCTTGTGACGCTTGTGGCAGGTGGGATAACAGCGGTCGTCAAGCATAAAGACTTGACGCTCGACATCGACGGAGAGACCAGGGCCTTCGGGACCATGAGCTCCACCGTCGGCGACATTCTCGAGGACGCCGGTTACGCCGTCGGCGAGCACGATGTCGTCGCGCCCGCTGTCGATGCGAAGGTCTTCGACGGCGACACGCTCGTGCTGCGTCGGGCCCGGGAGATCCAGCTGACCGTGGACGGGGAGAGCCGCTCGGTGTGGACGACGGCACTCACTGTCGACGAGGCGCTCGACCAGTTCCGGCTGGGCGACGACGTCTACGTGTCGGCATCGCGTTCGCATCGTCTGCCCCTCGAAGGTTCTGATCTCGAGGTCGTGAGCCCCAAGAATGTGCGGTTGGCCGACAACGGCGCTCCCGCCGCAGAGGTCCGGGTCGCCGCGCCCACCGTCGGCGATCTCCTCGAGAGCCAGAACCTGTCCCTCGAGCAGGCCGACTCGGTCAATCACCCGCTCGACGCCCCGCTTGCCGAAGGCATGGAAGTGGTGGTGACCCGCGACCGCGTCGAGTCCCGCACCGAGCGCATGCCCATCGGTCAGCCCGAAAACAGGGTCGACGATCCCGGCATGTTCGAAGGTGAGATCGCCCACGACAACCCCGGTACGCCGGGCGAGCGTGAGATCACCTTCGACGTGCACACCGTCAACGGCGTGGAGGTCGGACGCACCGAAACCGCATCGAACGTCCTGACCGAGCCCGCACCCGCCGTGGTGCGCGTGGGCACGAAGCCGAAGCCCGCGCCTCCGGCTCCGCCCGCCGCTCCCGCATCGGGACGCGGTTCGACCTGGGATTCGCTCGCACAGTGCGAGGCCACGGGCAACTGGGCTGCCAACACCGGTAACGGGTTCTACGGCGGTCTCCAGTTCACCCAGCAGACCTGGGCGGCATTCGGCGGAACCCAGTACGCTCCCCGCGCCGACCTTGCGACTCGTGAGCAGCAGATCGCGGTCGCCGAGAAGGTTCAGGCCGGTCAGGGCTGGGGTGCATGGCCTTCGTGCACCAGCAAGCTCGGCCTGCGGTGAGGCCTTCCGATGACCTCGCGGTGCGCATGACGCGCCTACAGGTGCGCTAGGTTCGCCTCGTGCCAGCAGATTCTTCAGACGCCACCCCGGCTTCTCCCCGCGGCCTCGCCGCCTTGCTCGGACCCGCAGAGGTCCGCACGCTCGCGGAGGAGTTCGGGGTGCGTCCGACAAAGCAACTCGGACAGAACTTCGTCCATGACGCCAACACGGTGCGACGCATCGTGAACGTCGCGGGTGTCGACCGCGACGATGTGGTGCTCGAGGTCGGGCCGGGCCTGGGTTCTCTCACCCTCGCTCTGCTCGACGTCGTCGATCGGGTGGTGGCCGTCGAACTCGATCCGAGGCTCGCCGAGCGCCTCCCGGGCACGGTCGCGGAGCGTGCGCCCGAACTGGTGGACCGGCTCGACGTCGTGCACATGGACGCGATGAAGGTGCTGCCCCGAGATCTGCCGGCGGCGCCGACCGCGTTGGTGGCGAACCTGCCGTACAACGTCGCAGTGCCCGTTCTTCTACACCTGTTCTCCGAGTTCCCTTCCATCCGTACGGCATTGGTGATGGTGCAGTCCGAAGTGGCTGATCGCCTCGCGGCCGAGCCGGGAGGCCGGATCTACGGGGTGCCGAGTGTGAAGGCGCGGTTCTTCGGAGACGTCCGTAGAGCGGGCGCCGTGGGGCGTGCGGTCTTCTGGCCGGTGCCGAAGGTCGAATCCGGACTGGTTCGCGTCGATCGGTACGCCGAGCCGCCGTGGCCGACCGACACCGCGCATCGCAAGAAGGTGTTTTCTGCGGTCGATGCTGCATTTGCGCAGCGCCGCAAGACATTACGTGCTGCAC
This sequence comes from Rhodococcus sp. BL-253-APC-6A1W, assembly GCF_012843405.1. Lineage (NCBI taxonomy): Bacteria > Bacillati > Actinomycetota > Actinomycetes > Mycobacteriales > Nocardiaceae > Rhodococcus > Rhodococcus sp. BL-253-APC-6A1W. The sequence goes on from NZ_JABAFB010000007.1 coordinate 68,054, forward strand.
TGAGCACGTGGGCGGGCTCTCCCGCGGAAGCGGAGCGTCGCCTCGTCGCGGCGGGAATCGACCCGTCCACGCGGGGGGAGAAGCTCGACGCCGCCGCGTTCGTGCGACTCGCGTCCGTGGAATAATGGTGTGATCCAGCTCACTGACGCTGGTGGGGCGCCGTCGTATGTGGTCTACTGGTCTCGGTCGTTGGATATTGTGTTTGTGGTTAGCCCCTCGCACATTTCTGGTTGCGAGCGGATGCGATTAGCCACCACGGAATCGTCTCAATCGTGTAGTGACAGGCCCGGGAGGCACACAGTCTCCCGACGAGACAGGACAGTGTTTACGCGTCCTGCCTGCTTTAAGGAATACAGAATGACTGAAGGTACCGTGAAGTGGTTCAACGGCGAAAAGGGCTTCGGCTTCATTGCCCCGGCCGACGGCTCCGCTGACGTCTTCGTGCACTTCTCCGAGATCCAGGGCGGCGGCTTCCGCACCCTCGAGGAGAACCAGCGCGTGAGCTTCGAGATCGGCCAGGGCCAGAAGGGCCCGCAGGCCACCGGCGTCACCGTTATCGGCTGACACCAACTTTCTCCGGCTGGGCCGGCACCCGTTCTCGGGTGCCGGCCCAGCTGTATTTCCGGATCACCTGTGTTTCTGGATCTGTTGTATTTCTGTGGGCGCCAACCTGTTTCACCCCGCTCGGGATGTGCGGTGCGATGTGACCCCACCCACCATGCATAGCGGGTGGCCCCGATCTGTGATCTAATGGAATCTGGTCGTTAGGTAGTGTGTTTGTGGTTAGCCCCTCGCACATTTCTGGTTGCGAGCGGATGCGATTAGCCACCACGGAATCGTTTCAATCGTGTAGTGACAGGCCCGGGAGGCACACAGTCTCCCGACGAGACAGGACAGTGTTTACGCGTCCTGCCTGCTTTAAGGAATACAGAATGACTGAAGGTACCGTGAAGTGGTTCAACGGCGAAAAGGGCTTCGGCTTCATTGCTCCGGCCGATGGCTCCGCTGACGTCTTCGTGCACTTCTCCGAGATCCAGGGCGGCGGCTTCCGCAGTCTCGAGGAGAACCAGCGCGTGAGCTTCGAGATCGGCCAGGGCCAGAAGGGCCCGCAGGCCACCGGCGTCACCGTTATCGGCTGACACCAACTTTCTCCGGCTGGGCCGGCACCCGTTCTCGGGTGCCGGCCCAGCCGTTTTTGTCATGGGCCCAACGGGTTTCGGCTCGTATCGGCGCACGCGCGTAGATACCGCTCGGCGAGCGCGGCGTGATGCCGGGCGACCCGGCCGCACGCCTCCCGCAGTTCCGGCGGGTCGAGCACGGTGAAGTCCAGATCGAATGCCGCGAGCCACTCCGCGATCGAGTCCAGCGAGCTTCCGTCGAAACCGACGGCGCAGTGATCGTCGTCCACGGGTTCGACGGTGCCCCAGCGCTCGTCGATCATCGGTGCGACCGTTCCGAACGACGCGTGGATGAGCACTCGTGCTGTGACGGACGAGGTGCCGCTGACGATCCCTCGGGAGACGAATCCCGTTGCGCCACCGGGTGGTAGATCCCGAGGCGTGAAACGGGGACCGGTGGGAGTTTTCGGTTCCATCCGATCCACGCGGAACGAACGCCACCCGTCCCGCGAGAGATCCCATCCGACGAGATACCACCGCAGTCCCGAGCGCACCACGCGGTGAGGTTCGACCTCGCGCCGCGACGAGATTCCGTCATGCGTGCGGTAGTCGAATCGCAGTCTCTCGTGGGTGTGGCACACCGACGCCACGGTCGACAGCAGTCCCGCGTCCACCGCCGACTCGGCAGGGCCGTGGTCGACCACGTCGACCTGCAGAGCCTCGAGGCGATACCGCAGACGCGACGGCATGACCTGGCGCAGTTTCACGAGCGCCCGGATTTCGGCGTCGCCGATCCCGGTGACCGCATGTGACGCGCCCGACCGCAACGCGAGCGCGACAGCGACGACCTCGTCGTCGTCGAGCAGCAGTGGCGGCATCTCGGCACCCGCTCCCAGCCGGTAACCGCCTCCGACCCCCACCGTCGCGTCCACCGGGTAGCCGAGTTCCCGCAGTTTCTCGACGTCCCGCCGGACGGTTCGTGTGGTGATGCGGAGTCGATCGGCGAGTTCGGCGCCGGACCACTCCCGTCGCATCTGCAGGAGCGACAGCAATCGCAGCAACCGGGCCGAGGTTTCGCGCATGGCTCGACGATCCCACGTATTGCGGACCGAAGCTGTCCTCGTTGAAGAAACGGATCCGTGCTCCTTCGATAGGGTGCAACGGTGAGTGAGTCCCGGGTGGCAGGTGGCGAGTCGTCGATCAGAGCGGTGGAGACGGCACTTTCGCGCACCGATCTGCCGGCACTGACCGCGGTGCTCGGTGAACTGACCACCGGGCAGGTCGTGGAGATTCTGGAACGACTCGACCCGACGCAGCGCGCGATCGTGTATCGGCTGCTCTCCAAGGATCGCGCCATGACGGTTTTCGAGGGCCTGGACCCCGCGCTGCAGGGCAGCCTCGTCGGTGCGCTCCAGGACGACGACGTCGCGGCACTGTTCGCCGAACTCGAGCCCGACGACCGGGTGGGCCTGCTCGACGAACTGCCCGCGACAGTGGCGGGAAAGCTGCTCCAGGGTCTGCCGCCCGACCAGCGCGATCTCACCGCCGAGATCCTCGGTTACCCGCGCGGATCCATCGGGCGGCGGATGAGCCCGGAGTACATCGTCACCCATCCCGATCTCACCGTCGCCGAGACGCTGGACAAACTCGAACAGCGGATGGACGACGCGGAGACCATCTACACCCTGCCCGTGACCGACCGGGCGCGGGTCCTGGTCGGAGTGGTGAGCTTGCGCGACCTTCTCAAGGCGCCGCGCGACGCCGTGATCGCCGATATCGCGGGCCGGCCGGACTGGGCCTATGCCACCGAGGACAGCGAACAGGCTGCGCGGCGCTGCGCCGACCTCAAGCGGCTCGCGCTGCCCGTGGTCGACAGCGAGACCCGGCTCGTCGGAATCTTTACGTTCGACGACGCGCTGCGGATCCTCGAAGACTCCGACAGCGAAGACCAGGCGCGCATCAGCGGTACCGAACCGCTGCGCCAGCCGTATCTGGCCACTCCGGTGTTCAATATCGTGCGCTCCCGGGTGGTGTGGCTCCTCGTCCTGGCGATCGGTGCATCGCTGACCGTGCAGGTTCTGGAGGTCTTCGAGGCCACGCTGGGGCAGATGGTCGCGCTGGCGTTGTTCATCCCCCTCCTCATCGGCACGGGCGGCAATACGGGGAACCAGGCGGCGACCACCGTGACGCGTGCGCTCGCGCTCAACGACGTGACTCCGCGCGATCTGGGAAAGGTGTTCGTTCGCGAACTGTGTGTGGGCTTGTCGCTCGGTTTGCTACTCGGGACGGTGGGCTTCGTCCTGGTCACCGTGCTCTACGAGCCGTCGCTGGGTCTGGTGATCGGGCTGACCCTGCTCAGTATCTGCACCATGGCCGCGTCGGTGGGTGGAGTGATGCCCATGCTGGCGCGCGCGGTCCGTGCCGATCCTGCGGTGTTCTCCAACCCGTTCATCACGACGTTCGTCGACGCCACGGGTCTGCTCGTGTACTTCATGATCGCGAAAGTGGTCCTCGGCATCTGAGAGTCGGAGTGTGGTACCGCACGCGTGGTCCGGGGCCTTGCCGTCGCGCGGGTAAGCTGTGTACTCGTGCTTTCCGTCGTTCCCGCTCCCGTCACCGTGCGGGCCCCGTCCAAGGTCAATCTGCATCTGGCGGTGGGCGATCTGCGCCCGGACGGCTACCACGATCTGCACACCGTCTTCCAGGCACTGTCGCTGTACGACGAAGTCTCGGTGGTGGGTTCGGACCGGCTCAGCGTGCACGTCTCGGGCGCCGACGCCGGGGCGGTGCCCACCGACTCGACCAACCTTGCGTGGCGCGCCGCAGAGCTGATCGCCGAACGCGCCGGGCGTGCGCCCGAGGTGGCGATCACCATCGCCAAAGGCATTCCGGTCGCCGGCGGGATGGCGGGCGGCAGCGCAGACGCGGCTGCGACCCTCGTCGCACTCGACGCCCTGTGGGGGCTCGGCGCGTCACGCGACGATCTCGACGGGCTCGCCGCCCAGCTCGGCAGCGACGTGCCGTTCTGCCTGCACGGCGGCACCGCACTCGGCACCGGGCGCGGCGAACAGCTCGTGCCGGTGCTCACGCGGGGAACATTCCACTGGGTCCTGGCGCTGGCCAAGGGCGGCCTGTCCACGCCGGTGGTCTTCCGCGAGCTCGACAGCCTGCGCGCGGGCGGCGATCCGGCGCGCGTCGGGGACTCCGACGACGTACTGTCGGCGCTCGCGTCCGGCGACCCGCACGAACTCGCACCGTTGCTCGGTAACGACCTGCAGGCCGCGGCATTGTCGCTCGACCCCAAACTCCGTCGCACCCTGCGGGCCGGGGTCGACGCCGGTGCTCTTGCCGGGCTGGTGTCCGGCTCGGGCCCCACGTGCGCGTTCCTCGTCGCCGACCATCACGCCGCGGTCACCGTGAGCGCCGAACTGGCGGGGGCGGGCGTGTGCCGCACGGTGCGCCTCGCAACCGGCCCGGTGCCGGGCGCCCGCGTCGTGCTCGACACCGATATCGCACATCACTGAACTGAACACTCCGGAAGGCAATGCTCCACGTGGCGAATCTGATCAATCTCGAACAGGTCTCGAAGTCCTTCGGCGTCAAGCCGCTGCTCGAATCGGTGTCTCTGGGCGTGCAGGAGGGCGAGCGCATCGGCGTGGTCGGTCTCAACGGCGGCGGAAAGACCACCATGCTCGAGGTCCTCGCCGGCGTGGAGGAGCCCGATTCCGGCCGCGTGAGCCGGGTCGGCGGACTCCGCATGGCCGTGGTGACGCAGCGCGGTGTGCTGCCCCCCGGATCGACGGTCGCGGAAGTGGTTCTCGGACCGCTCGGCGTCGCAGACCACGAGTGGGCCGGCAACTCGCGGATCCGGTCCGTGCTGACCGGGATCGGCATCGACAAGCTCGGCTTGGACGCCGTCGTGGACGGGCTGTCGGGTGGCGAGCGCCGCCGGGTCGCGCTCGCGGCCGCCCTCGTTCAGGATCTCGATCTGCTCGTGCTCGACGAGCCCACCAACCACCTCGACGTCGAGGGTGTCCAGTGGCTCGCCGAGCATCTGATCTCCCGGCGAAGTGCCCTCGTCGTCGTCACCCACGATCGCTGGTTCCTCGACACCGTGGCCACCCGGACCTGGGAGGTCGTGGGCGGCAAGGTCGAAACCTACGAGGGTGGCTACAACGACTGGATCTTCGCGCGGGCCGAGCGGTCGCGCCAGGCCGACGCCATGGAGGAACGGCGCCAGAACCTCGCACGCAAGGAACTGGCGTGGTTGCGTCGCGGGGCACCGGCCCGTACGTCGAAGCCGCGCTACCGCATCGAGTCGGCGGAGGCGCTGATCGCGAACGTGCCGCCGCCGCGCGACTCGGTGGCGCTGGCCTCGTTCGCCAAGCGTCGGCTGGGCCGCGTCGTCATCGAACTCGAGAACGCGACCCTGACGACCCCGGACGGCCGCGAACTCGTGCACGACCTGACGTGGCGGCTCGGACCGGGGGAGCGGATCGGTCTGGTCGGCGTCAACGGGTCGGGCAAGACGACCCTGCTGCGCACCCTCGCCGGGGAACTCGAACCGTCGTCGGGCCGGCGTATCCAGGGGCAGACGGTCGAAATCGGCTGGCTGCGGCAGGAACTCGACGACCTTCCCACCGACATGCGGGTACTCGACGCGGTCAAGGATGTGGCCGAGCGGATCATGCTGGGCGACAAGGAGGTCTCGGCCGGCCAGCTCGCGGAGCGTCTGGGCTTCACACCGGCACGGCAGCGCACACCGGTGGGCGACCTGTCCGGAGGTGAGCGACGCCGACTGCAGCTCACGCGGGTACTCATGGCCGAGCCCAACGTTCTCCTGCTCGACGAGCCCACCAACGATCTCGACATCGATACGCTGCAGCAGCTCGAGGACCTGCTCGACGGCTGGGCCGGCACGCTCGTCGTCATCAGCCACGACCGGTTCCTGATCGAGCGCATCTGTGATTCGACGTGGGCGCTCTTCGGTGACGGCAAGCTGACCAACCTTCCCGGCGGCATCGAGGAATATCTCCGCCGGCGCGCGGCCATGGGCGACGAGGGCGTGGTGTCAGTGGCGTCGACCGTCTCCAAGCCGGGTGACACCGGGGGAGCGACGCCGGCGAAGCGCGACGGGGCAGCCGAGCGGGCGGCTCGCAAGGAACTCTCGCGCCTCGAACGGGCGATCGCCAAGCTCGACGAGCGCGAGGCGAAGCTGCACGTCCGTCTGGCCGAGGCCGCTACCGATCCCGACAAGCTGCAGAAGCTCGATGCCGAGCTTCGTGAGGTGGTCGCGGAGAAGGAAGCCGCGGAGGAGCAGTGGATGGAGCTCGCCGAAGACGTGGGCTGACCTCCACCGTCACCGGGCGCGGTCGAGGTCTTGACCTCGAGCCGACTCGAGGTCGGACGATGGGTGTCGTCGAATGACAGCACCCTTCAGGAGGATTCATGACTGCGTCCGAAACTTCTCGATCGTCTTCTGTCTCCGCCGCTGTGCGCGTTCCGGACAGGCTCGTCGTCGTGGTGGCGACCGTGCTGCTTGCGCTCGTGGTCAATCTCGTCGTGTGGCTCGTCGGACTCGCCGCGGGCGGTTCGTTCGAGCACACCGACGCCGGGACCGTGGCTTCGGCGGCGCCCGGTGGTGTCGTGCTCATGACCGCGGGCCCGCTCGCGGCCGGACTTGCCCTCGCGGCACTGCTGAGTCTGTGGTGGAGCGGGTTCCTGCGGATCGCGCAGGTCGTGGGGGCACTGCTGCCCCTCGCCACGATCCAGGGGACCGTCGTGGCCGATTTCGACACCGCGAGCACTGCCGCGCTGGTGACGATGCACGTGGTCGTCGCGGCGGCAGCGGTGGCGGGACTCGAAGTTCTGCGGCACCGTGGCCGTGCGGGACACCGCCGGACGTTGCGTTGACAGCGATATGCCGACGGCCGAAGTCCTCGGCCGCCGGCATATCGGTTCACATCCGCAGGGTTACAAGCCCAGCAGCTTGCTGATGATCTCGTTCATGATCTCGGTTGTGCCGCCACCGATTCCGAGGACGCGCGCGTCGCGGAAGTGGCGCTCGACCTCGCTCTCGCGCATCAGGCCGATGCCGCCGGCGAGCTGAACCGCCTCCATCACGGCGGTGTCGCACACCTTCACGGCGTTGTTCTTCGCCATGGACGTTTCGAGCAGCATGCCCTCGCCGTTGGCCCAGCGTTCCGCGACCGAGCGGCAGAATGTCTGTGCCGCAGTGATCTCGGTGGCGAGTTCTGCGAGGCGATGCCGCACGACCTGCCGCTTCGACAGCGGCCGTCCCATGGTCTCGCGGGACTTGACCCAGTCGACGGTGAGATCGAAGCAACGCTGCGCGGTGGCGACGGCCTGGAAGGCCAGCGACAGCCGCTCACCCTGGAACTGCTGGGCGATCTGGCCGAAGGCGGAGTTCTCCGCACCGATGAGGTTCGAGACGGGGACACGCACGTCGTCGTAGAACAGTTCGGCGGTGTCCGAGCACAGCCAGCCCATCTTGTCGAGCTTGCGCGAGACCGTGAAACCCGGTGTGTCGGTCGGAACGACGATCAACGAGATACCGCCGGCGCCCGCGTCGCCGGTGCGGACCGCGGTGGTGACGAAGTCCGCGCGGGTGCCCGAGGTGATGTACAGCTTGGCGCCGTTGATGACGTACTCGTCGCCCTCGCGGCGAGCGGTGGTGCGGATGTTCGCGACATCGGAACCACCGCTGGGCTCGGTGATGGCGAGCGACCCGATCATCCTGCCTTCGAGCGCGGGCCGCGCGTACCGGTCGATGAGGTCGGTGTTGCCGGAGGCGATGATGTGCGGGGTCGCGATTCCGTGGCTGAACAGCGCGGAGATCAGGCCCGACGATCCGCCCGAGAGGATGATCTGCTCGAGAATCGTGAGCATGTCGAGGGCGTTGCCACCGGAACCGCCGTGCTCTTCGGCGACGGAGGCCCCGAGAAGTCCGGCGTCCGCGGCTTTGCGATGGAGTTCGCGCGGGATGGAACCCTCACGCTCCCACGTGTCGAGATGGGGGAGGATCTCCTTGCGGGTGAAGTCGGCGGCGAGTTGCCGCAGTGCCTTCTGCTCGTCGGTGTCCCAGCGCAGCGCTTCGGTGGTGGTCATCGTCATTCGCCCTTCCAGACGGGTTCACGCTTCTGCATGAAGGCCATGACGCCTTCGAGGGTGTCGGCGCTGGTGGTGAGCCGTGCGAGGGCCTTTTCGGTCAGGTCCCACGAATGGTCTTCCGCGGAGACATGACCGTCGACGATCCCGCGTGCCACCGTCTTGCTCGCCTGTACGGCCAGCGGTGCCCCCGCCGCGATCTGTGCGGCGAGATCCAGCGCGGTGGTCAGCACGTCGGCTTGCGGCACGACCCGGTTGACGAGGCCCCAGCGCAGCGCGTCGGCGGCCGGCATCGGCTTCCCGGTGAGGACGAGTTCCATCGCGATCGCCCGCGGGATCGCCTGTCCGATGCGGAACACGCCGCCCGCGCCGGCGATGAGCCCGCGGTGCACCTCGGGGAGACCGAATTCGGCTGTGTCGGAGGCGACCACGAGATCGCTGGCGAGGGCGAGTTCGGTGCCGCCGCCGAGTGCGGTGCCGTTGACAGCGGCGATGATCGGCTTCGCGATGTGGTGCTTGACGACACCGGCGAATCCCCAGTGTGCGGTCTCGGGCGGGGTGACCCCGTCGGGCCCGGCGGTGCCGAGTGCCTTGAGGTCGGCGCCGCCGCAGAACACGGCGTCACCCGCACCGGTCAGCACGACGGCGCGCACGGTGCGGTCGTCGGCGGCCCGCTCCCATGCTTCTCCGAGCGCCCGGTGCACGTCGGCGTTGATGCTGTTCGCGGCCTTGGGGCGGTTGATGGTGACGATCAGCGTGTGGTCGCGCTGCTCGACGAGAACGATCGGTTCGGTCACTGCGGGTGCTCCTCGGAGGAAGGGGTGTCGATGCGGGCCACGGTGAGTTGCCCGCCCTGGTCGGTGACGTGGACGACGGTGCCGATGAGGTCCGCGCCTGCCGAAAGAAGCCGCGCCCCTTCCGCGTCGGTGTGTCCCGATACCCGCCGGCCGTCGGTCGTGGTGCCGACGAGGAATCCGACGGACGGCGCGCCGTCGCGGCCGTATTCCGCGGTGGCGGTCACGATCTCGACCTCACCGGAGTAGTCCTGTGCGGCGTCGGGTGCGGACGGCGGTATCTGCACGTGCTCGGGATTTCCGACGTAGCCTTCGGTGTGCGGCGCGCATCCGAGCACCACGACGTGCTGGTACGTCAGGTAGCCGCCGTTGCCGTGCACGAGGGCGAGTTCGCCGTCCCGGCGGAGCCGCTGCGCGACCGCGACCACCGAGTGCAGCGTGTAGCTGTTGAGCGGTCCACCGAAGAACGAGTGGCCACCGGTCACCGACGGCACCGTGTCGCGCGGGAGACCCAGGTGCTCGACGAGCAGTTTCGGTACCACCGGGAAGCAGCTGTACGCGTCGACGATGTCGAAGTCGGCGGGCCGAAGGTCGGTGGCCTCGAGGGTGCGGCGCAGGGCATCCGCGAGCGCGGCGGAGCGGCCGAGTTCTGCCCGGGCGAGGACGTCCGGGGTCTCCGTGGCTCCGGCGCCACCCCACACGTAGAGCAGATGGTCGTCGGCGACGCCGAGTTCCCGGGCCGTCGCGAGCGAGGTGACGACCACGGCGGCTGCCTGGTCGACGAACGGCATCGCGTTGCACAGCAGCGGGTACGGGTCGGTGACCATGCGGTTGCCGGGTCCGGCGGTGCGGATGTCGTCGGCGGTGCGCAGGGTCGGGTTCCATGCAGCCGGGTTGTCGCCGGCGATCTCCGAGAACGCCGCGTACAGCTCGGCGGACCAGTCGATCGACTGCTCGCGCGTGTGTCCCAATTCGTGGCTGAGCCGGTTCTCGAAGAGCGGGTAGACCCGGGTGGGAGCGATCATTCCGGCCCGCTGCATGGCGGGGCTGCCGAGGTCGTCGGGATCGAACGCGGGCGGGCCGCCGGGAGCGGTCGTCCAGCCGAGCGATGCCGGATCGGTGCCCTGCTTGAAGGCGTTGGTCACCGAGGCCTGGGCTTCGCCGCCGACGAGCAACGCGACACCGCTCGTGCCGTGCGCGATGTCGTGCGCGATGCGGTCGAGCAGTGCCGCCGGCCAGTGCCCACCGATGGGGGTCGTCGACGTGTGGACGGCTCGCGCGCCGAGTCGCTCGCCGAGAAGGCCGGGCAGATCGTCGTAGGACCAGCTTGCCGTCTTGATGGCCCGGATGGTGTCGATGCGCGAGACGAGAGCGTCGCGATCGACACCGGTGTCGGTCAACGCGGACGCGGTGGCCTCATGAATGAGGTCGAGCGGTTCGCGTGGGTCGGCGGGCGAACCGGCGCGGCCGGAGCGCAGGTCGCCGACGCCGATCACGACGGGAACCCGGGTGGGGTCTGTCATGGCGTTCCTTCGAGTACTTCGTCGGGGAGGGACGTCCACAGCCTAATACGGACTGTTTCAGTCTGTATATGTGGACCAGGTCTGGCACACTCGGGTGGTGACAGATGTAGCAGCCCCGCGCCGCCGCGGGCGGCCCCGCGACGCCGACCTCGAGGACCGGGTGTTCGACGCGGTACTCGAGGTGTACTCGGAGACGAGCTGGCGCGGCTTCACCCTCGATGCCGTGGGCAGGCGGGCACGAGTGGGCAGAGCCGCGCTGTACCGCCGCTGGGAGAGCAAGGACGATTTGCTCGTCCAGGCGCTCGAGGCACGCAGCCCCCTCCCGGTGCCCATCGACACCGGGGATCTCCGCTCGGATCTCGTCGAGCTCGCCCGCCAATTGCTGCAGGGGTATCGCACGACGCCCGGGCTGGTCAGTCTTCGCGTCGCGCTCGACGCCCGGGTCAATCCCGAGTTGCTCGCGCGCCTGACCCACACCCTCAACAAGAGCCGTCTGCTCGCGGCGCGCACCATCGTGCACCGGGCCGTCGAGCGCGGCGATCTGCCGGCGGACACGTCGGCGACATTGCTTCTCGAATTGGTGACCGGTGCCGTCCTGAGTCACGCGCTGTTCGCCCTGACGACACCCGAGCCGGCGGAGGACGACGCGTACGCCGAGCTGGTCGTCGAGACCACCGTTCGCGGGCTTCGTCCTCCGCCGTGATCCGGGCCCGGCGCTGTGACCGAACCGCAATCGAGCCGGTCTCCGAGTCTCCGAATTGCACGCCCGCCGAAACAATTCCGGACTAACCTTGGAGCGGTACCTGCAGGTACATGGTGACGGGAGGCCCGTGATGGATCTGGCGGCGGTGGCGGCGATCGAGCGCTTGAAATACCGCTACCTGCGAGCGCTGGATACCAAATCGTGGACCGAACTGTCCGCCACCCTGATGCCCGACGCCACCGCGGTGTACGGCGAGCATCTCAGTTTCGAGTCGCGTGACGCCTTTCTGGGGTTCCTCGAGAACACGCTCGGCACCCGCATTGTCACCGAACATCACTGCAGTCATCCCGAGATCGAAATCGGACCCGACGGGACCACCGCAACGGGCGTGTGGCTTCTGGCCGACACCATCATGGTGCCCGAAGACGGAATGATGATGCGGGGGTCGGCGCACTACTTCGATCGCTACATCCTGGGCGACGACGGGAACTGGCGCATCTGCCACACCGGTTACGAACGTAACTGGGAGACGGTGACTTTCTTGTCCGACCTCCCGAACTTCCGGCTGACCACCAACCGGTGGGCGATGCTGACAAATCAGCCCCGCGCCTCGTGAGCGGTCTGGGAAGTGTTCCCAATCGTCCAAGACGAGTGAGCCGCCGGCGCGAAGACTGGGGTCATGACGAACACATCGGAAAAGGGAGATCATCCGGAGATGCCGACCAACCCTGACGACGACTTTCCCGCCGCCGGCGCTCTCCCGTACCTCACCGTCTCCCGAGCGCGTGACGCAATCGACTGGTACACCGGTGTTTTCGGCGCCTCGCTCGTCGGCGACCCGGTGGTGATGGAGGACGGGCGGATCGGTCACGCCGAACTGAGCCTTCCGACGGGGATGGTGTACCTCGCCGAGGAGTTTCCCGAGATGGGACTGACCGCGCCCCAGTCCGGCGCCACCTCGGTGAGCTTGATGCTTCCGGTCGGCGACGCGGACGCCGTTCTCGCCCGCGCCCGCACCGCCGGAGGGTCGGTGGAACGCTGGATCAACGAAAGCCACGGTCATCGCAACGCGACCCTGCTCGACCCGTTCGGTCACCGGTGGATGCTGGTGGGTCCGCTCACCGGCGACGCGGCGACGGGAGAGGACTGACCTCGTCGCCCCGTGACTCGGGCCGTTATCCGACCTCGGGCCGTTACGCTTCCCGGGTGGCCGAGATCCCGCACCTCGAGAAGTACCCCGACGTACGCGCCTGGGTCAGGGCGATCCCGGTGTTCGCCACGCAGCCACCGCCGGAGCGTCCGGTGACCCCGCGACCCCAGGATCTGTTTCTGCAGTGGCTGACGGACGCCGTGGACGCCGGCATCGCAGAGCCGCATGCGACGACGCTGTCGACCGTCGACGAGGACGGGGTGCCCGATGCCCGGACCCTGCTGCTCAAGGATGTCACCGCGGACGGCTGGTGGTTCTCGGGCGACGACCGGTCCCCGAAGGGACGCCACCTGGGCGCGACGGCCGCTGCGGCACTGACGTTCTACTGGCGTGAGCACGGCCGTCAGATCAGGGTGCGGGGGCCGGTGCGTTCCGGCGGCTCCGAAGTGTGTGGCCGCGACTTCGTCGAACGGTCGCCGCTGGCCCGTGCGGTCGCGTCGACCGGTCTGCAGAGTGAGATCCTCGACGACCCGCGTGACTACGACCGTGTGGTGAGTGAGCGGCTCGAGGCGCTGGACGCCGATCCGGCGTGGGTGTCGCCCCACTGGAGAGCGTGGTGTCTCGAGGCCACCACCGTCGAGTTCTGGCAGGCCGACCCGGGCCGCCGGCACCGGCGGCTGCGCTACCGCCGCGACGGTACGACGTGGACGCACGAACAGCTGTTTCCGTAGGGCGGGAACCGGCCCGGGCATACCGCACTACGGGCGGACGACCGGTAGGCTCCGGCCCGTGAACGACTCCTTCATCCGCACACGCGTCGCCAATGGTGTCGGCGAGGTGCAGCTCGACCGGGCGGTTGCACTCAACGCGCTCGACCGGTCGATGATCCGCGATATGTACGCCCCGCTGGAGGCATGGCGCGACGATCCAGAGATCACGGCCGTCCTGGTCACCAGCCTGTCCGATCGCGCGTTCTGTGCGGGGGGTGACATCAAGCCGGTGCGGGAGGCGGCGGTGCAGGGCGACGCCGACACCGTCCGCGGCTACTTCTCGGACGAATACCGGCTCGACCGGCTCGTCGCGACCTACCCCAAGCCCTACCTGGCGCTGCTCGACGGCGTGACGATGGGTGGGGGACTGGGGATCTCGGTGCACGGAGCAATGCGCATCGCGACCGAGAAGTCGACCTTCGCCATGCCGGAGACGGCGATCGGTTTCATTCCCGACGTCGGTTCGAGTCACTTCCTTCCCCGGCTGCGCGGAACCACGGCGCGTTGCGACGCCGTCGGCATGTACCTGGGCACCACCGGCGCGCGGATCGACGCGGGGGACGCACTCGCGGTCGGACTCGCGACGCACTATGTGCCGAGCGCACGCATCGGCGAACTGGCCGACCGGATCAGGGCGGGGCACTGGCAGGATGCGCTCGACGAGTACGTCGAACCGGCCCCCGAATCGGATCTGGCGCGGCGTTTCACCGACATCGAGGCGGTCTTCGGTGACGGGACCGTGCTGGACATGCTGGCTCGTCTCTCCGATGACCCCGATATCGACACCGCCTGGGCGGAGAAGACACGCGACGCGCTGACGGCGCTGTCGCCGACGAGTGTCTGGGTCACCGCGGAACTGTTGCGGCGAGGTGCCGAAAGCACCTTGGAGGAGTGCTTCACCCGGGAACTCGGGGTCGCGGTGCGGATCGCCCTCACACCCGACTTCGCGGAGGGAGTTCGCTCCGTGCTCGTCGACAAGGATCGCAATCCGCAGTGGTCGCCTGCCACGCTCGGGGACGTCGATCAGGCGTCGATCGTAGCGTTGCTGGACAACTGACCGGCGTTCCGGCAGCGCGCGCGTCGTGCCGCGCCGCCGGGGATGCGGTCAGCGGGCGTGACGTTGCGGAGTCTGCAGGTCCACCACGATGGTCTGACCGCCGAGGGTCACGTGGAGTTCGGGCTTCTCCAGCCCGCCGGCGACGAGGTACTCACCGAGCAGGGTGAGCAGTTCGTCGTTGTCCGAGATCGGGTCGCCCTGGCCACCGGAGGTTCCCAGTTCGTTCTGGGCGAGCCGGGCTGCGATCCGGACCGAGGCCACACCCATCGAGTTCCGCCGGGACGGAGTCGGCGCGGTGACGGAGGACGTCGCGGTGGTGGTGCGGGCACCGTCGGTTGCGGTTCCCGCACCGTTGACCGTGCCGTTCGTGCTGGTGCTGCTCACCAGGGTCGTCCCTTCGTCGAAGATGCCGGCGTCCACCCCGCCGGCCGGGTCGCGGTCGATCGCGCGCTCGCTCTCGGTGTTCGCTCCGGACACACCCGGAGCGGACTTCCCGGCCGAGTCCGGCCGGACCGTGCCGGTGAGCGGAGTGCTGCTGGGCAGAGGGGTGCTCGGCAACGGATAGACGAAGGTGCCCGACCGTTTCGGTCCTCCGGACCGTGCGGTTGCGTCCCCCGGCCTACCGGACGGCAGTCCGTCCCCAGCCGAGGCCGGTGCGTCGTCGCTCATCGTTGCTCCTGATTCCACCCGATACGTCGGATCGACGGAAGGGAAAGTATCAGTAAAGTCCGCAGGTTGCACCCACCGGGTGCGTCCGCCGGGATTCCGTCAGTCGGTCGCGGCGACGAGCGGTTCGAGCGTGAGGTCCGGGTGTTCCTTCTCGATGTACTGCAGACGCCACTTGTCGCTCACGAGTGCGAGCAGCACACCGTCGGACCGCGTGAACACCTCGACCCCGCGTTGACGGTTGAGCTCGTCTTCCGATGCGGTGTCGGTCCGTCGCGCGAGCGCGTATCCCAGCGGCTCGATCTTCGGGTCCACGTTGTATTCGGCCTTCATCCGCGCCGCGACGACCTCGAACTGCATCGGACCGACTGCCGCCATGACCGGCGAGGCGTCACCGCGGATGTCGTTGCGCAGAATCTGCACGACACCTTCGGAGTCGAGTTGATCGACCGCCTTGCGGAACTGCTTGTACTTCGACGCGCTCTCGGCGCGCAGGATCGCGAAGTGCTCGGGGGCGAACGACGGAATCGGCGGGAACTCCACCTTCTTGTCCACGTACAACGTGTGGCCCGGTGCGAGTGCGGTCGCGTTGACCAG
This sequence comes from Rhodococcus sp. BL-253-APC-6A1W, assembly GCF_012843405.1. NCBI lineage: Bacteria > Bacillati > Actinomycetota > Actinomycetes > Mycobacteriales > Nocardiaceae > Rhodococcus > Rhodococcus sp. BL-253-APC-6A1W. Next base: position 83,560 of record NZ_JABAFB010000007.1, read on the forward strand.
ACCCACCACGTCCCCGGGGTAGGCGTTCTCCACCGTGGTGCGTTCACGCCCGAAGACGGTGAGCGCGTACTTCGTGGCGAACGGCTTCCCGGTCTGGGCGTGCGTGACCACCATGCCGCGTTCGAAGACACCGGAGACGATCCGCATGAAGGCGAGCCGGTCGCGGTGTGCGGTGTCCATACCGGCCTGAACCTTGAACACCACCGCGCTGAACGGATCGTCGACGTTGCGCGGGTTGCCCTCGATGTCGATCCGGGCGCGCGGCGGCGGTGCCAGCGACACCAGCGTGTCGAGAATCTGCCGGACACCGAAGTTGAGCATGGCCGACGCGAAGATCACCGGGGACGTCTGTCCGGCGAGGAACATCTCCTGGTCGTGGTCCTGACCGCTTGCCGAGAGAAGTTCGGACTCCTCGGCGGCTTCGGTCCAGATATCGCCCTCGCGGTCGGACGCCTGGTCCACCGACAGGTGCTCTTCGGGTGCGATCTTCGCGCCACCCGCGGTGCGGGTGAACTTGATGTACTCGGTTGCGGTGCCGTCCTCGCCGCGACGCAGCAGGCCGCGGAAATCACCGGCGATACCGACCGGCCAGAACAGGGGAGTGGGGGTCAGGCCGATGCGCTCGTCGATCTCGTCGAGCAGTTCGAGCGGTGCGCGACCGGGCCGGTCCCACTTGTTGATGACGGTGATCACGGGGATGCCGCGGTGACGGCACACCTGGAACAGTTTGAGGGTCTGCGGCTCGAGGCCCTTCGCGGCGTCGATGAGCATCACGGCCGCGTCGACAGCCGTGAGCACGCGATAGGTGTCCTCCGAGAAATCGGAGTGACCGGGCGTATCGACGAGGTTGATGACGTTGACCGTCTCGCTTCCGTCGTCGCCGCGAGCCGACTCGGAGGAGGTGTAGTTGAACTGCAGTGCCGTCGAGCTGACGGAGATGCCGCGCGCCTTCTCCATCTCCATCCAGTCGGAGACGGTCGATTTGCGGCCGGCCTTTCCGTGCACGGCGCCCGCCTCGGAGATCACCTTCGCGTGCAGAGCGAGGGCCTCGGTGAGCGTGGACTTACCGGCGTCGGGGTGGGAGATGACGGCGAACGTACGGCGGCGCTGGGCCTCGGCCCGTACTTCCTTACCGGATCCGGGCTTCGGGACTCCGGTGGATTCGCTGACGGCCGAAGCGTGCGGGGTGCTCAACGCGGAAACCTCTCGAAGCGGGACTGGTGCGGCTGTCGCCGGCAACTCGTCCATGTTACTCGGCAACTCGTAGGGTCGTTTCGGGCGGATTCGACTGCGCCCGTCCGACGGTTCTGTATCAGTGCACGCGGTTCTGGGCGCCTTCGAGCCCCAGTCGCAGCACGAGTTCCACGGCGTCGGCGCCTTCTTCACACCACACCGGGAGCTCTTTGCGTTCCGTGGTGGAGAACGGCTTGAGCACGTAGTCGGCAGGGTCCTGCCGGCCGGGAGGGCGCCCGATGCCCATCCGGACACGCACGTAGTCCTTGGTGCCCAGTGCCGAGGACGTCGACCGGAGGCCGTTGTGCCCGTTCTCACCGCCGCCCTGCTTGAGACGGATCGTCTCGAAGTCCAGATCGAGTTCGTCGTGGATCACCACGATGTTCGACGGGTCGACCGAGAAGAACTTGGCGAGGCTCGCGACCGGGCCCCCGGAGAGGTTCATGTACGTGCGGGGCTTGGCGATGATCACCTGACGACCGTCGAGCCGTGCCTGCACGATGTCGGAATTGCTGCGCTTGTGGGCACCGAACTTGCCACCGACCCGGCCTGCCAGCACGTCGGCCACCATGAAACCGATGTTGTGCCGGGTGTTTTCGTACTTCGGCCCGGGATTTCCCAGCCCGACGACGAGCGCGGTGTCCTCGCTCACGTGCAGTTCCTTCCGTGCATCTACAACCACGTGCGGCGCGCCACCCCGGAGGATGACGCGCCGCACGAGTGACTTCACAGGGAGCCGGTGAAGACTCAGGCCTCTTCTTCTGCCGCCTCTTCGGCGGCGGGAGCCTCGTCGGCACCCTCTTCGCCCTCGAGCTCATCGGCGGACGGAGCCTCGACGATGTTCACGATCAGCAGATCGGCATCGTCCTGCAGGCTCGAGCCCGACGGCAGCTCGATGCCGCCGGCGAGGATCTGGGTACCGGCCTCGACGCCCTCGATGGAGACCTTGATCTCCTCGGGGAGCTTCATCGCGTCGGCTTCGATCTTGATGGTGCTGACCTCGTTGACGACCAGCGTGCCGCTGGCGGGCTCGCCCTCGAGCACGACGGGCACCTCGACGGTGACCTTCTCGCCGCGCTTCACGACGAGGAGGTCGGCGTGCTCGATGTAGCGGCGGATCGGGTGGACGACGACGGACTTCGTCAGCGCGAGCTGCTCGGTGCCGTCGATGTCCAGGGTCAGGATGGCGTTGGTGCCGTGGGCACGCAGGACGGCGGCGAACTCACGCGAGGGGAGCGCGAGGTGCTGCGGGTCGGTGTTGTGGCCGTACAGCACGGCGGGGACCTGACCGTCGCGGCGGGCACGGCGCGCGGCGCCCTTGCCGAACTCGGTGCGGACGCTGGCTACGAGATTGTTCTCGTCGGACATGATGTAACGGCTCCTACGCTGATGGCACTTCGTGGTCGGGTGTTCTCGGCAAGTGGGCCGGCACGCGCGACAGGAGCAGGTGCTCATCAAAGCCGCGGCCGCGTCGATCACGGTGATCCGACAGATGCGGTCCACCCTCGCCGAGACAACTCGATCCACTCTACCGGATCGGCACCTCGGACGCGAACCCGCGCAGGTGGAGACCGTTTAGCGCGCTGCGAGGTCGCGGACGGCCGACAGGAACCGGTCCACGTCTGCCGGAGAGACGAAGTAGTGCGGGGAGGCCCGCACGACTGCCTCGAGACGGCGGGCCGACATGTCGAGCAGCGTCGAACTGCGGTGGCTCACCGTCACCGTCACCGACCGTTGCGCCAGAGCGTCCCGCACCGCGTCCGGTTCCCAGCCGTCCAGCGTGAACGAGACGATTCCGCTGCGCCGGTCACCGAGATCTCGCACGGTCGCGCCGGGGATTCGATCGAGACCGTCGCGCAGGTGCTGGGCGCGATAACCGAGCGCGTCGACCACCTCGTCGACCCCGAGACCGAGCAGATAATCGACGGCCGCGCCCAGTCCCAGTCGTGCGGCGACGTCGGCTTCCCACATCTCGAACCGGGTGGCGTCCGGCGCGTAGTCGAAGCGATCCGGCGCCGTCCACACCGCACTGTGCAGATCGATCATCGCGGGTTCGAGTTGGGTGACCAGGCGCGGCCGGACATAGAGGAAGCCCGTGCCGCGAGGCCCCCGTAGCCACTTGCGGCCGGTTCCGGAGAGCGCGTCGACGTCGAGTTCGGGAATGTCGACCCGCAACTGGCCGACGGATTGGCACGCGTCGAGCAGTACGAGTGCGCCCACCGCGTGGGCGGCATCGGCCACCTCCCGCACGGGATTGACCAGCCCTCCGTTGGTGGGAGCGTGTACGACGGACACCAGCCGGACACGCTCGTCGAGCATCCCGGTCAGCGCATCGAGGTCGATGCGTCCGGACGGATCGGACGGAACCACCTCCACGTGAGCCCCGGTCGTTCGTGCACGCTGCAGTGCCGCAACCGCATTCGCGGCGTATTCGGCCCGGGAGAGGAGGATTCTGTCGCCGGGCCGCAACGGCACCGCGTAGAAGAACGATGTCCACGCACGCGACGCGCTGTCCGACAGTGCGATGGATTCCGCCGGCGCGCCGAGCAGACGGCCGAGCGAGGTCTTCACCGCGTCGAGATCGCCGCGCCGCTCGTTCGCCGCGACGTATCCGCCCACCTCGGCTTCCCGCCGCAGGTGCGACACCACAGTGTCGACCACCGGGGTGGGTGGAAGCGACGAACCGGCGCTGTCGAGGAACACGCGTTCGAAGCATCCGGGTGTGTCCCGGCGCGCCTGCTCGAGATCCAGCATCGGCACATCCCCTCCCGCACGTCGGCGTGGTCGTCTCGGACAGTATCCCGCCGCACCGGAATCCCACCGGGTTGCCTGCCGCGCGGAGGCGATCTCCCCGCGTTGCGTGCCCACGCGCGTTAGTCTCGTTCGCAGACCTTGTCAGGCAGCCGTGGGGGGTGAATCGAGTGGTGATGTCGATCAATTTTCCGGTATCGCACGCTCGGGCGGGACTCGGGACACGCGGAGCTGCCGAAAAGCACGTCCGGGACGTGAGCTTCCGTGCCGGTCCACCACGCCTGATCGGCGTCGAACTCGAGTGGCTCACGGCGCGTGCCGACATCACGGCCGCGCGCCCGCAACTGTCCTCCCTCGTCGATGCGCTCGGCTCACATGCGCCCCGGACGGTCCTGCCGCCGTCGTCGGAGAGACCGCTGCCGTCGGGCAGTGTGGTGAGCCTCGAGCCCGGTGGTCAGGTGGAACTGTCGAGTGCGCCCTGCACCTCCGCGCGTCAGGTATGCGATCGGCTCAGCGCCGACGCGAGGATGCTCCGCGCGCTGCTCGCGCGTCGTTCGGTGACGATGCTCGACGGCGCCTCCGACGCGATCCGGCCCCCTCAGCGGCTGCTCCACACTCCCCGGTACGGGGCGATGGAAATGCGCTACGACCGGATCGGGCCTATGGGCCGGCTCATGATGAACAACACCGCCGCTGTGCAGGTCAGTGTCGATGCCGGCGAGAACGACGACGAGATCGACCGCCGCTGGAAGCTGCTGCATGCCATGGGCCCGGCGATGATCGCCGCCTTCGCGTGCTCGCCGAGCATGCGGGGCGCTCCGGACGGTGAGTGGGTGTCGCAACGGATGCGTGCGTGGCTGGCACTCGACCCCGAACTCACCGATGTGCCCGACCCGGCCGGCTATCCGGCGTGGGTGATCGATGCGCCGTTGACGTGCGTGCGTTCCGGCGAACCGGAGTGGCATGCTCCACCGGGCGCAACGTTCGCCGACTGGCTCGACGGGAGTCTCGACGCCGAGATCGGCCGCCGCCCCACCGTCGGCGATCTCGATTACCACATGACGACGCTGTTCCCTCCGGTGCGGCCACGCGGACACCTCGAGGTGCGATACATCGATGCCCAGCCCGGTGACCTGTGGCAGGTACCGGTGGCCGCCATCGAGGCGCTGCTCAGTACACCGGCGGTGACGCAGGAAGCCACTGCGGTCGCAGCTCCTGTTCGGGAGATGTGGAGCGAGGCGGCACGAGTCGGGCTCGGGGCGGTCGAATTGCGCGCCGCCGCAGCAGGATTGCTCTCGCTCGCCGCGGAATCCTCGCGCGACATGCGTTTCACCAGCGCTCTCGACGCCGCCGCTGCCCGATGTCTGCGGGGACGTGCGCCGGAGGTGACCGGGCGGTGACGGCCGCGCGTACCCGGCTCCGTCAGCACCTGGAGCGTGCGCGCGCTCGGACGAGATCGCTGACCGATCTCCCCGACTCCGAGCTCACCGCGCAGCACTCGCCGTTGATGAGCCCGCTGGTCTGGGATCTCGTGCACATCGCCAACCAGGAAGAGCAGTGGCTCGTGCGGAAGGTCGGGGGCCGGCCGCCGCTACGAAGCGGCATCGACGACCTGTACGACGCGTTCCTGCATCCCCGCGCGACACGGCCCGAGTTGCCGCTGCTCGGCCCGGACGAGGCGCGTCGTTACGTCGACGAGGTCCGTGCCGCCAGCTGGGATGCCCTGGACCAGGGGAGTTTCGATTCCGAACTCACGCGTGACGGGTTCGTTTTCGCCATGGTCGCGCAGCACGAGCAGCAACACGGCGAGACGATGCTCGCCACGCATCAGTTACGCGAGGGGCCACCGCTGCTCGACGCCCCGGAGGCGCCTCGGCGGGGAACGCCGCCGGAGCAGAGCCGGGTGCTCGTGCCCGCCGGCGAGGTCGAGATCGGGACGTCGAGCGATCCGTGGGCGCTGGACAACGAACAGCCCGCGCAGCGCGTCCACGTGCCCGCGTTCTCGATCGACACCGTGCCGGTGTCGAACCGGCGTTACCTCGAATTCGTCGAGGACGGCGGGTACCGGCGACCCGAATTCTGGTCCGAGCCGGGATGGAGACACCGCTGTGACGCCGAGCTCGAGGCGCCCCGGTTCTGGACCCACGATCCTGCGGGCCGGCGTGCACGGCGGTCGTTCGGACGGATCGTGGAACTGCACCCGGACGAACCGGTGGTGCACGTGTGCTTCTACGAAGCCGAGGCGTTCGGCCGCTGGGCGGGTGGCCGCCTGCCGACCGAGTTCGAGTGGGAGAAGGCAGCGCGGTGGGATCCCGCCACGGGTCGCAGCCGCGCGTACCCGTGGGGCGACGAGGAGCCCGGCCCCCAGCATGCGAACCTCGGACAGTGTCACCTCGGCCCGGCCGTGGTGGGGGCATATCCGGCGGGGGCGTCACCGCTCGGCGTCCACCAGCTCATCGGGGACGTGTGGGAGTGGACCTCCTCACCGTTCGAGCCGTACCCGGGCTTCCGGGCGTTCCCGTACCGGGAGTACTCGGAAGTGTTCTTCGGGAACGACTATCGGGTACTGCGCGGCGGTTCGTTCGGAACCGACTCGGTCGCGTGCCGGGGAACCTTCCGCAACTGGGATCTTCCGGTCCGCCGCCAGATCTTCGCGGGTTTCCGCCTCGCATACGACCCGGCCGGTGCCGGGGAGCCGGATGTGTAGGCACCTGGGCTATCTCGGACCGGCCACGGGAGCTGCCGAGCTGGTCCATCGCGGCCCGCACTCCTTGATTCGCCAGTCGTTCGCGCCCCGCGACATGCGTGGGGGCGGCACCATCAACGCCGACGGTTTCGGAGTGGGCTGGTGGTGTGACGACGGAACTTTCGGCCGGTACCGGTCGGCCTCACCGATCTGGTCGGATCCCTTTGTGGGAGAGGGGCTGTCGGGAATACGCGGCGGAGCCCTGATGGTCGCGCTGCGATCGGCCACCGAAGGTATGCCGGTGGAACGTTCCGCGGCGGCGCCGTTCGGTGAAGCGCGCTGGGGGTTCAGCCTCAACGGGGTGGTCCGAGGATGGCCCGGATCCCTCGCCTCTCTCGCGTCCACGCTGCCCGTCGAAGACTTGCTGCAACTCGACGCGCCGACCGACTCCGCGGCCCTGTGGATGTTGTTGCGCCACCGGCTTCGGTCGGGGACACCCGATGTCGCTCTGATGTCCCTGGTGCGCGACATCATCGGTGCCGCTCCCGAATCCCGGCTGAACCTGTTGTTGTGCAACGGGTCCGAGATGTGGGCGACGGCGTGGTACCACTCGTTGTGGACCCTTGTGGACGAAGACGTCGCCATCGTCGCCTCGGAACCGTACGACGACGACCTGCGCTGGCAGCCGGTGCCCGACCGGCATCTCGTCCATGCGATACCCGGAAAACTTATCGTCTCCCCGCTGGAGGTCAAGGCTCCATGACAGTCGACGTCTATCTCGAACCCGAACAATTCGACGAGAAGCTCCGCGCCGATGCCTACCGAGGGTTGACGTCGACCCCGAAATATCTCTCGCCCACGTGGCTGTACGACGCGCGCGGCAGCACACTCTTCGAAGAGATCACGCGGCTGCCCGAGTACTACCCGACCCGCACCGAATTCGGTTTGCTGCGGCAATTCGCGGGGGAGATCGCCGACTCGGCGCGGCCGGAGATGCTCGTCGAACTGGGGTCGGGCTCTTCGGAGAAGACCCGTGTGCTGCTCGATGCGCTCGAACCGTACCTCCACACCTACGTACCGCAGGACGTCTCCGAGCCGGCTCTGCGCACCGCGGTGGCACAGCTGTCGGTGGAGTACCCACGGCTGTCGGTACACGGCGTGGTGGGTGACTTCACCGAATCGCTCGAGCATCTTCCCTCGGGAGGACGCCGGATGGTGGCTTTCCTCGGGGGCACGATCGGCAACCTGGTGCCCGAGGAACGGGCCGCGTTCCTCTCCGGACTCGCGTCGATCCTCGACCGCGACGAGTGGCTTCTGCTCGGAGCGGGGCTCGTGGTGGATCCCGAGGTGCTCATCCCGGCCTACGACGATGCTGCCGGAGTCACCGCGGAGTTCGACCGGAACGTACTGCGAGTGCTCAACAACCGTCTGGGCGCCGATTTCGACCCGGATCGCTTCGTCCATCGTGCCGTGTGGGACCCGGACAACGAATGGATCGAGATGCGGCTCGAGGCGACGGAGCCGATGACGGTGTCGGTGCCGGGACTCGATCTCGAGGTGTCGCTGGACAAGGGCGAGCAGATCCGCACCGAGATCTCCGCGAAGTTCCGGCTGGACGGGCTCGGGGCGGAACTCGACCGCGCCGGCTTCGTGGTGCACCGCGAATGGATCGACCGCGACGGCCGGTTCGTCGTGCTGGGCGCCGCCCGCCGCTGATCGGTTGGAGAGCCACGCGCGGCGAGAGGGATTGTGGTGGGTATGCCCTCGGAGTCCCGTCCCGTGCTGACCACCCCCGTGCTGTTGCTCATGGCGGTGGCGACGGGGTTGTGCGTAGGCGGCAACTACTTCAACCAGCCTCTGCTCGAGTCGATTGCGACCGCGCTGGGCACGTCGCACTCGGCGGCGGCCGCGACGGTCACCGTCGCGCAGGTCGCCTACGCACTGGGGCTGATCTTCCTGGTACCGCTCGGGGACGTGTTTCCCCAGCGGCGGCTCGCCGTGACGCTCATGCTCGCGGCCGCAGCCGGCCAGGGGATCAGCGGTTTCGCACCCGGCATCGGTGTGCTCATGGTGGGGACCGCCATGGCGGGGCTGTTCTCCGTCGCCGCGCAGGTGCTCGTGCCGTTCGCGGCCACCCTCGCGACCCCCGAGAAACGCGGCGCTGCGGTGGGCACCGTGATGAGCGGCCTGCTGGTGGGCATCCTGCTCGCGCGGAGTGTCGCAGGGATGCTCGCCGAAGTCGGCGGCTGGTCCACCGTGTACCGCATCGGCGCAGTCCTCACCGCGGTCGTCGCGCTCGCTCTGTGGCGCGTCCTGCCGGCGACGACGCCGACGGCACGCCAGGGCTACGGTGCGACACTGCGGTCGCTCGGCACGCTGGTGTTCGAGCACCCACGGCTGCGCACCCGTGCCCTGATGGGTGGGCTCAGCTTCGCGTCCATCAGCGCGATGTTCTCGACGATGGCGTTCCTGTTGTCCGGTCCGGAGCACGGGCTCGGAGAACTCGAGATCGGTCTCGTCGGACTTGCCGGGGTGGTCGGCGCTGTCGCAGCCTCCGTGGTCGGGCGGCTCGTCGACCGGGGCCTCGGCGTTCTGACGACCGCGGCCGGGATCGCGGTGCTCGTCATGTCGTGGGCGGCACTTGCGGCGGGTGCGGTGTCGCTGGTGTGGTTCGTGGTCGGAATGGTCACGATCGACCTTGCCGTGAGCATGGTGCACATCACCAACCAGAACATCGTCTACGCGCTCGATCCCGATGCGCGCTCGCGGCTCAACTCGGTGTACATGACGACGTACTTCGTCGGCGCGGCGTCGGGATCGGCGCTGGGGGCCGCAGCCTGGTCGTTCGGCGGGTGGACGGCGGTGTTCCTGCTCGGTGTCGGACTGTCGCTGTGTACCGCCGCGGTGTGGATAGTCGACATGCGGGTCGCCGGGAAGGGAAACCGGGCCGGAGCCGATTCCGCGGTCACGACTCCCGATCGAGGGGCAGCAACCGGAGTTCGCGGGCGCGCCCGATAGCTTCGGTGCGCGAGTGTGCCCCGAGCTTGCGGTAGGCGGTGCGCAGCTGGGTCTTGACCGTATTGGCGGAGACGAACAACTCCCTGGCGATCTCGGCGTGCGTCGAGCCGCGCGCGAGGAGGACCAGGACGTCGGTTTCGCGCGGCGACAATTCCGCGCGCGGCACCGTTTCCGCAAACACCGCGTCGACCGGCCCTCCGGGTATCGCGATGCCGCTCAGCTCCTCCAACCGGGCCACGGTGCGCGCCGGCACCGTGGTGAACGCGCGCCGGTTCCGGAGAGTCGGTGCAAGAGTGCAGGCGCGCTGCCAGTCGCGCACGGCGCCCGCATGATCCTCCAGGTGGAGGTGGCACGCCGCTGCGATGAGCAGTGCTTCGAGATGTGCGCGAGGAAAACCGCATTCCGGCCACGGCACGTGACGGAGTTTCGTCAGCGCTGCATCGGGATGGCCGGTCAGAAGTTCCGCCCGCGCGCACGGGACGATCAGCACGGGGTGGCCCGCGGAGTCCTCTCCGGCGCGCGCGAGGGCGAGGTTGCCGTTACCCAGAGCCAGTTGCAGATCCACTTCCGCCGCGCCGAGGAGCACCCGGGAGAATGAGCCGGACCTGTGGCGGTCGCGATGCGACGTGATCAGCTGGTGCACACCGGTCAGTCCGTCGTACGGATTGCCCCCGGCGAGAGAGTGGTACGCCCGGCAGTACGCGACGAAAGCCCACAGTTCTTCGGACTCACCGGGGGTCCCGAGCACATCGAGCGCGTGGGTCGCGGCCTCCAGATCGAGCGAGTCGAGATGGAGCAATACCGTCGCTGCCCGGCCGCCCATGCGGACTACCGGCCCCCAGTGCCCCTCGGTGGGTTCGGCGCGCTGCTCGATATCGAGCCATTCGCGAGCACGCGGGTTGTCGCCCGTCACTGCCCAGTTCAACGCCGAACTGCCCGCCGCGTTCTGGACCGCAAAGGTGATTCCCGACGCGTGCGCGCCCCGGTAGGCGCGGCGGAATGCGGTGGTCGACCGGTCCAGCATTCCCGCGAGCTGAAGCGTGATGGCCCACTGCAGGCGAAGTACGGGAAGGTGCGCTGCGATCGAGTCGGGCTGATGCTCGAGGATGGACTCGACCAGCGGCTCGAGGTTCAGTGTCCGCGTTGCTGCATCGTCGACCCGGCCCCCCACACGCAGCGCCAGCGTCTGCACCGTCCCGACGAACAACGCATGGGGAGCGTCCTTCGTCCTGCCGAGTTCACGGAGATCGGCGGGGTCGGACGGTAGCGACGTGTGCAAGATGGCGTGCTCGTCGAGCATCTGACTGAACAGCGCTCGTCCCGCGAGGATCGACGGGTATTCGTCGAGTGTCTTCACCGGCAGGCGGCGCAGGATTCTCACGAGTGAACCGAAGTGCTTGTCCACCATGGTGACCCATGACGAGAAGACGATCTCCTTCGCCATCTCCCAATCCTCGGCTTCGACGGCGTAGACAGCGGCATCGACCGGATTCTCGTCGCCTCGATGCCGCCTGGCCAACTCCACCAGCAGTGCGTCGACGTGTCCCGGTCGTGAAGTGCGAGAAATCTCGAGGACTGCGGAGCGGACCGCCTCGGTCCACCGCCAGACACCGCTGGGCCGGGACGCGACGAGCAGCCCCCGCATCGTCATGAGGTTCAGCACCGTCGTGGGATCCGGATGCCGGGTGAGTTCGACGGCGGTCGTCGCGTCGGTGCTGCGCGCTGCCGCGATCGTCAGCGCGAAAGCGCGTGACTCGTCGTCCAATTCGGAGAGACGCGCCGCGGCGTAGCGCTTCACCATGTGGGCAAGACGCGGGTCCGGTGAGCCGTCGGGGTCGACCAGTCGCCCGGGTGCGGAGCGGACGAGGGTGACGGACGCGGCGAGATGTGCGGGGACGCCGCCCAACGCGCGGTTGAGGGCATGGCACTCGGCGTCGGTCCGCGGCACACCCGCCGTGTGGAACAACGTCGCCGTCTCGGCCGGCGTGAACGCCATCTGCTCGGTGGGAATGTAGGTGCAGTCGATCCCCTGCTCGGTGGCGCCGGAGAGGTCGGTGTCCGTGGTCCCCGGCGAACACACGATGACGTCGAGGGAGGGACACCGGTTCAGCAGTTCGTAGACGCAGGGCAGCGTGGTCGCGGGATCGAAGACGCCGGCAAGGACCAGGAGAGCCGGCCCCTCACACGACCGGAACGCGTGCACGACCTTGGTGAACGGGTCGGCTCCCGGCTCGTCCGGACCGGAGGCGTGCGGGAACGCATCGTCGCCGTGTGCCCGCAGAGTCTCGAGGACAGCCGTCCATGTCGCGTGGTGCCCAGGGGTCGCGTGGTCGGGAGGGACCCACACCACCGTCCGGCCCTCGGCGCCGCCACCGTGCAGCCAGGATGCGACGAGGGTGCGCTTGCCGAAACCGGGAGGCGCATCGAGCACCGTCAGAGGTGAACCGCGGTCCAGTGCGGCGAACAACCGGGGTCGTGCGAGAGCACAGGTGAGACCACGCCACTGTGGTACGCCGACGCGACCGGCGGCGGGGATACTCACGCAAGCTCCTTCGACGATTGCCCAGCTGGATGCCGGGGCTGCGAACGAGACCCCCGACAGGCCTGATCGGTAAAAGACTACCTGGTCGGATGTGGTGAAGACCCGGTGAATCGTGACGATCAGCCGGATGCCGGGAGGGCGCGCAGCGATTCGAGGAGTTCGGTGCGGAAAAACGAGAGGAAGCCGTCGGGGTCGGGTCCGGCATTCATGAACACGAGATGGTCGTAGCCGGCGTCGGCGTGAGTGCGTGCGAGGTCGAGGTAGGCCTCGGGCTCACTGCCGCACACGAAGTTCTCGAGCATGTCTTCGCGACGCACCGTCTCGGTCGCCGCGGCGAAGTTCACCGGATTGGGAAGTTCGCTCATCACCTTCCATCCTGTGACACCCCACCGGTTGGTGCGCAGCGCCGCATCCGCGGCGTCGTCCGCATTCGGTGCCCACGCCACCGACATCTCCGCGTAGCGTGGCCCGGTTCCGCCGGCGCTCCGATACGTCTCGACCAGCTCGGACGACGGTTCGGTCGTGAAGAGCCCGTCCCCGTACTCGGCGGCCAGGCGTGCAGCGTCGGGTCCGCCCGCGGCGACGACGATGTCGGGCAACACCTCCGGGAGGTCGAAGACGCGTGCCTCGTCGAGCTGGAGGTACTCACCGTCGTAGCTGTGATAGCCGCCCGACCACAGCAGCCGGATGATCTCCAGCGACTCCCGGAACATCACCTGACGATGCCGGATGGACGGGTACTCCAGGCCCACGACATGCTCGTTGAGACGTTCACCCGAACCCACGCCGAGACTGAACCGGCCGTCGGACAACAGAGAGACCGTCGCGGCTGCCTGCGCGATGATCGCCGGGTGGTACCGGATGGTCGGGCACGTCACGCCGGTGGCGAGCCCGACGGTGTCGGTGCGTGCTGCGATCGCGCCGAGCACCGACCAGGCGAACGGCGAATGCCCCTGCACGTCGAGCCACGGATGGTAGTGGTCGCTGATCTCGACGAAATCGAAGCCCGCGGCTTCCGCGGCGACTGCTTGCCGTACCAGTTCGGCGGGACCGAAGGCTTCGGCGGCGAGTTTGTACCCGAACTTCATGCGCACTCCTCGTAGGAACGGATCGGAGGACTCACCGAGTACCCGAGCGGCAGGCCGGGAAACGGTGTGAGACAACCAGCGCGCGGGCACGTCTCCCATGCCCCGTCTCGTGCAGGTCGCCGTTGCGGGGCGCCGGTAGGAGATGTCGTGGGATGATCCGCGGACCATTCGTTCGGGGTTCGGGGGCCGGTGTGCAGGGTGAGGTGCATCGTCGGAGAGCGACGACGGCGGTTGCCGTCACCGTCGCGTCCGTGCTGTGTTTCGTGCTCGCGGCGTGCGCGACCGTGGTTGCCGGTACCTCTCCGGTGCCACCTCCCCGCGAGCCGGATCGCATCGAACCCAACACCTACAGCCAGCCGGTCTCCGCCGCGGACAAGGTGGCGCTCGAACTCGCCGAGCGCCTCCGTCGCCTGGACCCGTGTGCGCTGATGCCCGAAGCGGTTGTCGGGAAATACGGCGAACTACGCAGGTTCGGGCCGGAGAAAGGTTTCGATACGTGCACCGCCGTCGTGCGCCGGCCGGGGGACCGGCAACGCGATCTGTCGATCACTCTGGATCTGTCGGCGCCGCCCCGTGGTGAGGAGGATCGGGCCGTCCGATTCGGCGGCGCCGAGATCGAGCGTCTTCGAGTTGTCGGTGACTCCACCGCCGAGTGCACCCGGTGGTTCGCGCTCGACCTGCCCGTCACCGCCTTCGTCGACGGTGATCCGCCGGTGCGGACCGCGGCGGTGCACGTGGTCGAGCACTTCCGGCCCGGTGTCGTTCCGGAGACCGGCACCGCGTGCGAGGCGGCCGACGAGACACACGATGTTGCCGTCGACGGACTCCGGGCACTCCCGGCCCGCCCCACGAGAGGTCCGGGAAGGATCCGTCTCGCCGCTGCCGACCCGTGCGAGGTCGTCGGATTGTTCGCACCCGAGAATCTCATCCAGTGGTCGGTGGACGCCGACCCGTACCGCTGCGACTACTCGGTGCTGTTGCCCGGCGGTGGTGCCCAGACCTGGAGCGTGCGGTTCGGGCTCGAACCCGAGGGGGCACCGGTTGCGGGCCCGGACCGCGAGGGGACATCCGTGGCGGGCCGCAGCATCGTCCTCCGGCGCGACGGCGACCTGTGCACGGCAGCCACACCGGTGGAGGACGCCGTCGACACCGACCGGGTGGCCGCGCGCACGGGCGGGCGCACCGTACCGACGGTCGCCGTGTCCAGTGCCGGCACCGACTGCAGTCGTCTGGCGCCGTTGGTAGCGGAACTCGCCGACCTCGCGCTGACGTGACCGGTCACGTGCGGGTCGTGAGCAGGAACGTGAGATAGACGCCGTAGGTCGCGATGAACAGCGCACCCTCGGCGCGCGACAGCCGCCGGCCCGTGAGAAACGCAGGGATGCACAGAAATGCGACCGCAGCCATCAGCGGCAGGTCGACTCGGACGATCTCGTCGGGCACCGTCACCCCCCCGGGGGTCGCCAGCACGGTCGCGCCCAGGATGAACACGATGTTGTAGACGCTGGAACCGAGAAGGTTGCCGATCGCGATGTCGCGCTCGTTGCGAATCGTGGACACGATCGTGGTCACCAGTTCCGGTGCGGACGTACCGATCGCGACGACGGTCAACCCGATCACCGTGTCCGAGACGCCGAGGGCCTGCGCGGACGCGACCGCGGCGTCGACGAGGATGTCCGCACCGAGTACGACGATAGCGATCCCGCCGAGCAGCATCGCCACCTCGGTGAGGGTCGCGCCGAGTCGCCAGGGGACGGGGTCGGGGGAGAACTCGTCGGCGTATTCCAGACGGACGGCGGCGGCTTCGGCTCGGCCGGCGCGGATAACGAGAACGGTATACAGCAGTCCGAACGCGATGAGACCGGCACCTTCGAGCGGTGAGATCAGGCCGTCCGCGGACGTCGCCCACAACAGGAGCGCGGCCGCGGTGATGGCAGGAAGGTCGATGCGGAGCGTCTGTGTGCCCAGGTGGATCGTGCGGACGAGCGCACTGAGTCCCAAGATCAGCAGCAGGTTGACGATGTTGGTGCCGACGATGGTGCCGAGCGCGAGACCCGCGTTTCCCGTTGCGGCGGATTCGATTCCCACCGCCAGTTCGGGTGCGCTCGTGCCGAGGGCCACGACAGTCACCCCGATCACGATCGGAGTGATGCCGAGCCGGGCTGCGAGTCGCGAACCACCGCGCACCAGCACCTCGGCCCCGACCACGAGAACGACCAGGCCGGTGACGAGACCGAGGACAGAATTCATCGGTCGAAGGGTAACGCGCAGACGGGCGGGTGGCTTCCTGTCCGCACTCGGGTTACTTCGACGTCGCGCTCAGGCGAGCCTTCTCCAGCGCGGCGAGAGTGCGCAGGACGGTGGCCTTCTGCTTCTCGAGATCACTGCGACGTGCTCGGGCGGCGAGACCGCTCTGCTCGGCGACGCGCGCGAGTTGCGCGTCGATCGACGTGAGCTGGTCGAGCAACGCGAGAGCGCGAGTCTGAATCTCGTCGATATCGACCGCACCGCTTTTCACCGGTGCCGGGGCCTTCGCCGACGACGACGAGGGACGGGCGCTGCCGGCGGTGGAAGAGGACGACGAGGAAGCGGAGGCGCGCTTGGTGGCAGGCTTGCCCTCGGCGACGACGGCGGCCGCACGTGGGCGCAGCGCCTTCCTGACAAGCTCGGGATCGGGCTGGTGTTCGAGCCGGATCTCGTTGAGTACGCGACGGGAATCGCGGGCACCGACGCGATGCTCGTATTCCTCGTCGTCATCCGACTGGAGCGTTCCTCCGATAGGACGCAGACCGTACATGCCCATGAAACGACGGGCTTCCTCGATCACCGCTTCGTGGTGTCGGCAAGTCGCGCATCGGGGTTCGTTGCGGTATTCCTCGACCGAATCGGTGCCGCCACACCAGACGCACGCCCCGGGAGACCACCGTCGCGAGGTTCGGATTGTCGCGTTTTCGGTGGGGGCCTCGAGAGTCTGCGCGTCGATCACGAGGAGCAACTTTAGGTCAGGGCCCCACCGGTGCGGCACCCCGGTCCGGCGTGACCTGCGACGGAGCCGACCGGAAGTGACGAAGATCATCACGCTCCAGGTTTAGAGGCAAACCATTGCGGCACACTGCAATTCCATACCGGGTGGTCTGCAGGTCACGAAGCGGTCGCCGAGGTCAGCCACTCCACCAACGGCCGGAACGCGCGCCAGGAGTTGCGGACCTCGTCGAGGGTGCGCGTGCTGTCGATCCACGGAGGAGAGACGTCGCTGCGACCGGCGTTCAGTGACCGGTGCCGCAGCAGGTCGAGACGCGGATGATCGGGGTCGACACCGCGCGGTCGCGTCTTCAACGTCGAACCACCGATCTCGTACCCGCCGCGCCGCAGTCGCCGGAGAATCTTGCCGAGTTCGGTTCCACGTCGTTCGTCGTCGACGGCTGCGCGGTACGCCGCGACCTGTGCGGGCGTCCCCGAATAGAACCCACCGGCCACCGTCAGGCCCGCCGCGTCGATCTGGACGTAGTAGCCGACACCCGGACCGGTCGCGACGAAGCCACCCTGATGGGTCTTGTACGGGGTCTTGTCGTTGCTGAACCGGACGTCCCGGTACGGCCGGAACACCTTGCCCGGCCCGAATTCCTGCTCGAGATCGGCGAGCAGAGCAAGCATCGGGCCGCGCACGCAGTCGTCGTAGACGGCCTTGTGCGCGGCCCAGAACGGTTTGCTGTTGTCGGCCTCGAGATCCTCGTAGAAGTCGAGAGCCGCGGTCGGGAAACCGGTGAACATCGAGGAGCGCCTTTCGGTCCGTGCGGCCCGGGAGTCACCACCTCGTGGTGCAGTTTCTAGGCGACGCCGTTGAACAGCGAAGTCACCGAACCGTTCTCGAACACCTCGCGGATGGTCTGTGCCAGCAGCGGCGCGATCGTCAGCACGGTCAGCGAGTCGAACTGCTTCTCCGGCGGGATGGGCAGCGTGTTGGTGACGATGACTTCCTTGGCACCGCACGCCGCGAGGCGCTCGGCGGCCGGGTCGGAGAGCACACCGTGGGTCGCGGCGATGATGACGTCGCCGGCACCGGCCTCCTTGAGGACGCGAACCGCTCCGGCGATGGTGCCACCGGTGTCGATCATGTCGTCGATCAGGATGCAGGTACGACCCTCCACGTCACCGACCACACGGTTCGACTTGACCTGGTTCGGGACGAGCGGGTCGCGGGTCTTGTGGATGAACGCGAGCGGTGCGCCGCCGAGGGTGTCGGCCCACTTCTCGGCGACCCGGACACGACCGGAGTCGGGGGAGACGACCGCGATGTTGTCGACGCCGTACTTGCCACGGATGTACTCCGCCAGCTGACCCTGCGCATGCATGTGATCGACGGGGCCGTCGAAGAAGCCCTGGATCTGGTCGGTGTGCAGGTCGACGGTAATGATGCGGTCCGCACCCGCGGTCTTGAGCAGATCCGCGATCAGGCGAGCCGAGATGGGCTCACGTCCGCGGTGCTTCTTGTCCTGCCGCGCGTACGGGTAGAAGGGCAGGATCGCGGTGATGCGCTTCGCGGAACCGCGCTTGAGGGCGTCGATCATGATGAGCTGTTCCATGACCCACTGGTTGAGCGGGAACGGGTGGCTCTGGAGCACGAACGCGTCGGAGCCTCGCACCGACTCGTCGAACCGGACGAAGATCTCGCCGTTGGCGAAGTCACGTGCCGTCTGCGGGGTGAGAGGTACACCCAGTTCCTTGGCGACCTGCTCGGCCAGCTCGGGATGCGCCCGGCCGGCGAAGAGCATCAAGTTCTTCTGGTTGTCGATCCAATTGGTCACTGGTCCTGGCCGTCCTTTTGCCGATCGTGGTCGTGCTGCTGCTGTGCTCTCGATGCTGCCTCGGCAGCGGCGGTTCCGGCGCGGTTTCGCTGGACCCACCCGTCAATATTGCGCTGTGGCGCGCCCGACACTGCCAGCGCCCCCGGTGGGACGTCGCGACGGAGCACCGTTCCGGCACCGGTGTAGGCACCGTCACCCACCGTCACCGGGGCCACGAACATGGTGTCCGAGCCGGTCCGTACATGGGATCCGACCACGGTGCGGTACTTCTCGACGCCGTCGTAGTTGACGAACACACTCGACGCGCCGATGTTGGAGTGCTCGCCGATCTCCGCATCCCCGACGTACGTCAGGTGCGGCACCTTGGAATGGGAACCGATCTGGGCGTTCTTCGTCTCGACGAATGCGCCGAGCTTGCCGTTCGCGCCCAGTTCGGTGCCCGGACGCAGGTAGGTGAACGGTCCCACGGTCGCCCCGGCGCCGATCACCGAGCCGGTCCCGTGGGTACGGATGACAGACGCGCCGGCACCTACCTGCACGTCGGTCAGTGTCGTGTCCGGTCCGATGACCGCGTCCTCGGCGACCACGGTGCGGCCGTGCAGCTGGACACCGGGATGGAGGGTGACATCCGTGCCGAGCACGACGTCGATGTCGACCCAGGTGGACGCCGGATCGACGACGGTCACGCCGTCGCGCATCCACTGCGTGAGCACCCGGCGGTTCAGCTCGGCGGTCAGCGCTGCGAGCTGGACCCGGTCGTTCACTCCGGCGACCTGGACCGAGTCCTCGGTGTGCAGTCCGCGGACCGCGAGCCCCTCACGGTGTGCGATCTCGACGACGTCGGTGAGGTACAGCTCGCCCTGGGCGTTGTCGGTGTCGAGACTGCCGAGCGCCGACCGCAGACGGGCCGCGTCGAACGCGTACACGCCGGTGTTCACCTCGACGATGGCCCGCTGGCGGAGGGTGGCGTCTTTCTCTTCGACGATCGCCGCGACGTCACCGTCGGTGGTCCGCACGATGCGTCCGTAGCCGGTGGGGTCGGGCACCGTAGTCGTGAGGACCGTGACCGCGGCGGAATCCGGTTCCGTGTGCGTCTCGAGCAACTCGCGCAGCGTCTCGGGCGAGAGCAGAGGTACGTCGGCGGCGGTGACCAGCACTGTCCCGGCGAAGTCGGAGGGCAGTTCGGCGAGTCCGCATGCGACGGCATGGCCGGTTCCGCGCTGCTCTTCCTGCACCGCGATGCGCACCTCGTGACCCGTGTCCTCGGCGAACTCGGCCACCGCGGCGCCGACCCGGTCGCGTTCGTGCCCGATCACGGTGACGAGGTGTCCGGGCTCCAGTGCGCTCGCCGCCCGAAGGGAATGAGCGAGCATCGAGCGCCCGCCGAGACTGTGCAGAACCTTCGGGGTCTTCGACCGCATCCGGGTTCCTGCTCCGGCTGCCAGGACAATGATCGCGGTCTGCACCTGCATGTAGCTCCCTCGACAAGGTCTGCATACGCACGGAATTGCCGCGTGCGCACGGGAGCGCGACGGCTCCCCGAAAACGGTCCCCGCTCCGCCGCCAGGACTCGAACCTGAACTATCTGAACCAAAATCAGAGGTGCTGCCGATTACACCACGGCGGACTGCCACACCCCCGGCGCGCGGCGCACTCCGGGCATGCGTCCCTGATCCTCGCACGGGAGGCGCGCGGCGTCGAACGTGGGGGGTGATCTGCTCGTTGTCGATAGTCTGGGCGGCGACCGACCCCGAGTGATGCCCCGACGTGGTGCGTCGGAAAGGACGAACCGTGTCACGATCGTCGCAGGACCGTACGGAGCAGGCCAGTCGGAAAAGCACCGAGCGCGCGCCCCGGATCCGGATGACCGGAACGCAGCGGCGCGAGCAACTCATCGAGATCGGACGCGCTTTGTTCGCCGAACGTGGTTACGACGGCGCGTCGATCGAAGAGATCGCGCAGCGGGCCCAGGTGTCCAAGCCTGTCGTGTACGAGCACTTCGGAGGTAAGGAAGGGCTCTACGCGGTGGTGGTGGACCGCGAGATGACGGTGCTGATGTCGATGGTGACCGAGAGCCTGACCCGGAACCGCTCACGAGTGCGGGTCGAGCGTGCTGCCCTCGCGCTCCTCACCTATATCGAGGAGCGCACCGACGGGTTCCGCATCCTCGTGCGTGACTCGCCGGTCGCCGCGGAGGAAGGCACCTACTCGAGTCTCCTCAACGAGGCGATGCGCCAGGTCGGCCAGTTGCTCGCCGGCGACTTCTCCCGGAGAGGACTCAATCCGGAACTCGCGCCTCTGTACGCGCAGGCCCTGGTAGGGATGGTCGCCACGACGGCGACCTGGTGGCTGGACGAACGGACGCCGTCGAAGGAAGTTGTCGCAGCGCACCTCGTCAACCTGTGCTGGAACGGGCTGACCCGTCTCGAAGCAGACCCGGCGCTCGGAAACGAGCATCTCGGCACGTAGTCGTTCTGTTTCGAGGCGCTGCAACGCATTGGGAACAGGATAATCGGTGTTACGGTGGTCTTCACAGGAGTGCACGACCGACGCCCAGTGGCGAACGAAGAATCGGGGTCTCTGTGGGACGGCAGGTACGCGCTGAAGTGACGCGCGAGGCGGTACTACGAGGAGCCGCCGAGGTATTCGTGCGGGAAGGCTACGCCAACGCGAGCCTGAACGAGATCATCGAAGAGGCGGGTGTCACCAAAGGCGCCCTGTACTTCCACTTCGGTTCCAAGGAAGAACTCGCTCGCGGCGTGATCGACGCCGGGTACGCCCGGATGGCCGCGGAAACTGCCGTGAAGACCGACCGGCGCGCGCCGGCGCTGGAAGCAGCCATCGAACTGTCGGTGCTGAACGTCGACCTCGCCGAAACCGATCCGGTGGTCCGCGCGATGTTCCGCCTGCTCGTCGAAATCGGCGACTACCGCGGTGCGGAAGAACGCCCCTTCGACGTCTGGCTCGAAGAGTTGAAGGAACTCACCAGGCGCGCAGGCGACGAAGGCGACCTGGCCGAGCACGTCGACACCGACGCGTTCGCGTTGCTGCTGATGGAAGCCGGTATCGGTGCGCGCACCGTGGGAGCGGCGATGAGCGGCACCAAGCATCTGACCGAGCGGATCGAGGCGATGTGGAGCCTGCTGCTGCCGTCGGTGGTTCCGCCGAGCAAACTCGAGTACTTCCGCCAGTTCGCGGCCCGCAGACTGCGGTTGCAGTCCTGAACGCGGTGGCCGCAGTGCGTCCACGGCTCCGGCCGGCCCGGATGGTCGTTGCATTCCCTCCGTCGTGCTGACAGCATCGCCGCCGTGACGTTCGGACCGTTCGATGCGCGCCAGGCGCCGGGAGAACTGGCACGTCTGCTCGACGAGCTCGGCCCGGACACTGCCGTCACGATCGGGCTGGTGCCCGCATTGCTGACCATCGCGCAGGTCGCCGACGTCCTCGGATGCTCGCGGCGCTACGCCGCCCGTTTGGTGGACACCGGCGCGCTACCCGCGGAATTCCACGGCCTGCATCGCCGGGTGCCCCGGACCGAGGTCCTCGCGCTCGGCGAACGCCACACCAGGATCCGCACCGAGGTGCTCGACAACCTCGCCGATCTCACCCGCCGCGAAGGCATGTACGAGAAGTTCTGACGCCCGACGAAGGGAGAGCGGTGCCGATCCGAGTCGTCCTCGACGCGACGGTCCTGGCGAACGCGCGGGTCCGGGATGTCGCACTCGCTTTCGCGGAAGACGGTTTGTACCAGCCGTATTGGAGCGACGGCATCATCGCGGAGGCCGATCACCGGCTGCCGGAACACCTCGCCCGACCTACCCGCGACTACCTGTTCGCCGAACTCGACCGCGCGTTCCCGGACGCGCGGGTGACCTGGCCCACCCCGGTCCTGCGTGAAGTGCCGTACGTGATCGACCCGAGAGAAACGCACGTCACCTCCGTGGCGCTGCTCTGTCATGCGGACGCCGTGGTCACTGCCGACGCTGTGACCGCGCGGGCACTCGAACGATCCGGCGTCGAAGCGTGGACCCGCGACGCGTTCGTCACATTCGCGCTCGACGCCGACCCCGCGCGGGCACAGCGGTCGCTGCTGCGGATGGTGCGCCGGCGGTGGCTCGAGCCGGGAACCGAGGCGAATCCGAGCGACGCGGATCTGCTGGTGCGGCTCGCAGTGTGGGCACGTTCGGCGCTGGGCGACAACAGTGCCGATCTGCTCCGCGGCTACGCGGCAGCGACGTGAGCGTGCCGAGGGTGATCCCTGTTGCCCGCTCGGTCCTGACGCAGATCCCGCGCGAGGCATAGACTCGATAAGGTTCTCGTCTCAAACTCAGGAGCGCTTTCCTTGTCTGCTGTGCCCCCGGTCGCCACCCCCTTGTCCGGATTGGCGCGGATCGCGCTGTCGGACTCCCAGTTCCAGAGGATCGGTGAACTGGTCGGCACTGCCGAGCAGTCGCTGGTCGCGCCGTCCGCGGTTCGCCCCTTCGTTGCCGCAGCCCTCGCGGAGAAGACCCCGGTACTCGTGGTCACCGCGACCGGCCGCGAGGCCGACGACCTGACGGCCGAACTCGCTCAGATGGTCGGGGACAGCGTCGCGCAGTTCCCGTCCTGGGAGACCCTGCCGCACGAGCGTCTGTCGCCGAGCGCCGACACGGTGGGCCGGCGACTCGAGGTGCTGCGTCGGCTCGCGCGCCCGGACGATCGGGATCTCGGCCCGGAGCTGCGGATCGTCGTCGCCACCGTGCGTTCCCTGGTGCAGCCCATGGCGCCCGGACTCGGAGAAATCGAGCCCATCACGCTGCGTCTCGGTTCCGAGCACGACTTCGACGAGCTCGTCGCGCGGCTCGCCGAACTCGCGTACACACGCGTCGACATGGTGGGCAAGCGCGGAGAATTCGCGGTGCGCGGTGGCATCCTCGATGTGTTCCCGCCCACAGCGGACCATCCCGTGCGCATCGAATTCTGGGGCGACGAGGTCACGGAACTGCGGCCGTTCTCGGTTGCCGACCAGCGTTCCATCCCCGAACTGGAGATCACGACCCTCATCGCACCGCCGTGCCGGGAGCTTCTGCTCACCGACGCGGTCAAGGAGCGCGCCGCGAAACTCGCCGCGGAAAACCCGGCCGACGCCGCGCTCGCCGAGATGTTCGAGAAGATGGCCGGCGGAATCCCGGTCGAGGGCATGGAAGCGCTGCTGCCCGTGCTGCAGCCGGGAGAACTCCAGCTGCTCACCGACGTCGTCCCGCGCGGCACCCACGTCCTGCTGTGCGATCCGGAGAAGGTGCGCACCCGCGCAACCGACCTGGTGCGCACCGGCCAGGAATTCCTCGAGGCGTCGTGGACCGCTGCGTCGATCGGCGGGGCCGCGCCGCTGGACACGTCGAACATCAACGGGGTCGACGGGAACACACTCGACCTCGCGGCGTCGGCATACAGGTCCCTGCGACAGGTGCGCGAAGCTGCGCAGGCCCAGGGCACACCGTGGTGGTCGCTGAGCCAGCTCGAGTCGGGTGCGGATACCGAGACCGTCCTCGCGGTGCAGTCGGCACCCGAGATCCGCGGTTCCGAGGAACTGCTGTCGATGCTGTTCGCGAACCTGCGCGCCCACGTCACCACCGGCGGACGTGCCGCGATCGTGGTGGCCGGCACCGGCACGGGTCAACGCGTGCTCGAGCGGCTGAAGGAGAACGAGGTCCCCGCGGCCGAACTCGAACCCGGCGCGGAACCGGTGCGGGGACAGGTCGGCGTCCTCCGCGGTGCGCTGCACGAGGGTCTCGTCCTCACCGGCAACGGCGACAACGTGGTGCCGGGACTGGTCCTCGTGACCGAGGCCGACCTCACCGGCAACCGGGTGGTGACGGAGGCGCGTAAGACGCCGGTCAAGCGCCGCAACCAGGTCGATCCTCTGGCGCTGACCGCGGGCGACTACGTGGTCCACGACCAGCACGGCATCGGCCGGTTCGTCGAGATGGTCGAACGCACCATCGGCGGAGCCCGTCGCGAGTACCTGGTGATCGAGTACGCGCCGAGCAAGCGTGGCCAGCCGGGCGACCGCCTTTTCGTGCCGATGGAATCGCTCGATCAGCTCTCGCGCTATGTGGGCGGGGAACTCCCGTCGATCAGCAAGCTCGGTGGCTCGGACTGGGCGAACACGAAACGTAAGGCGCGCAAGGCTGTCCGTGAGATCGCGGGTGAGCTGGTGCGGTTGTACGCGGCACGGCAGGCCTCGCCCGGCCACGCCTTCGGCCCGGACACTCCCTGGCAGAAGGAGATGGAGGACGCGTTCCCCTTCACCGAGACCCAGGATCAGCTCACGGTGATCTCCGAGGTCAAAAGCGACATGGAGAAGCCCGTACCGATGGACCGGGTGGTCATCGGCGACGTGGGGTACGGCAAGACCGAAATAGCGGTCCGGGCTGCGTTCAAGGCCGTCCAGGACGGCAAGCAGGTCGCGGTGCTCGTGCCGACGACCCTGCTTGCCCAGCAGCATCTGCAGACCTTCACCGAACGGATGGCGGCCTTCCCGGTCGTGGTGAAGGGGCTGAGCCGGTTCACCGACGCCGCCGAATCCCGCGAGACCCTCGCGGGCATGGAGGACGGCACCGTCGACATCGTCGTCGGCACACATCGCTTGCTGCAGACGGGTATCCGCTGGAAGGACCTCGGCCTCGTCGTGGTCGACGAGGAACAGCGGTTCGGCGTCGAGCACAAGGAGCACATCAAGGCGCTGCGCACCCACGTCGACGTCCTGACCATGTCCGCCACGCCGATTCCGCGCACGCTCGAGATGAGCATGGCCGGCATCCGCGAGATGTCGACGATCCTCACTCCGCCGGAGGAACGGCACCCGATTCTGACCTACGTGGGTGGTTACAACGACAAGCAGGTGGCCGCTGCGATCCGGCGCGAACTGCTGCGCGACGGCCAGGTGTTCTACGTCCACAACCGCGTCAGCTCGATCGACAAGGCCGCCAAGAAGATCCGCGATCTCGTCCCCGAGGCGCGCGTGGCGGTCGCGCACGGGCAGATGAACGAGGACACTCTGGAAAAGACCGTGCAGGGCTTCTGGGAACGTGACTTCGACGTACTCGTGTGCACGACGATCGTCGAGACGGGCCTGGACATCCCGAACGCCAACACACTCATCGTCGAGCGAGCGGATTCGCTCGGGCTGTCGCAGCTGCACCAGTTGCGCGGTCGTGTCGGGCGGTCGCGCGAACGTGGGTACGCGTATTTCCTCTATCCGCAGGAGAAGCCGCTCACGGAGACTGCGTACGACCGGCTCGCGACGATCTCCCAGAACTCCGATCTCGGTGCGGGCATGGCCGTGGCGATGAAGGACCTCGAAATCCGCGGCGCGGGCAATGTGCTCGGCGCCGAACAATCGGGTCATGTCGCGGGGGTCGGATTCGATCTCTACGTGCGGCTGGTGGGTGAGGCTGTCGAGGCATTCCGCGCTGCTGCCGACGGCCGCCCGATCTCGACGGACGAAGCGCCCAAGGAGGTACGCATCGACCTGCCCGTCGACGCGCACATCCCGTCCGATTACGTCACCTCCGACCGGCTCCGTCTCGAGGCATACCGGAAACTCGCTGCCGCGAACGACGACAACGCCATCGACACGGTCATCGACGAACTCGTCGATCGGTACGGCCCGATGCCGGAGGAGGTCCGGAGGCTCGTGTCGGTCGCGAAGCTGCGCCTGCTGTGCCGGGAGTACGGCCTCGACGAGGTCACCGTGGTCGGCTCGCAACTCAAGATCGGTTCGCTCGAATTGCCGGACTCGAAGCAGATGCGGCTCAAGCGGCTGTACCCGTCCGCGCAGTACCGGCCGACGAGCGGCACCGTGCAGTTGCCGATCCCGCGCACGGGCGGTATCGGTTCGGATCGTGTCCGCGACGTCGAACTGCTCCAGTTCATCGCGGACTTCCTCCTCGCGATGGACGGAAAGCCCCAGGGCTCGGTGGACATCAGCGCCCCGGTATCGGTGGGCGTGTGAGTACGGAGATGACCGGGCCGGGTGACATGCTGCGCGAAGCAGCGGAGGTGATGGACCGGCTGTGGGCGTTCGGGGGATGGGAGGTCACCCAGACCCACGAGTCGCTGCGCCGGTATCTCGTCGAAGAGACCTACGAGGTGCTCGACGCGATCGAGTCCGGTGACCCGGATTCCCTACGGGAGGAACTCGGCGACCTGCTGCTGCAGGTGCTCTTCCATTCACGGATCGCCGAGGAGTCCGGAGCTTTCACAGTCGACGACGTCGCCGCGACGCTCGTTGCCAAGCTCGCGGCGCGCAGCCCTCACTTGTCCAACGGCCATACCGGGCCGCTGGATGTCGCGGAGCAGGAAGCCGCGTGGGAGGTCGCGAAGAGAGCTGAGAAGGCCCGCGAGTCGTGCCTCGACGGGATCGCCATGGCACAGCCGAGCCTGGCGCTGGTCGACAAGGTGCTCGAACGCGCGCGACGCGCCGGATTCCCCGACGAGCTGATACCCGACGAGCTGAGAACGGTCCGGATCGACGATTCGGGTGACACCGAGGCGGCGTTGCGAGGCGTCGTGCTGCGGTTCGCCGATGCGATCCGGACGGCCGAGCGGTCGGCGGGAGCCGGGCCGCACGACGCCGAAACATGGAAGCGTCACTGGAGAGGCTGACCGGCGTCCCGGCGAGTTCTCAACGGTCCCGGCGCAACTCGTCCGTCCCGCGGGGCGGCAACGTCCACCTGTCGCCGAGTTCCGGGTAGCGCGAGCGCAATTCGGCCAGCTCCCGCGGCGCCGTCACCAGTATGTGGTCGGGTGCCGCAGACACCATCAGATCGGGCGCCACGATGGGTACGTCGGTGCCGGGCATCCGGCGGCCGTGGTGGCCCGGTGTGCCGTCGGCGACGGCGGAGACGAGGGTCCTGCTCACGTGGGCGCGCGCGAACAAAGTGACGGTCGAAGCCGTTGCTCCATAGGCTGTTACGGTTCGATGCCGGAGGGCCATCTGCCGGAGCCAGCTGTGGAGTGCGGCAGCGTCACGGTCGGCGGCGGCTTGGAGCACTCGAACCGTACGAACGGTGGTGATGCCCTCCTCGCGTTCGGCGGCGAGTCGCCGGCGGACGAACGGTTCCGGGTACAGGGTGCCCTCGCAGACCGCTGCCGCGAGTATCACGTCCGCGGTGGGTCCGATCGGCCACGCGTTCCAGAGAAGCAGTCCTGCATCCTCGAGGGCGCGACGCAGTGTCGTCACCGTGTAGTACACGAAACGTCCGTACTGCAGGGCATCCCAGCGCCGTTGGGCGATGACCGCGGACAGGGAACGGAATTCCAGGAGAAGTGTGCCGTCGGGAGTCAGCGCAGCCGCCCGCTCCCGGAGAGCGCGGCGCTGATCGAGTTCTCGCTCGAGGGCGAAGGAGTCCACCACGACCGACGCGGGCTCACCGTGTCGGGGAGATCGAAAACCGAAGGGCTGCAAGCGTGGAAGCCATCGCTCGCCTTTCGGTGATCCGAATTCGGAGATGGTCCCCCCGGAGAGCAGGCCCGCCTTGCGGATGATCCGGACAGCGTGGTCGACGTTGCGGTATTCGGGTGCGACCGCAGTGCGGTGTGTGTCCGGACCGGCGTCACAGCCCAGTTGGGCAAGCCCGCACGCGCGGCAGAGCAGCATCGCCAGGCGGCTGCGCACTTCGTCGGAGCGAACGGGAGTCTCCCGAACGGGGAATCGGCCGGGCAGTGGCACGCGGCCGAGGTCGAGGGCGGGATCGAGATCCGGATGACCGCATGCGCGGCACCCCGTCACCGCGCGAGTCCGGCCCCGCGGGGGTCGGCGCCCGACGGCACCGGGGCATGCCTGCTCCGGGCGGGCGCCGGGGGTTCTTCCATGGGACTTCGTCCTCCTCGTTTTGCGTCAGCGCCGACCTGCATAACGTGTGTGGCGATGAATTAATGACCGAAAGATTGAAAACCTAGCTAAAACATACCATAGGTTTGTTTATGGCTATCGTGAAAGGTGTGGGTGTTGCCTTTAGTCTCGAAACAATTCCCATTACGCGTGCGGGTCGGGCAAGCGCGGGGTGGGTGCCTACGTAAGTGGCTTGGAGGGGGATTGCCCGATGGCGTTCTGCATTGTCGAGCGTGAAGAAACTTTGGTAGCAGGCTTGCCGGTGCGGAGTCCGCGCCGCGCGTTGGGAAAACTGAGAGACCCACACCTCGAGCGCGCCTGGTCCGCAGTGTTGAAGCAGGACGCCGGCGGGCCCCTGGCGTCGACCTACACCGATCACGCGGAAGACATCGGTTCGTACTACACCCAAACCGTGGGGTACTGCTGCCGGACACTCGAGGAGGTCCGGCCCGGGCATGTCGTGTCCAGGCTCCCGTCCGGTCTGTATGCGAAGTTCTCCGCGGTGGGAGTCACTTTCCCGACGTGTTCAGTGAACTGTGGCGGCAGATCTGGAGGGCTGAGGGGCGCCGCGACATCGTGCGAGCGTTCACAGGCGATTTCGAGTGCTACCCACACGCCTATCGCATCGAGCTGTACATATCGATCGAGGATTCCACATCGGTTGCGCAGCAATGACCTTCACCATCGTCAAGGTGCCCGGATACGCGGTCGGTGGTCTGGTGGTGCCCGGGATCGAGCCGGGGTCCGGGCGTCCCGGCGACGATCTGCTGGCCTTCACGCTGGAGCGGCTCCGCGAACGAGGTCTACGCGACGTCACCGTCGTCTACGTCTCCCACCCGGAGGTCGGATGGACGGTGGTGGCCGGATATCGCTGCGACGACATCGGCAGTCTCGCGGTGGGTGACTCGCTGATCCGCGTGACCGACAAGTACGCCGCACGCTTCACGCCGGACGGGTCGAGCACGGATCCGTGGGAAGACGTGTGGACCCAGGTGGATATCGCCGAAAAGGAGGGCGACATCGCACGGGCATTCCGCGAGGAGGTCGCATATCTTCCCGCGGCCGGCGAAATGGAACTGTATATCTCCCTGGAATGAAGGGCCTTCGCCCGCTTGTCGATACGGCACTGTGAGCTCATGCGTGAGTGCGATCGAAGGGAGAAGGCGTGGTCCGCTCGTCCTCGACTCTCGAAAGCCTGGTCACCCGGGTGGCGGCACTTCTCATGCCGGCCGACGTGGCCACGCACCGCGAAGTGTTCGACCGGGTTCTCGAGCTCCTCGCCGACCACTTCGAGGTCGACGCCTGCTACCTCAGGTACAACGATCACGACCTCGCGGCCACCGTGCTCGTCGCCGAATGGCCCCCGCAGGCGCACAGCCCCGGTCCGGACTCTTCCGCGGTCCTGCAGTTCCGCGATGCGGGTCCGATCATGGCCGACTCCGAAAACTCGAAGGATCCCCGGGTGTTGGCGGCGCCGGGACAATCGATTGCCGCGGTGCCACTGCTCTGGGGAGACATCACCACCGGAACCCTTGGTCTGGTGGGCGCGCGGGACCGCGCCTGGACCGAAGACGAGATGGAGTCGCTTCGCCTCATCGCGGCCTTGTTCGCGCAGGTGCAAGCACGTGTTCGGGCCGAGGGAGAACTACGGTACGCCGCATATCACGACTCGTTGACGGGTCTGGCCAGTCGACGGGCGTTGCTCGAATACCTCGACGAACGGCTGCGACCCGGGAACCCGGGACCGGTGGCGGTGCTGTTTCTGGACCTCGACCGCCTCAAAGCGCTCAACGATTTCCTCGGGCATCGTGCCGCCGACACATACCTGTGCAGGATCGGAGAGCGGCTGATGCAGGTCAACCGCCCGGTCGACGTGGTGGCCCGGCTCGGTGGCGACGAGTTCGTCGTCGTCCTGGCAGGCCCGGCCACACCGGCCGACGCGTGGGAGCGAGCAGCGCAGATCCAGCGGGTGGTGGGCGAATCCGTTTCGCTCGACGGCCAATTGGTGGGACGAGGAGTCAGTCTCGGCATCGCGCTCGGTGAGCCGGGGGAGATCTCCTCGGTGGCGCTGCTCGGTCGCGCCGACCAGGCGATGATGGCGGTGAAGGTGCAGGGCGGCAACAGCGTCGGCTTCTTCACGGAGGACATGAACCACGAAGGCGAGCGACGGACCCGCATCGAACTCGATCTGCGGGCCTCGATCGACGACGACCATTTGATCCTCGAGTATCAACCGGAGGTGGATCTGCGGTCGGGAGCGATCCTCGGGGTGGAGGCACTTGTGCGCTGGAACCATCCGGTTCTCGGCACGCTTGCGCCCGCCGAATTCATCGACGTCGCCGAATCGACCAATCTTGCAGCAGAACTGGGCAGGTGGGTGATGGAGACGGCGTGTGCCCAGCTCGCGTCGTGGAAGAAGAAGATCCCCGGTCTCCATCTGGTGATGGGCATCAACGTCTCACCGGTCCAGCTGGTGACCGTGGGGTTCGACGAGTCGGTCGCGTCGATGCTGCGGCGTCACGGACTGAGGGGTGCCGAGGTCTGTCTCGAAATCACCGAGAACGTCGTGGTCGGCGACCTGCGGCGAACCAGGGCGACCCTCTCGCGGCTCGAACGGCGGGGAGTCCGGATCGCGATCGACGACTTCGGCACCGGATACAGCTCGCTCGGTCACCTCAAGTCGCTGCCGGTGGACACGCTCAAGATCGACAAGGGCTTCGTCCAGAATCTTCATCGCAGCGAAGGTGACCGGGTCATCGTCAATTCCATCGCCGGGCTCGCGACGTCGTTCGGTCTGGACCTCGTGGCCGAAGGTATCGAGGCGGAGGGGGCGGTGCCCTATCTCCTCGAGCTGGGATGCAGACGGGGACAAGGCTTTCTGCTCAGCGCTCCGAAGCCGTCCGAGGTGGTGGAGGGCATGGTGAGGGCCGGGTACATCGACCTGCCCTGGGCGACGGGGCGGGGGAGCGGTGGGTTCCGGGCCCGGTGACCTGGAAACAAATGGTTTGTTGTTGCGCGTTGTTCCGACGGGCACCGCCGGGGCCGAGGCGACTACGGCCGAAGCGGCTCACCGAAGGAAAGCGCGTCACAGGAAGCCGGCACGGGACCGGATCGAGACGAGCAGACCCGTCCCGGAACGGGTGCTGTATCGGCAGACCCGCGGAGCGCGGTTCACGATGTACACGTTCCGGAGCATGGTGCCGGGCGCGGAACAGCGACTGCACGATGTTCTCGAACTCGATGCGGGAGCCGGCGTGCTGTTCAAGGCGCACGACGATCCGCGCATCACGCAGCGACCTCTCCCGGGAGGAGTCCGTCCGCGCCGACCTCCGGTACGTGGAGAACTGGAGTTTCACCATGGATCTGTCGATCCTCCGTCGTACCGTCGGCGCAGTCCTGCGCAGGGACGGCGCCTACTGACGGCGCCGATCGCGCGCCGTCCGATCCGACGTGTGGAGGATGGAGGTGTGTACCAAGCCCCGCGCCGACGTCGTTCCCCCTGGCCGTTCGCTCTCTTCGGCATCTTCGGGGTGGTCGTCCTCCTTGCCGTGGGTGTCAGCCTCACCGTGCCGCAGGAGCCCCGGATCGCCGTCCCGGACGGAGTGCCGCCCGCGCGTGGTACGGAAGTTCCGTCCATCGACTTCGCAGGTCCCGGGCGCACCGCGGGACTGCTGAGGGAGTGGGCGCAACCGCAGGCCGACGCGCTCGACATCCCGGTGGTGGCGCTCGAAGCGTACGGACACGCCGCAGCGGTGCTGGCCGCGACGCGGCCCGAGTGCGGCCTGGCCTGGACGACCCTCGCCGGGATCGGCAGCGTCGAGAGCCGGCACGGGCGGCACGGCGGCGCGTCCCTCGCCCCCGACGGCACCGCGACACCCGAGATCCGCGGTGTGCCGCTCGACGGAAGCCCCGGCCTCGCCGAAATCCGCGACACCGACGGCGGCAGGCTCGACGGCGACCCACTGCTGGACCGGGCCATGGGCCCGATGCAGTTCATCCCCGAGACATGGGAGCGGTGGGGTGTGGACGCCAACGGGGACGGCGTGGCGGACCCGGACAACATCGACGACGCCGCTCTCAGCGCGGGACGCTACCTGTGCGAGCGCGGCGGCGATCTCGACAGTGCGGAAGGGTGGACGCGGGCTCTGATGGCCTACAACCTTTCGGGGGAGTACATGACGCTCGTACGCGACCGCGCGGCTGCGTACGGTGTGGGCGTACGTCCGTAGCAGACCGTCGAGCACGGTCCAGGCGGGTCGCGGCCGCGTCCCAGACGCGCGCCTGTGCCTCACACCCTGGTCGCGCCGGTTAGGCTGTCCCCAGCGTGCAGACACCGCAGCGTGAAGTCCATCGAAGGAGAATCAGCCAGTGGCCATCATTGAGCAGGTAGGAGCCCGCGAAATCCTCGACTCCCGGGGCAACCCGACGGTCGAGGTCGAGGTGCTGCTCGAGGACGGAAGTTTCGCCCGCGCTGCGGTACCCTCCGGGGCCTCCACAGGTGAGCACGAAGCCGTCGAACTGCGTGACGGTGGCGACCGTTACGGAGGCAAGGGTGTCGAGAAGGCCGTCGAATCGGTCCTCGAAGAGATCGCTCCGGCGATCATCGGACTCGACGCAACCGAACAGCGCACCGTCGACCAGGCGCTTCTCGATGCCGACGGCACGCCCGACAAGGGTCGTCTCGGCGCCAACGCACTTCTCGGAGCGTCGCTCGCCGTTGCCAAGGCCGGTGCCGAATCTGCGGGCCTCGAGCTGTTCCGTTACCTCGGCGGCCCGAACGCGCACATCCTGCCCGTGCCGATGATGAACATCCTCAACGGTGGCGCACACGCCGACACCGGAGTCGACGTCCAGGAGTTCATGGTCGCTCCGATCGGCGCGCCCACGTTCAAGGAATCGCTGCGCTGGGGTGCGGAGGTGTACCACTCGCTCAAGTCCGTGCTCAAGAGCAGGGGGCTGGCCACCGGGCTCGGCGACGAGGGCGGTTTCGCGCCGGACGTCGCAGGCACCAAGGAAGCGCTCGACCTGATCAGCGAGGCCGTCGCGAAGACCGGTCTCAAGCTCGGCACCGATGTCGCTCTGGCACTGGACGTCGCCGCCACCGAGTTCTACACCGAGGGCACCGGCTACGCGTTCGAGGGCAAGAACCGCACCGCCGACGAGATGGCTGATTTCTACGCCGAACTGCTCGCCGCGTACCCGCTCGTCTCCGTCGAGGATCCGCTCAGCGAGGACGACTGGGACGGCTGGGTCGCGCTCACCGACAAGCTCGGCGGCAAGCTGCAGCTCGTCGGCGACGACCTCTTCGTCACCAACCCCGAGCGGCTCGAAGAAGGCATCGTCAAGGGTGCCGCCAACGCGCTGCTCGTGAAGGTGAACCAGATCGGCACTCTCACCGAGACTCTCGATGCCGTGGATCTCGCGCACCGCAACGGGTACAAGACGATGATGAGCCACCGTTCCGGCGAGACCGAGGACACCACCATCGCCGACCTCGCAGTTGCGGTCGGCAGCGGCCAGATCAAGACCGGTGCACCGGCACGGTCCGAGCGCGTGGCGAAGTACAACCAGCTGCTGCGCATCGAGGAGTCCCTCGGGGACGCTGCCCGTTACGCGGGCGAAGTCGCCTTCCCGCGGTTCAACCTCGAGGGCTGAAATCCGGTATGAACCAGCGCGGTAGATCCCGGCCCGGCGCCCGTCGAGCCCGCACCGAAGGTGCGGCAAGTGCGCGGCGGCCCAGCCGGGCACGCCCCACGGGATCTACCGCTCCGGTCGACAGCGGTACCGAGAGCGCCGGAGCCCGTCCGGCCGGACGCGAGGACCCCGTCCATTCGTCGCCCGGTCGCGGGCGTTCCGGAGCCTCCGGTCGCGCCCGGCCCACCCGGGTCGGTGCGACCGACGCCGCGCGCCGGGACCACCGGGAACGCACCTTTCTCGGTCTGTCCACGGGGCGCGCGGCCATCCTCGCGCTGGTCGTGTGTGCGCTCGCATTGACGCTCGCGGTGCCGTTGCGCACGTACGTGAGCCAGCGCTCCGAAGCCGAGCAGCTCGCTCGCGAACGGGAGCAGCTCGAGACGGAGATCGCCGCGCTCGAAGAGATGAAGGCGCACATCGAAGACCCGGCGTGGATCCGGGCGCAGGCACGTGAGCGGTTGCGCTTCGTGATGCCCGGCGACATTCCGTACATGGTGCAGTTGCCCGGCGACGTGCCGCCCGAACTCGAAGAAGAAGAACCGGAGTCGCCGACCACCGGAGCCTGGTACAGCGACCTGTGGCGTTCGGTGGCCGAACCGCCTCCCGAACCCGAAACCGAACCACTGCCGCAGCCGATGCCTGTGGCACCCCCAGAACCAGGAGATATCCCCGGGTGACCGATTCAGTGACGCAGGAAGACCTCGACGCCGTCGCAGCACAGCTCGGGCGCGAACCCCGCGGCGTCCTGGCCATCGCCTACCGTTGCCCCGACGGCGTGCCCGGCGTGGTCAAAACCGCGCCGAAGCTGCCGGACGGCACACCGTTCCCGACGCTGTACTACCTGACCGATCCCCGCCTCACCGCGGAAGCGAGCCGGCAGGAGTCCGCAGGTGTGATGCGGGAAATGACCGAACGGCTCGGCACCGATCCCGAACTCGCGTCCTCGTACCGGCGTGCCCACGAGTCGTACCTCGCCGAACGTAACGCCATCGAGTCGCTGGGTACCGATTTCACCGGCGGAGGCATGCCCGATCGGGTCAAGTGCCTGCACGTTCTGATCGCACATTCGCTCGCGAAGGGCCCGGGTCTCAACCGGCTCGGCGACGAATCCGTCGCCCTCGCCGCAGACGCCGGATTGCGCGGCACCGCTGTTCCTGCCGACTGGCCCACCTACGCCGAACTCCGTGGGGAAGCGCAGTGAGCGTGTCTCGCGTAGCGGGCATCGACTGCGGGACCAACTCCATTCGCCTGCTCGTCGCGGACATCGCCGACGACGGCACCCTCACCGATGTCACCCGGCTGATGCGCGTCGTCCGGTTGGGGCAGGGCGTCGATGCGACGGGCCGTCTCGCTCCCGAGGCGATCGAGCGAACCCGTGTGGCGCTCACCGAGTACGCCGGCATCATTCGCGACACCGGTGCGACCGGGGTGCGGATGGTCGCGACATCGGCGACACGCGACGCGCAGAATCGGGAAGACTTCTTCTCCATGACCCGCGAGGTGCTCGGAGCCGTGATTCCCGGCGCCGAAGCCGAAGTCATCACCGGGGACGAAGAGGCGCGTTTGTCCTTCGCCGGTGCCGTCGGTGAACTCGATGCCGCCAGGGGACCTTTCGTCGTCGTCGATCTGGGTGGCGGCTCCACCGAGGTGGTGCTGGGCGACGAGAACGGTGTTCACGCAGCGTATTCCACCGACATCGGGTGCGTGCGCCTCACGGAGAGGTGTCTGCACGACGATCCGCCCACCGCCGAGCAGGTCTCGGAGGCGCGGGAGATCGCCGCGGCAAAGATCGCAGAGGCGCTCGCGCACGTTCCGGTCGAGCGCGCCCGTACCTGGGTCGGAGTCGCAGGCACCATGACCACCCTTGCCGCGCTCGGCAACGACCTCGACACCTACGATCCCGACAGGGTGCATCTGTCGACCGTCGGGTTCGACCGCCTCCGGCAGGTGTGCGACGGACTGCTCGCCGCGACCCGCGAGAAACGTGCTGCTCTCGGGCCGATGCACCCCGGCCGGGTGGACGTCATCGGCGGCGGCGCAATCGTCACCACCGTCCTCGCCGACGAACTCCGACGCCGCGCCGGCATCACCGAACTCGTTGTGAGCGAGCACGACATCCTGGACGGGATCGCCCAGTCCGTCACGCGCTAGGGTGTTCCGGACGCCCCTATAGCCCAATTGGCAGAGGCAGCGGACTTAAAATCCGCCAAGTGTGGGTTCGAGTCCCACTGGGGGCACCTATGTGTACCGTCGCCCAGGTGGTCGACGAGGCGGTCCGCACCATCGCCGCCCGGTACGCCACGACCGGACCGGGGCCGTCGTCCGACGACTGAGTCCACCGACCGCGAACGAGTTGGTGTCGTCGGTGTCGTCCCGCACACAAAGCGCCCCTGCCGATCCTTGGGCGTCGGAGCTTCGGTGTAGCAGCAACGTTCGCGGCGACCCGAAGTACTTCGTTGCGGCGGACGATATGCGCCTTCCCCGTTCGTGGAAGCGGCGCGCGTCGATGCTCAGGCGTGTGCGGGCGTCGACTTCGCCGATGGACAGGACTCGGTGCCCATGGCGCCTCCAGGGGCGTTCAGGGCCGTTCTTCTCCCGTGTACCGCGCGCCGCGTTGATGGGCTCCGTGCGACGTCGTGTCGGTGGGTGATGTCGTTCCGCTGGGTGTCGTCCCGGTGCTGGGTGTCGTCCCGGTGGTGGGTGCGGTGCCGGTGGTGGACGCGGTGTCGGTGGCAGGTGTGGTGCGGGCGGTATTCGCATCCGAGACGAGCGTGCTGTTCTGTTCCGCGATGCGATCCCGGTCCTTTTGTGCTTTCGCTGCTTCTTTGCGGGCGTCCTTCGCCTCGCGGCGGGCAGTTCTGGTACGCCGGGACGATCGCCGCGCCCCGGACATGAGCAGAGCCAGCCCGAGCAGGCCGACAGCGCCCACGACGATGCCGTAGAGGAACAGGGTCCCGGTGGAGCCGGTGACCTCGTAGCCGAAGACGGAGAACCCGTCGGTGATCGTGTGTTCCTCGCCGCCGTTGGTCAATACGCCGACAACCCCGACGACGACGGCTGCGAGCAGGAGACCGAGTCCGAGGAGAATGAGCATGGTGGCCTCCAGGCCTACGGTGTGGTGCTCGGTGAACATGCAGGTACCCGCTCTTCAACGATGCCACGTGGTCGTGCTCGCGTCCTCGGTTCGATGATGATGGCGGCAATTCGGGCACGGTGACGCTCCGCTCGTCGCGATCCCGTTGTGGCTCGTCCGCTCATGCCCGGACGCCGGCCGGGATCGGTCCCGAGCCGCCCGGGACCCGAGCGTGTCCGGCTGCAATTCGTTCGGACGGGCAGGAAAAGACCATCGATGCCGTGCGATTACCCGTGTCCGATTCCTCCCAGTACGCTACGGCGGTGTTCTCGATGTCGGTACCCCTGCCGCGTGCAGGGTCGTCCCGTCTCGCTCGGATCGGAAACGCACGCGGACATCGGACCGGTGTGCGGCGCGAAGTGGAAAGAACAGGACCTAAGCGAGCATGAGAGATCCTTCGTTACCCGAACCCAAGAGCGAACAGATCCGTTCCCGGATGACTGTCCAGGGCTGGTTCCAGGTTGCGTTCGCAGCCCTGGCGGTGTTCCTTCTGGTGGGCACGGTTATCGGTACCTACTTCATCGACCGGACCGCCCGGATCACCGACCAGTTGGTCGTGGACATCCAGCCGGCACAGGTCGAGGCGTACCGGTTCCAGTCTGCTCTGCTCAACCAGGAGACCGGAGCGCGTGGTTATGCCCTCACCGGAGACCCGGGCTTTCTCGAGCCGTACCTCACCGGGCTCGAGGCCGAGCGGAACTCCGTGGAGCGGCTGCGCACCCTGATGGCCGGCCACGACGATGCGCTCGCCAACCTCGACACCATCACCTCGAATGCGGCGGCATGGCGTGCCGAGTACGCAGAGCCGCTCGTGGATGCACCGCCGAGCGGGACCGAGCGAACCGATATCGCGGAGATCGAACGCGGACGTGCCGCCTTCGACGTGCTGCGCTCCCAATTCGAGGACCAGAACACGATCCTCGTCCAGGCTCAGGCGGACGGTTACGAGGGGCTCGTGCAAGCCCGCACCGTCCGCAATTCTGTCCTCGTGGCGATGGTGGTCGGTTTCCTGTTCACCGGCGCACTCATGGTCGTGCTCGTGCACAACCTGGTCGCCACGCCACTTCTCCGGCTCCGGGCGGCGACGCGGCGGGTTGCCGGTGACGGGAACTTCGATCAGCACATCTACCCGCAGGGCCCGAAGGACATCCGGGACCTTGCGACGGACGTGGAGGCGATGCGCGGGCACATCGCCCAGGCATTGACCGATGCACGCCGGCAGCAGGACAAGCTAGCTCGTCAGACCGCCGATCTCGATGCCCAGGCCGACGAGCTTCGACGCTCCAACACCGAACTGGAGCAGTTCGCCTACGTTGCGTCGCACGACCTGCAGGAACCGCTGCGCAAGGTTGCCTCCTTCTGCCAGTTGCTCGAGAAGCGCTACGGAGACAAACTCGACGACCGGGGTGCCCAGTACATCGCCTTCGCGGTCGACGGGGCGAAACGTATGCAGGTCCTCATCAACGACCTGCTGGCGTTCTCCCGCGTGGGCCGGGTCAACGACGCGCGTCTGCGCGTGGACCTGGACAAGACCTTGGACAAGGCGCAGTCCAATCTCGCGATCATGATCGACGAGGCACAGGCCCGCATCGAGCGGCCCGAGAAGATGCCCGAGCTGACCGGTGACCCCACCCTGCTGACGATGCTTTGGCAGAACCTGCTGGCCAATGCGATCAAGTTCCGGCATCCCGACCGGACTCCCGTCGTCCGGATCACGTGCGAGAGGGTGGACGCGGAGGACGACGCGGCCGGCTGGGAGTTCTCCGTCAGCGACAACGGCATCGGTATCCCCGCCGAATTCGCGGAAAAAGTCTTCGTCATCTTCCAGCGCTTGCATGCCCGGGACGTCTACACCGGGACCGGTATCGGTCTGGCCGTATGCCGAAAGATCGTCGACTACCACGGGGGCAACATCTGGATCGACACCACGTGGACGGAGGGAGCCCGCGTGTGCTTCACACTCGTCGGCGCGAAAACCCAGACCGAGCTGGGACCATCGGGAGCCGTTCACCCCGCGGGCCTGCCCGGCGCGGCGCGCTCCTAGCGCAGTTCCGGCGCCGCCGGGGGACATGGCGGTGCTGTCGATCCCGCGGGTTTCCGTGCAGTGAGGGCGGGGTACCGGAGAGAGAGGTTTGACATCTGCCCGGGCGGGTGGTCGGACCCAGGCGGCGTGAGTTCAGAGCAGTAGCTCACGCCGCCGTCGGGGCTCAGCGGTCCTTGCCGACGGAATGATTCTCGACGACGGTGCGGGCCAGATCCGCAACCTTGAGATTGACTTGCTGCGACGTGCGCCGCAGAAGGTCGAACGCCTCGTCGGCTGTGAGGTCCTGGGCCGCCATCACGAGGCCGACTGCTTTGCCGATCTCCCGATTGCTCACCAAACCGCTACGCAGCGAGTCGATGTCTTCGCCGCGGCCGACTGCGGTGGCAGTGACCGAGGCGAACGCCGCCAGCATGCTGGCATGGTCGGCCGCGGCCGCGGAAGTGAACGCGCCGACAGTATCCGAGAACAGATTCAGTGCCCCGACCTTCCGTTCGTCGATCAGCAACCGGAAACCCATTGCTCCGCGCACGGGGGTGGACTCGACCACCGCCCGGGCGAGTGCGGGCCACGACGAGCCGTTCCGCAGATCTGCCTCGATCTGCGGAACCTCTTCCTCGATCGCGTCCAGGCAGGGTCCCTCACCGAGGTGCCGCTCGTGGGAATCGATGGCCGCAGCGACATCGTCGCTGGCGGCGACGAGGACGAACTCTCCGTTGCGGCGCAGCATCACGCTCGCGTGGTCACAGCCGGGCACGAGCAGGGTTGCGGCCACGCAGATCGCCGAGTACACCTCGGAAGCGTCGGCGCCGCCGTACAGGATCTCGGCCAGGGCAGTGAACACAGTTGCGGGATCGGCGTTGTTCGACGCCGGGGTGACGGTCGAGGATCCGTTCCCGTCGTGGTCCGTCATGCGGTAACCACCGGGCGACCGGAATCTCGGTGCATGCACTCGGAAGCACTCGAGATCTCTACCGGCTCAGACGAACACGGGTGTCGGCCGACTGTGCTCGGCGGGCACCACCGGTGACGCGACGCACGGCGATCCGAAGCCCCGATTCCCCCTGGACCGCGGGGAGGGGAGACCGGCCGAGCATTCGACGCGGGAACAACTCTCATTGAAGGGTTTCTCCTGAAACAGACCCGATCCCGCCGGTTCGAAAACTCGCACTCGACACCGCGGACACGATTGACGATCAAGGGCTTCTCTTTAACCCCGGGGAATCGTACCCGAGCGGAAGGGGCGCCGATCTTTCCGTGCCGGGCCCTCGAGGGGGCTTTCGCCTGCCGTGACGCCGAATCCGATTGCGTTGTGCCGGATGATCTTCATCGCCGCAGGAGGGAATAGGTGGAGGGCACTCTGGGCATAGATAAGAGGGAAAGACGTCGGCCGTCCATGGATGGCACGACCGTCGCCTCGATCGACGAGGCGGCGTATGGGTGAAAGGACTTCACATGTGGGCTCTGCTCAGTAAGCCGGTCCGTCGATGGGTGCTGCTCTCGCTGGCAGTTCCGCTGGTCGCCGGGGGTTTGTCTCTCGTTGCCGGTGTTCTGCAGCGCCGAAAAGGGCACCCGACGAAGACGTCGAAATCGTTGTTGGCGGTGTCGAACTTCCTCCGCAGGCGGCGCAACCGCGGGTCGAGTGATCACGGCCGTTCGAACACGGGCAAGTGACGCCGGAATCTCATATCCCCAGCCGGCCGCCTCCGTCACCCTGCGGGGAAATCTGGGCCGGCAATACGTATTCGCGCCGAAGGTCGTCAGGATTGAGGACGAACGGCCTTACCGATAGGGACCTTCGGCGAAGGTGAACGGGTAATACGACGCGCGCTCCGGGATCGTTCGACCCCGGCCGGGGTCCGGGTCGGCCGACGAGCCACCCGGCCGGGGGCCGGGACCGTCCCGGAGCGCCGCGCCTGACCGAACCTGCGAAGCGCTGCCGCCGAATGCGGTATTCCACGTCACCGTCGCACCCACCGTGGTGGAATCGACAGATTCCGGACGGCGGGGTTGCCATACGCCACCCGGTGCGGTTCGATCCGAGGGACTCGGTGGGGGGACACATGAAGATCGTGGATGCGGTCGCGCGGGCGTCGATGTCGGTGCTGCTCGCGGCGACGGCCGGTGCCGGCATGGTGGTCCTCCCGGGGGTGGCCCACGCGCAGGCCGGAGACCGGACCGAGGTTCCGTACCTGTCCACAGCGCCGCTCGCCGAGAAGGTTGCGGGGTCGGTCGTGTCCATCGCCGTGCCGTTACCGCCGGAGGTGGGGCCGCACCCACCGGAGTGCGACCGACTGTCGTATCTGCGGTGGCGGTCGGTCGACGGCCCCGTCGAGTCCGGGGATGCCGATCGCATCTTCGTCGCACAGCCCGGAATCTTCGAGGGCGCAGGGGCATTCGAGAGTGTGGCTCGCAATACGGTGGTGGCGGCCTCAGAGCGCGGCCTGCACGTCGAGTTCTGGGCCCTCGACCGGCGCTCCAACTGTCTCGAGGACCACGTCGGGATGCGCGCCGCGCTCGAGACGGGCGATCTGGATACGGCCACCGACTACTACTTCCGCGACGCCGAGATCGACGGCGCACGCTTCGAAGGACATGCGACAGGGTCGGATGTCGCGTGGCTCGCACATGTGGGTCTCGAGC
Organism: Rhodococcus sp. BL-253-APC-6A1W; assembly: GCF_012843405.1. NCBI lineage: Bacteria > Bacillati > Actinomycetota > Actinomycetes > Mycobacteriales > Nocardiaceae > Rhodococcus > Rhodococcus sp. BL-253-APC-6A1W. The sequence continues at coordinate 125,071 of NZ_JABAFB010000007.1, forward strand.
AGACCCTGCGCGACCAGTACGACCTTCTGCGACACGAGTTTCCGGACCAGAAGGTCCGCAAGGAGAAGGTGCTCTGCGGTGGGCACTCGATGGGCGGTTTCATCACCGGCTACTTCGCGGAATGGGATTTCGACGCCGACCCTGCCACCACCGACGACGCCGGCTACAACCAGTGCTCGGGCTATTTCGCGCTCGATACCGTTATTCGTGCGGGCGCGCCGTTCCCGAGTTCCGGGCAGCAACCCGACGTACCCGAAGCATTGGCCGCACCGCTCGAGATCTTCCTCGGAGCGGCCTCCACGGCGAGTCCGGTCCTGCAACTTCCCGCGGTCATCAACCCCGAAACCACGAATACCCTTGCGCTGGCAGGGCTTGCGGCACGGTTGGACCCCGACGGGGTCAACGACATCGTGTCGCGGATGCCCGACAACGCGAACGTGAACTGGACGCTGCGTACGTTGCTGGCGAAGGATCCGGAGATGTTCGCGACGGGTGTACCCGATGTGCGGACGCTCAACGCCACCAATGAAGCGGTGCTCGGCGCCCTCCTGGACGACAACTCACAGCCGCTGGGGTTCTTGCAGGCGAGTGTCGGGTTCATGACCGGAGGGCCCGTGCAGGACAAGGTGTTCCCGGTGCCGTCCACTCCGGAGATACTCGAATCGGGATCCTTCGGGGACGCCCCGAAGGCGTCGCCGGCGGTATACGGCGACCCCGAGGTGATCTACCGGTGGCTCGATTACGACGAGGTGGGTACCGAAGCGTCGTTGCCGGAGGAAAGCCGGTATACCTCTCGGGCCGGTGAGGTGACATCGATAAACGAGTTGGCGCGCAACCTGTCCGAGCCGCCGTTGGATTTCACCGAGTGGTACTTCCCGATGCGCTTACCGTCGGATCTCGCGCAGAGTACGGCCCCGTCGTTTGCGGCGCATCATCTGTACCGCGACGGGGTGACGAGGAACCCGGTCCTCACGTTGCGCGGGAGCGGTGGAATCACGCTCCCGGCGTCGAACCATCCGAACGCTGTGGCGATCACCCTTCCCGGGTACAACCACATCGACGTTCTCACCGCGGCAGCCGATCAGAACGACGGGCACGGCGAACCGGTGTCGCGAGCTCTCGTGGAGTTCGCGACACCGCAGGCCGTCAGGGGCGACCGGAGAAGATCGAGCTGTAGTCGTAGGGGCCGACCTGCGCGGCAGGCGCGACAGGCTCGACCTGCTCCGGCTCGTTCGGGTTGACCGGCTGCAGGAACAAGGGATTGTTGGCTTCGGTGTAGCTACTCATGGTGGTCCTTTCGGGTTCGGCGCGGACAACTCCGGCCGAAGGGGAGCGACGAGGTGCAAACAGCGAGGTCGCGCGGTGTATGCGCGGGTACTCGGGTGCAGATCGAAGAAGATCATCGAGGCCCGTCCGAAGAAGATAGCTCGGAGGCTGCGAGCCGTGCGATTTCTCCACCCTACACCCCTGGGTCGCGGTCCCGCTGTGCGACACGGCGGGAGCGGGGCGGCGCGAGCGGGGAGGAAAAGGAGGTTTAGGGCCGGGGCTCCGCCGGGAAGTACTCGGGCATGGCTAATTACAGAGTGATCGATCCCAAGGGCGACATCGTCGAGACCAAGGAAATCGCCAGTGCCGATGACGCGCACGCGTGGTTCGTCGACAAGCGTGCCGACAACAGCGAACTCGGCTGGCGGATGGAGGCCCAGAACGACGAAGACGGAACCTGGCACTTCTTCGACGACACCGAGGGCGCGTCCTGAGGTTGTCCCACGCGAAACGGGCCGGGGGCCGCGCACGATGCGCGGCCCCCGGCCCGGATGTCGGCAGGGATGTCAGTCCTGCTTGAACGACCTCTTGACGTCGTCTGCGGCGTCGGTGACCTTGTCACCGGCCTGCTTCATGCCGCCCTTGGTCTGCTGGCCCTTGCCTTCGGCCTCGAGATCACGATCGTTGGTGGCCTTGCCACCGTGCTCCTTGGCCTTGCCGGCCAGTTCTTCTGCCTTGTGCTTCGCCTTGTCGATGAAATCGGCCATCGGTCGGTCCTCCTTGTTTGACGGACGGTTCTCTCTCCGGATACCCGGCCGGCACGCAGCGAAACCGCGAACCGGCAAGCGGCGCCGAATGCGGCCGACCGTGTAACACTGCCTGGGTAGACCCATGAGGAGGAGAAAATGTCCGACCCGAACAGCGGCGACCCCATCGGCGATGCCCCCGATGCCGATCCCGAACTGACGCGCAACCGGTCCGGTGGCGGGGCAGCGGCGGTGTGGCGCGTGGTCACGGTGCTGGTGATCATTGCGCTGATCATCGCGCTGATCATGGTCTTCCTCTAGCGATCGCCCGAGCGGAGACCGGTCGGCCTAGAGCCAGTCGCGGCGTTTGAACAGCACGAACAGCACGGCTGCGGAGAAGAAGACGATGACAGCGACCGCGAGGACGCCCATTTCCTCTCCCGAGCCGGGAAACGGCACGTTCATCCCGAACCAGCCGGTCACAGCGGTCGGCACCGCGATGATCGCGGCCCAGCCGGTCAGCTTCTTCATGACGGTGTTGAGACGGGCATCCTGCAGCGACAGATTCGTCTCGAAGACGGTCGTGACCATGTCGCGTAGCGATTCGGTCCATTCCGTGGCACGGAGAACGTGGTCGTAGAGGTCGGTGTACCAACCGTCCAGCCCGGGCGTGATACCGTGTTCGGCGCGAAAGTGCATCACCGCGTTGACGACCTCTCGCATCGGCAGCACGACCCTGCGCAGCTGAACCAGTTCCTTGCGGAGCCTGTAGACAGCCCGCTGGATCTGCTTCGGCTGGGCCTCGTCGGCGAACAACCCGTCCTCGATCTCCTCGATCGCGTCGTCGAGGTCACGGATGGTGTCGAATTGCCCGTCGACGACCACGTCGAGCAGGCCGTGCAGCAACGCAGCGGTGCCGAATTTCAGCAGGTCGGGGTTTGCGTCCCAGCGGGTCACCACATCGTCCATGTCGAACGGGCCGCGGCTACGGACGGTGACCAGGCACCCGGGCAGAAGGAATGCCGAGATCCGCGTCGTGCTCAGCCGGGATTCGTACGCCTCCACCGCGGGATCAGGGCCGGTCGCGAGGTGCGTGGCGTAGACGGTGAGGAAGGTGTGCGTCGCATAGCGCGTCGCTTTGGTGCGTTCGCCGCGCGCGAGCGCATCTTCCACCGCGTGGGGGTCGAAGCTCAGCTCCTCCGCCAGCGCGAACAGTCTCTCCGGTTTCGGATCGAGAAGATCCACCCATACGAGGCAGTCGGGGTCCTGCAGGTAGTCCGAGATGTCGGCGAACGGGACGTTGTCACCCTCGACTTTTCCGCTGCGCCACACCCGTGTGCGGACCTGGCCGTCGTGGATGGTGGTCATTCTCGCAGTCTGCCCGACTCGCTCCCGGTGTGTGCAGGGTCGAGCCCGTGTTCTCGAACCGGTTCGTCGCGGGTGACGACGGGGCGCGTGTCCCTGCGTGCAACCGTTCCGGCCGTCACATTCGGGTGCTGACACCTCCGGCGTCGGCCAGTCGGAGCATTTCGGCGAGGAATGCCTCGTCGACGATGGGCCACCCTCCGGGCAGCGTGCCGGTGCGCACCCTGTCCTGCAACGACTGGAGCACCGCGACCACGTGCGGGCCACCGTCGATGAGATGCCGCACCAATCCGCGCTCCCCGCACAGCGCGACGAGCGGCGCAACGGTTCGCTCCGCTTCCTCGTACCGCCCGGCGGCGTGGAGGCATGCCACGACGAGCCGGGTGTAACTCATGTGAGTCCGCGGGCGACGGCCTGCGGTCCGGCGTTGCCACCACCGCGCCCACTCCACGGATTCGGCCACGGCGGCCGGCTCGCCGGTGCGGTAGAGCAGACGGATCGCGGTAGCGTCCTCGTATTGCGCGGTGACCTCTTCCGGTCCCACCGCGAGGGGCGTATCGGGATCCGGCATCGTTCGGTGCGGCGGTACCTCGGGGTCGAAACCCAAACGCAGACGTTCGTTCTCGATTCGTGCTCGCAGGCGCGGAAGTTCGTGTGTCGACGCCGCCCGAAGTCCTTCGTCGAGCAGTTCGAGGGCGGCATCCCTGTCTCCGCGCAGTAACTTCAGCCGAGCTGCGGTGGCAAAGCGAGCCATCATGAAATCGGCTATGCCACCCTCGATTCCGAGTAATTTGCTCTCGTCGAGCAAGGCTTCCGCCTCAGTGATTCGTCCCTGCTCGTACATCATCTCGCCGAGCATCGCAGCCGACAGCCGACCCGCGTGGCTGTGGATTCCGCTGCTGTTCCGAGCCGCGCGCAATGCCCTGCGGAAGTACTCCTCGGCGCCCGCAACGTCGAGTTGTTCGTTCGCGGCCATGCCGCACAGGCACATCCCGTAGATCGACGCGAACTGCCCGCGTGCGCGCTCGTGGTAAGGCCGGGCCCACTCCTGACGGCGCCGCGCACTGTCGAATTCGAAACACAGGAGGTCCGCGTAGGACGCGAGGACGGACGCGGAGCCTACCGCCCAGGGACGGGCATCCTGGGGTTCGGCGAGGACCGGTTCCACCAACTCTGCGATCCCCCGGACCTGATCGGCGTTCATCAGGAGCGCCGCTTCGGCCACGCGGGTCTCGACGAGGAGCGCATCGAGTTCGGACGAGGGGAGAGTGCTTCGGGCGCATGCGGCCGGAATGGCGGCAAGCGCCCCCCGTGCCTCCGAGAACCGCTGCAGCGCAGCGTCGGCCCAGCTTCGACTCAACAGCAGACGGGGGTCGTCGGCGACCGCCCGAGGTGGCAGCTTGTCGATCTGGGCCAGGAGAGTGCCCATATGCCCCTGCTCCATCAGGGACATGCCGTCCGTGGCCACCAGATCCACCGCGAATGCCGTGTCACCGGCGGCGAGCGCGTGGTCGACGGACTCGCGGATCAGGTGGTGCCGCGCGCACCACTGCGCGGCGGCGCGGTGCAGTGCGGGGATGCGCTCGGGATGGTCGCGTTCGAGGCGTCGGCGCAGGAACTCGCGGAACAGGTGATGGAAGCGGAACCAGACGCGTTCGTCGTCCACCGGACGAAGGAACAAGTCGCGTTGTTCCGCGTCCTCGAGCATCGCCTGGCTGTGCGGCTCGCCGGTCAGTGCTGTGGCGAGTCCGGCACAGATGGAGTGCGTGACCGAAATCGCCGTGAGGAACTCGTACATCTCCGGCTCGAGCGTGGAAAGTACGTTCTCGGCGAGGTATTCACCGATCGCGTGGTGGCGACCGCTCAGATTCTCGATCATGGCCGACGGATCGTCGCTGTCCCGCAACGACAACGACGCGAGTTGCAGGGCAGCGGCCCAGCCTTCGGTGGTGTTGTTCAATCGCTGTACGTCGTCGGGAGACAGATGCAGGCCCCCGACGTCGCGAAGAAACGCCTCGGACTCCTGGTCGTCGAAACGCAATGCGGCCGAGTCGACTTCCAGCAGCTCGTCGCGCACGCGCATGCGGCTGAGCGGTAATCCGGCCCGGCTGCGGCTGGTGACGACGACGTGCAGGTTCGGTGGCCCTTGCTCGATCAGAAGTTCGAGAGCCGCAACGGTTTCCTGTGAGGTGACACGATGCCAGTCGTCGACCACGAGCGTCGTCGGCTCACCGGTCCGGAAGATCTCGTCGATGAGCGTACTCAGGACGTAACGGGTCGCCTCGTCACCGTGCGCCTGCAGAATCTGCGCGAGGTCGCGGGCGAGCGCGGGGTGGAGTTGCTTGACGGCTTCGATCAGGTGCGCGAGAAACCAGGTGACGTCGTTGTCGTCGCTGTCCACGGTGAGCCACGCGACGGGAACACCTTCGGCTGTGAGCACGTCCCGCCATTGCGCCGCGAGAGTCGACTTCCCGAATCCGGTCGGGCCGTGGATGGCAGTGAGCCGCCGACTCTGCCCGGAGCGGAGCAGTCGAAGCAAGCGGGTTCGGTGGACGAGCGGCCGGGCAGGCAGCGGAGGACGGAAACGGGTGGCGGGGGCAGTCGACCGCGGCGTGACGGCAGCGGTAGGCGGGTGGCCCGTCTCCGGAGGTGCGTCCGCCCGCGCGTCCGTGAGATCCGCAGGCGGCGACGAGGGCAGCGCCATGTCGTCGACCTTCAGACCGTGACGCCACTCGATTGCACGGAGAAGCTCACCGAACTCCGCGGCGGACGCCGGACGATCCTCGGGGTCGGGCGCCATTCCGCTCTCGAGGGCGACGCACAGATCATCCGGGATACCGGAGCCCCGAAGGTCCGGGACGGGCTCGGACGTCATCCGCACGAACTGGGCGACGACCCGCTCACCCACCTTGCGTTCGAAGGCCGCGTGACCTGTGATCGCGCAGAACAAGGTGGCGGCGAGCCCGTACAGATCCGACGCCGGTGTCGGCTGCCCGCCGCGCAGGACCTCGGGGGCGGTGAACGCGGGCGATCCGGTGATCATCCCGGGTGTCGTGCGGAAGCCGCCCCCCACGTGCGCGATGCCGAAGTCGGTGAGCTGGGGCTCGCCGTATTCGGTGATGAGGATGTTGCCGGGCTTGACGTCCCGGTGCAGGACGTCTGCACGGTGGGCGGTCTCGAGTGCTCCGGCGACTTTCACGCCGATCCGTATCGCCTCCGGCCACGGCAACGGGCCGTGCTTGCGGATCCGCGTGTCGAGCGAGTCGTGCGGGTGGTAGTGCATCACCAGGTAAGGCTGGTTCGAGTCCGTGGTCCCGGCCTGCAGCACGTTGACGATGTTCGGGTGGCCCGAGAGCCGGCCCATCGCGCGCTGTTCCCGCAGGAATCGTTCGAGGTTGTCGGGATCGAGGGTCGTGCGGAGCACCTTCACCGCGACCGTCCGGTCCAGCGACTCCTGTCGGCAGCGGAAGACGATTCCGAAACCGCCGCGGCCGATTTCTTCGGCGTCGGTGAATCCCGCATCGGCCAGCGAACGCACGATTTCGGCAGTGTCCACCGTCGGCGCCGGGGCGCGCTGGGTGGAGATCAACTCGTAATCGGGCATCGTTTCGATCACCTCGCGGGGCCGTTTCTTCAGCGTAGTCCCGAAATGTGCACTCCCGACGCGGATCGTTCGCACGCCCTCGTTTACCGTGATCCGACCGGACCCTGGCAACGATGCCAACGGACCGGTCCAACAACACTGCTATCAGAAGTGGGACATCAATGAAGAAGACTGTCGCGGCGCTGTTCGGCGCAGGCGTGGTCCTGCTCGCGTCGGCGTGCGGATCCTCGGACGGAACCGCATCGGCCGACGAGACCACCACCACGACCACCACAACCACCACGAGCGCCTCGTCGGCGCAGGGTGGTGCAGGTGTGCAGCTCGGCAACAGCTACGACGAGAACTGCGACGCTCTCGTTCCGTACCTCGACGAGCTCGAGGAATGGGGACAGGATCGTGCCCAGGCAGCGCAGGCCGTCGCGGATGCGCAGCAGCAGCTCCCGCAGTGGCAGGAGCTCGACGTAGAGCAGCAGGCAGACACGCTCCGCGCCATCGAGAACGCCGGCAAGGGCGAGTGCTGACAGACCCGCTGTTCGACAGGTTGCGGCGCTTCCCGGATGTGGAAGCGCCCAATCTGTTCGCTGTCGATGCCGCGGACCGGCTGATCCTCGACGAAGCCTGCCCGGCCCTCGAGGCGGCTCCCGACGGCACCGTCGTCGTGATCGACGACCAGTACGGTGCCCTGACCCTCGGCGCGGCGGTCCGCTACGAGGCATCCGGCCTGCGCGTCCATCAGGATTCGATCGTGGCCGAGCGCGCCCTGGCCGCCAACGCTTCCCGTGAGAACCTCGCAGACCGGTACGCGTCACACGGTCTGGACGAACAACTCCTCCGCGGCGCCCGCGTCGTGCTCCTGCGCCTGCCGCGTTCGCTCGGCGCGCTCACCGAGACAGCCGAAGCGATCGCCCGGCACGCCGACCCGGAAGTCGTCGTCTTCGCCGGTGGCCGGGACAAGCACATCACCGTCGCCATGAACGACGTGCTCGCACGATCTTTCGCCGAGGTCCGGGCGTCACGGGGGAGGCAGAAGTCGCGCGTGGTCACCGCGCGCGGGCCGATCCCGGGCCCGAGCACCTATCCGGTACGGGAAACCCTCCCCGAACTCGACCTGGTCGTCGTCGCGCACGGCGCCGCGTTCGCCGGCCCGCGACTGGATATCGGCACCCGCTTCCTCCTCGACTTCCTGCCGCGAACGGCACCGGACGCATCCGTCGCCGTGGACCTCGGATGCGGCACCGGCATCCTGGCGACCGTGCTCGCGCGGCAGCACCCGGACATGCGGGTGATCGCCACCGATCAGTCGGCCGCCGCGGTGGACTCGGCCGCGGCGACCGCATCCGCGAACGGCGTCGCCGACCGCGTCGATGCGCTGCGCGACGACGTCGCAGGCTCGCTGCCCGACGCCTCCGTCGACCTCGTGGTGTGCAACCCGCCCTTCCACATCGGTGCGGCCGTCCACACCGGCGCCGCGGAGAAGATGTTCGCCGCGGCGGGTCGCATCCTGCGTCCGGGAGGAGAGATGTGGACGGTGTACAACTCGCACCTGCGCTACCGCCCCATCCTGAAACGGGTGGTCGGCGCCACGAGTGTCGAGGGCCGCAACCCCAAGTTCACCGTGACTCGATCGGTGCGCACCCGGTAGAGTCCGATTCGTCCGGGGTCTGCTCTGCGGCGACCGTCACAGCGGTCGGAGGGAGGGAACTTCTGCCCCGGCTTACGCGTTGAGCGGACAGAAGCGACCACCAGAAGGGAAGTGCACGGTGCGCACCACCAGTAACCCGGTGTTCCGTAACCTGCCCAAGCAAGAGGGCGGCGGATACGCCAGTTTCGGCTCTGCGTCGGCAGGCGCCGCGCAGGTCACCCAGCAATTCGACCAGCCGCAGTATTCGCCTACGGACCCGTGGGCGCGGCCTACGACCGAGCGGTCGATGACCATCGACGACGTCGTCACCAAGACCGGTATCACGCTCGGCGTGCTCACCGTCTCTGCGCTGATCTCCTACGTCCTCGTCACCATGAACACCGGCCTGGCCGCACCGTTCGTCATCGGCGGCGGTCTCCTCGGTCTCGTCCTGGTGCTCGTAGCCACCTTCGGCCGCAAGATGGACAATCCGGCGATCGTGCTCGCGTACGCCGTGGCGGAGGGCTTCTTCCTCGGCGCGCTGTCGTTCATGTTCACCGACATCACGTTCGGTGGCGCCGGTGGCTCGACACTCATCGCTCAGGCCGTCCTCGGCACGTTCGGTGTCTTCTTCGGCATGCTCGTCGTGTACCGCACGGGCGCGATCCGGGTCACGCCGCGTCTGACCAGGATGATCGTCGGCGCTCTCGTCGGTGTCCTGATCCTCGCGCTGGGCAACATCATCGCGGGCTTCTTCATCGACGGCGGCCTCGGGCTGCGTGACGGTGGCCCGCTGGCCATCATCTTCAGCCTCGTGTGCATCGGCATCGCGGCGTTCAGCTTCCTGCTGGACTTCGACTCCGCCGATCAGCTGATCCGCGCCCAGGCTCCGGAGAAGGCCGCGTGGGGCGTCGCCCTCGGCCTCACCGTGACCCTGGTGTGGCTCTACGTCGAGATCCTGCGTCTGCTGAGCTACTTCCAGAACGACTAGCAACAACCACGAACGAAGGCCCCGGGCGATGCGCCCGGGGCCTTCGTTCGTATCGAGCATCCCCGCGACCGTCCCCGCAGCGCCGGAGGCGGTCGTGGGATCATGGGGACATGCGCATTGCGGATTCGGTCGTCGACCTCATCGGAAACACCCCACTCGTCAAACTCAACTCCGTGGTGAAACCGGGGTCCGGCCTGGTGGCAGCGAAAGTCGAATACCTCAACCCCGGCGGTAGCTCCAAGGACCGCATCGCGGTGAAGATGATCGACGCTGCCGAAGCCTCGGGCGAACTGAAGCCGGGCGGCACCATCGTCGAGCCCACCTCCGGTAACACCGGCATCGGCCTTGCCCTCGTCGCCCAGCAGCGCGGATACAAATGCGTGTTCGTGTGCCCCGACAAGGTAGGCGAGGAGAAGCGCAACGTGCTCCGCGCGTACGGCGCAGAAGTGGTCGTGTGCCCGACCGCTGTGCCGCCGGAGCATCCCGACAGCTACTACAACGTCTCCGACCGGCTCGCCGCCGAACTGCCGGGAGGCTGGAAGCCCAACCAGTACTCCAACCCCGCCGGCCCGGAAAGCCACTACGAGAGCACCGGCCCCGAGATCTGGGCCGACACCGACGGCAAGATCACGCACTTCGTCGCGGGCGTCGGTACCGGTGGCACCATCTCCGGTGCGGGCCGCTACCTCAAAGAGGTCTCGGACGGCAAGGTCAAGGTCGTCGGCGTCGACCCCGAGGGCTCGGTGTACTCGGGCGGAACCGGCCGCCCCTACCTCGTCGAGGGCGTGGGCGAAGACTTCTGGCCCAGCGCGTACGACGCGTCCATCCCCGACGAGATCATCGCCGTCTCCGACGCGGACTCGTTCGAGATGACTCGCCGGCTCGCCCGGGAAGAGGGTCTGCTCGTCGGTGGCTCGTGCGGCATGGCCATGGTCGCCGCGCTGCAGGTCGCCGAGCGGGAAGGCCCCGACGCGGTGGTGGTCGTGCTGCTGCCCGACGGCGGTCGCGGTTACCTGGCGAAGATCTTCAACGACAAGTGGATGGCCAGCTACGGCTTCCTGCGCGCGCCGCTCGACGGCAAGCCCGACGCCTCCACCGTCGGCGACGTGCTGCGGGGCAAGTCCGGTGACCTGCCCGATCTCGTGCACACCCATCCCTCCGAGACGGTCCGCGACGCGATCGAGATCCTCCGTGAGTACGGCGTGTCCCAGATGCCCGTCGTCGGCGCGGAGCCGCCCGTCACCGCCGGTGAGGTCGCCGGGTCCGTCAGCGAGCGGGAATTGCTCAGCGCCGTCTTCGAAGGTCGTGCGAACCTCGCCGACCCGGTCGCGAAGCACATGAGTGCGCCGCTGCCCAACATCGGCGTCGGCGAGTCCGTTGCCGACGCGACGAAGGCGTTCGGCGACACCGATGCGCTCATGGTCATCGACGACGGCAAGCCCGTCGGCGTCATCACGCGGCACGACCTCCTCGGATTCATCTCCCAAGGCCGATAGGACACAGATACTTCATGACCGATCAGAATCAGCACGGTTTCGCCACCCGCGCCATCCATGCGGGCTTCGAACCCGACCCGCAGACCGGTGCCGTCAACGTCCCCATCTACGCGTCGTCGACCTTCGCGCAGGACGGCGTCGGCGAGATGCGGAACGGTTTCGAGTACGCGCGCACCGGTAACCCCACCCGCCGTCCCCTCGAAGCCAATCTGGCGGCGCTCGAAAGCGGCACGTACGGGCGGGCTTTCGGCTCGGGTATGGCCGCCACCGACTGCCTCCTGCGGTCGGTGCTGCGCCCCGGCGACCACCTCGTGATCCCGAACGACGCCTACGGTGGCACGTTCCGGCTCATCGACAAGGTGTTCACGCAGTGGGGCATCGAGTACACGCCGGTCTCCGTCAACGACGCGGACGGCGTCCGGGCCGCACTCCGTCCCGAGACGAAGCTGGTGTGGCTCGAGACCCCGACCAACCCGTTGCTCAACATCGGTGACATCGAGGCTCTCGCCGGCGTCGCACACGAGGGCGGCGCCAAGCTCGTCGTGGACAACACCTTCGCCTCGCCGTACCTGCAGCAGCCGCTCACGCTCGGTGCCGACGTCGTGCTCCACTCGACCACCAAGTACATCGGCGGTCACTCCGATGTGGTCGGCGGCGCCCTGGTCACGAACGACGAGGAACTCGACACCGCGTTCGCATTCCTGCAGAACGGTGCGGGCGCGGTGCCCGGTCCGTTCGACGCCTTCCTGACCCTGCGGGGCATCAAGACCCTTGCCGTCCGCATGGAGCGGCACTGCGACAACGCGGAGAAGATCGTCGAACTGCTGTCGGGTCACAAGTCCGTCACCAAGGTGCTCTACCCCGGTCTCGACGACCATCCGGGTCACGAGTACGCGGCCGCTCAGATGCGCCGTTTCGGCGGCATGATCTCCGTACGACTCGCCGGCGGCCGACAGGCGGCCCTGGACTTCTGCAAGCGCACCGAGATCTTCACGCTCGCCGAGTCGCTCGGCGGGGTGGAATCGCTCATCGAGCACCCGGGTGCGATGACGCATGCGTCGACCGCCGGTTCCGCGCTCGAGGTTCCGGACGATCTCGTCCGTCTCTCGGTCGGTATCGAAGACGCCGCCGACCTGCTGGCCGACGTCGAGCAGGCTCTCGGCTGATCCTGCTTCTCCCGGCATCACCACGACGAAAGGCGCCCTTCGGGGCGCCTTTCGCCGTCGATACCGACGTGGCGCCGACCAGGTGGCCGACCCCGTACGATCACGAACGTGACGGACAGTGCAGCCCCCGAAGACGCCCTGATGCACGCCGCTCTCGAGGTACTGAGGATGAACGGTCCCCTCGCTACCGAAGAGCTGGCCGAGCACCTCGAGGATGCGGGTCTGGGCCAGGCCGACGCCCTGGTTCAGGACCTCGAGGAGCTACCCCCCCATCCCCTCGTCCTGTCTCTGCCCGACGGCCGGTTCGCGGCTCTCGATGCGTTGTTCGAAGGACGTGTCTTCACTCATCGGCTCTCGGCCGACGAGATCACCCGTGACCTCATCGCTGTCGACGACGTCGAACCGTTGCTGCTGCTCGTCTCCGAGCACGACGACTTCGAACTCGTCGCGGTGGACGAGCAACGCGACCGCCTCGCCGAGCGCGGCGTGACCTACGACGATCCGCTGCCGCCGGAAGTCCTGCTGTTTCCGCGCGGGACGTTCGCGGGCCGGTCCCCGGGTGATCTCGTGGCGCTCACCGCCGGTGGTGGCAGGCTCTCGCTGGTGCCGGTTGTCGCCGATCCCACTCCCGTGCCCGCTCTGCTCGCCGTCCTCGGACGCCGGAGCGCCGACGGCGCCGCCGCGAGTCTCGACGACGAGCTTCTCCAGGTGCTGGCCGACACCCCGTCGGCGTTCACCGAACCGGCCCCGCCGTTGACCGAGGCGATCGAAGCGGCCGGTCTGGAGCGGTCGGGTGACCTCGTTGCTCCCGAAGGGTTCGATTTCGAGGGGTACATCAGCAGGACGATGTTCGACGAGTACGCCGACCAGCTCGGTATCCCCGTCGACGCGGTCCCGGGTGTCGCTCTGTTCGCATCGCTCGTCGACGCGATCGACTCCGGTGACGATGCCGATCTCGAAGAACGTTTCGCAGAGGGCAAATCCGGTTTGTTCGCGGTCCTGGCAGACCCCGAGATCGCCGAGACCGTACTGGACGAGTTGATCGGCGAGGAGTTCGCTCCCGCGTCCATCGAACAAGCCGCGTTGTGGCTGCTCGATCATGCGCCCCGCCGATCGGCCGCTGCCGCGTACTGGTTCGCCGCGCGTGCGGCCGAGGCCGACGGCCGGATCACGGACGCCGAGCGACTGTACGAGAAGTCCGCCGACGAGGGCGGCGAGTTCGACCTCGCGTTGTTCGATCTGGCTCGCTATGCGTCGGATCGGGGGGACGCGGTACGCGGCCTGTCGCTGCTCTCCCGGATTCCGGGCGGGGACGAGCATCCGCTCTACGACGTGCTCCAGCACTTTCAGCCTGTCGAGCGACCAGGCCTGGGGCGCAACGACCGGTGCTGGTGCGGGTCGGGCCGGAAGTACAAGGTGTGCCATCTCGGCAAGGCGGATCATCCGCTCTCGGAGCGGGCGGAATGGCTGTACGTCAAGGCGACCATGCACGCGCTCGATCCGTCGTGGGCCGACGAGCGGGTCGCGCTGGCGGAGGCGCGCGCCGGATACGGAGACGACAACGCGGTCGCCGATGCCGTCCACGACCCGTTGGTCGACGACGTACTCCTCCATGAGGCGGGAGCTTTCGCGGACTTCGTCGAGCGCCGGGGTGTGCTTCTTCCCGAGGACGAGGCGGAGCTGGCGCGGCGGTGGACCGGTGTCGCGCGGTCGGTGTTCGAGGTGCTCGACGTCCGTCCAGGCGAGGGCATGGCCTTGCGAGATGCCCGGAGCGACACCGTAACCGAGGTCCACGTGCCGACGATCACGGGCGAACTCCCGGCCGGGACGCTGCTGTGCGCGCGGGTCCTTCCTGCCGGCGAGTTGCACGTGATGCCGGGCGGCGCGGAGGTGGTCACGGAAGAGCAGCGCGAGGTGCTGCTCGAGATGCTCGGCGACGATCCGGTGGACGCGGTGGACCTCGTCGAGGCCCTCACCGGGGCCGACGCGGCCGACTTTTTCGCCTCCGTGGACGAGTAACTCTCAGCCCTCCCGTCCCAGTGATCTCACCAGCCCCAAAACTGAAACCTGTTCTCGAATATATGTGATATGAAGTAGCAGTATTCGTACCGGTGACGGGCGTCACAAGTACGGTGAGGGTGTTCGGTCATCGGGATGTGGGGGTTGTGGATGTCAGTCGACCCGTCTGCGGTCATCGTGGCGGTGGCCACGGCAGCAAGCGCACTCGTGCAGGGAGCCGACATACCAGCGGAAGTAAAGGACCAGGCCACACAGGTAATCGAGTCTTTCGAAGCTGCGGCTCCGGCAACGGATACAGGTGTTCAGGACTTGGTGGCCGCGCTGCCCGAGCCGATGCAGGAGAGTGCGCAACAGGCCGTCGCAGACGCAACGCAGTCGGTCGCGGAGGCCATCGAGCCGCACCTTCCCGCCGAGGCGGCAGCCGCACTGGAACCCGCGCCGCCACTCGTACCGGCACCGCCTGCCGCTCGGCCGACGCCGTTCGGAGTGACACCGTCCCTTCCGCTTCCGCCTCCGCCTCTCGCGCCGAATCCCGGTCCGGGCACGGGATCCGCGGCTCCCGGAGGTGGCGGCGGGGTCACCCTCCCGTCGATGCCGGCGACCCTCCCCGGCACGACGCTCGCCCCGATCGGCGCGATCGCGGTATTCGCTCCGTGGCTGAAGAAGGCAGGTGCGCTCTGTGACGGTGTCACCGCACCGGTGCTGGCCGCGCTCTACTCGGCGGAGAACGGATTCCGGTACGGGTCCACCGCACCCGTCTCACCGGTGGGCGCCAAGGGGCCCGGGCAGTTCATGCCCGGAACCTGGGATCAATACGGCAAAGATGTCGACGGCGACGGCAGAGCCGACATTCTCGGCATCGCCGACCCCGTGATGGCCTCGGGCAACCTGCTCTGCGACAACTACAAGCTCATCGACGACTGGAAGCGGCGCGGACTCGTCCAGGGCGACACCCTCGACCTGACGCTCGCCGCCTACAACGCGGGAGTCGGCGCCGTGCGCCGATCCGGGGGTATGCCGTCCGGGCATCCCGACTACGAAAATCAGACCAAGCCCTACGTCGCGAAGATCCGCGCGTCGGAACCGGTCTTCGCGCGCATGCTCTCGCCGTTCCTGGGGCTGGGGATCGGTGGCTCGACCGACACCGGCAATCGCATCGTCGACCTCGCGTTCAAGTTCCTCGGCCTTCCGTACGTCTGGGGCGGCGGCAACATCCACGGCCCGTCGGGCGGCGGGTTCGACTGCTCGGGACTGACGTCGCACGCGGTGTTCGCGGCGACCGGAATGACGCTCCCGCGCACATCCGAGACGCAGTGGCGCGTCGGCACCGAGATTCCGCTCCAACTCGCGCAGCCGGGCGACCTGCTGTTCGGAAACTGGCAGGCAGGCGGTCCGGGACACGTGGCGATCTACATCGGTGGAGGACAGATGGTGCACGCACCCACCACCGGAGACGTCGTCCGCGTCGGCGCGGTCTTCCCGGATATGAAGGCACGCCGCATCATCTGAGAGTCGGCAGTTCGCCGGAAACGACAAGGACCAGGCCGGAAAATCCGGCCTGGTCCTTTTTGTGCGACTCAGGGATCAGCCCTGGTACGGCTCCGCGCTGACGAGCGTCACCTTCATGGTGTTGCCGTTGGGCAGCGTGTACTCGCGGGTCTCGCCGACCTTCGCCGAGATCAGCGCGCCACCGATGGGCGAACCGGGGGAGTAGGTCTCGAGGTCGCCGTTGCGGGCGCCTTCTTCGCGCGTCGCGATCAGGAACGTTTCCGTGTCGGTCTCGTCACCGTCGTAGTAGACGGTGACGACCGAACCGGGGAGTGCGACACCGGACTGAGTCGGTGCCACTCCCACCTTGGCGGCGCTGAGCAACTCCTGGAGCTGACGGATGCGGGCTTCCTGCTGGCCTTGCTCTTCGCGCGCCGCGTGGTAGCCGCCGTTCTCCTTGAGGTCACCCTCTTCGCGACGCTCGTTGATCTCGGCCGCGATGACGGGACGATTGGCGATGAGCTGGTCAAGTTCGGCCTTGAGTCGGTCGTACGACTCCTGGGTCAGCCAGGTCACCTGGGTCTCGGTCATCTCGATCACTTCCTTCGGGTTGGAGCCCCCGGCTCCGTGGACAAGTCGTGCACGTGCAACGACTACGAGCACGACCCCCGCAATCCCCCCTGGTATGCAGGTGAGCAGGGCCGCACTGTGCTTCTATGCAGCAATACACGGCCCCAATGGGTGGAACCGTGTATCCCGATATTCTAGCACCATCGCGGTGAGGTGCCGGGAAAACCGCTGCTGAGAGCGATGAAACTCAGGGCGCGCGCAGGTAGTCCGGGGCGTCCGTGCTGCAGCCGTACTCGTCGGCCATTCCGGGGCGTTGCGTGGTGGTGATCCGCGACGTGAGGACGACGGTGGGGGAATCGGATGCGGGGATCAGAACCTCGCGCCGGCCCGTCTCGCTGCCGTCTTTCGACCGCGCGCGGATGACGCACACCGCGTCTTGCGTGGGATCGTCGCGGGTGACCTTGAGTTGCACGTCGATGGCGTGATCGTCGACGACATCGAACGCCACGATCTCCGACTCGATCGGCGCCGAGTTGTTCTGGAACAACACGAACGCGAGCAGCAGGCCCGCGACGAGACCCGCCGCGGTGAAGCCCCAGCGTCTGCCCCGCATCGACCCCTTCTTCGAGGGGTAGCGATCGGAGGGGTAACGGTCGGTCGTGGTGGTGTTGCTCATCACTTTGCCTTCGAGCCCGTGCAGGCGGGCGGGCGGTGCCGCGGGGTCACGGCTGACGGAGGGATTATCAGGTGGAACTATAGGGGAAGGACCCGAAAGGCCCGCGAGGCGGTCGCCGGTGCGGTCACGACCATGCACAAGACGTGAGGTGGAGGAAAACACGTGAGCGGACTACGGCTCATGGCCGTGCATGCCCATCCCGATGACGAGTCGAGCAAGGGTGCGGCCACGATGGCGCGTTATGCGGCAGAGGGTCACGATGTTCTCGTCGTCACGCTCACTGGCGGCGAACGCGGTGACATCCTCAATCCGGCGATGGACGTCGCGGGCGTCCGCGACCGGATGAGCGAAGTGCGACGCGAGGAGATGGCCGAAGCCGCCCGCATCCTGGGCGTTCAGCAACTCTGGCTCGGCTTCGTCGACTCCGGGCTGCCCGAGGGAGACCCCAAGCCCCCGGTGCCCGAAGGCAGCTTCGCGGCGATCCCGCTCGACGAACCGGTACGCAGGCTCGTCAAGGTCATCCGCGAGTTCCGGCCCCACGTGATGACCACCTACGACGAGAACGGCGGCTACCCGCACCCGGACCACATCCGGTGCCACGAGGTGTCGGTCGCCGCGTTCGACGCCGCAGCGGACCCCGAGTTCCATCCCGAACTCGGTGAGCCGTGGGAAGTGGCCAAGCTCTACTACTCGCACGGCTTCATCCGCAAGCGGATCGAGCTCTTCCGCGACGAGTACGTGCGTCGCGGCGAGAAGTTCCCGATGGACGAATGGCTCAGCCGGTGGAAGACCGAGCAGGGCGACCTCATGGCCCGGGTGACAACCCAGATAACCTGTGGTGACTACTTCCCGCAGCGTGACGATGCGCTGCGGGCACACGCCACGCAGATCGATCCCAACGGCTCCTTCTTCGCGGTGCCGTTGGACATCCAGCAGAAGGTCTGGCCGACGGAGGAGTTCGAGTTGGCCAAGACCCGCGTGGTCACGCAGATTCCCGAGACGGATCTGTTCGCGGGCATCGAGGACGGACGGGTGAAATGACGGTAGACACGCTGGCGGTCGCGGTCCTGGCACAGGACCCGACCGGTCCCGAGTTCGGCAAGGCGTCGCCTTTCGGTCTCGCGCTGGTCGTGGTGCTGCTGATCGCGACGGCCCTGCTGATCTGGAACATGAACAAGCGTCTCGGCAAGCTGCCCGAGACCTTCGAGCCGGAGAATCCCGAGCCCGACCAGCTGGTGGACGACGGCACCCTGCCGGGCGTCGTGCAGGCCGGCGATGCGGCATCTCCGTCCACCACGACGGGAGCCACCGCCGTCGAGCTCGGAAAGACGGAGTCGCCGGCGGATCCGGATCGCACGCCTCCCACCGCGTCGAACTGACGTCGTCGCCCGCGCTTCGACGTAACGTGGGGGAATGGCGAATCTCCTTGCGGATTCACTGAGTCCCTACCTGCGGCAGCACGCCGGTAACCCGGTCGACTGGCACGAGTGGGGCGAGGCGGCACTCGCGGAAGCGCGTGAGCGCGACGTGCCGATACTCCTGTCCATCGGCTACGCCGCGTGCCACTGGTGTCACGTCATGGCGCACGAGTCCTTCGAGGACGAGGCGACCGCTGCGGTCATGAACGAGCACTTCGTGTGCGTCAAGGTCGACCGGGAGGAACGTCCCGACCTCGACGCGATCTACATGAACGCGACCGTCGCGACCACCGGGCAGGGCGGATGGCCGATGACGTGCTTTCTCACTCCCGACGGTGCGCCGTTCTATTGCGGCACCTACTACCCGAGCACGCCGCGCGGGGGGATGCCGTCCTTCCAGCAGCTGCTCCACGCGATCACCGACACGTGGCACCAGCGACGCGACGACGTCGGAAAGGCCGCGGCCGCGATCGTCGGGGAGTTGCAGCGCAGCAGCGGTGGACTACCGCCCGGCGCGGGCAGAGTCGACGCCGCACTGCTCGACGCCGCCGTGTCGGCGGTCGCGCGTGACGAGGACCGCGAACACGGCGGATTCGGGGGAGCGCCGAAGTTTCCGCCGTCGAATCTGCTCGAAGGTCTCCTGCGCGGGTACGAGCGCACGCGCCGCACCGACACGCTCGATCTCGTCTCCCGTACCGCGGAGGCGATGGCGCGCGGCGGTATCTACGACCAGCTCGGGGGCGGATTCGCGCGCTACAGCGTCGACGCCGGCTGGGTGGTGCCGCACTTCGAGAAGATGCTCTACGACAACGCGCTGCTGCTGCGGTTCTACGCCCATCTCGCCCGGGTTACCGGTGCGGTGCTCTTCCGGCGGGTAGCGGAGGAGACCGCCACCTTTCTCCTGCGCGACCTGCTGACCGCCGAAGGCGGCTTCGCCTCGGCGCTCGACGCCGACACCGACGGCATCGAAGGCCTCACCTACGCGTGGGCACCCGCGCAGCTCGCCGAGGTGCTCGGGCCGGACGACGGCGCCTGGGCGGCGCACGTCTTCTCCGTGACTCGGGAGGGAACCTTCGAAGCCGGCACCTCCGTGCTGCAGTTGCGCGACGATCCCGACGACGCGGAGCGGTTCGCGCGGGTGCGCGAACGGCTGTTCCTGTCGAGGCAGACCAGGCCGCAACCAGCCCGCGACGACAAGGTCGTCACCGTCTGGAACGGTTTCGCCGTCACCGCGCTCGCCGAGGCGGGAGTGGCCTTCGGCGTCACCGAGTGGATCGAGGCCGCCGCGACGTGCGCCCGGACGCTGCTGGACCGGCACCTGGTGGACGGCCGTCTGCGACGGGCATCGCTCGGTGGGGTGGTGGGTGAGCCTGCCGGGGTGCTCGAGGATTACGGAGCATTCGTCACCGCGCTCGTCGCGCTGCACCAGGCAACCGGCGATGCGAGCTGGCTCGCTCCCGCCCGCGGGCTCGCCGATACTGCTCTGGCCGCCTTCGCCGACCAGGAGAAATCGGGTAGCTGGTTCGACACCGCACACGACGCCACGACACTCGTCGCGCGGCCGCGAGATCCGATGGACGGCGCGACTCCGGCGGGCGCGTCGCTGATCGCCGAGGCGTTGCTGTCGATGTCGGCACTCGAGGACGGTGACGGCCGGTACGCCACCGCTGCCCATGCGTCCCTGGCCGCCGCGTCGATACTGCTCGAGCGTGCCCCCCGGTCGGCGGGCCATTGGCTGACCGTGGCGGAGGCGGCCGTTCGAGGGCCTCTCCAGATCGCCGTCACCGGCGGCGGCGACCTCCTGCGGGCCGCACGGCACGCCGCACCCGGTGGCGCGATCGTCGTGGGCGGTGATCCGGGCTCGTCACCGCTGCTCGTGGACAGGCCGCTCGTCGACGGCGTACCCACCGCCTACGTGTGCCGGGGGTTCGTGTGCGACCGTCCGGTGACGTCGGTGCCCGATCTCCTGGACGTACTCGCGGCCTCGTGAACGACGCGCGACGCGCTCGTCATGCCCAGGTGGACTCGGCCCGGGAGCCGAGGAAGTCGCCTTCGCTGGTCACGGGTGCCTCGAGCATGCCCGCGCACGCGTCGACGAGGAAGTAGGCGAAGCCGGTCCAGTTCGGCTCGACGGATTCGCGCTCGAGACGTTCTTCGTACTCGGCGCACGCGTCGATCACCATGTGCCCGAGAAGCCACGACCGGCCGGTGATGACCGACGCGGGAAGATCCGACACGGTCGCACGCGCCCGGCCGATGAGGTGGACGATGTCCGGGTCCGCCGTCGTGTTCGCGGCCACGGTCGCGACCATGGAGGGCACCGTGCGCAGTTGCCGGAGAAATCGCGCTCGCCAACTCGGGGAGGGAAGCGAAGCCAGCTGGTCCGTCAACGGAACGATGAGGCAGCTCAACAGGTCTCGTAGTCCCGGCTCCGGACCGAGCAACTCGACGAGTTCCCGCCGCCGACGTCGCGCGTCCTCCGAATACCGCATCATCGTCGCGCGCACGAGAGCGTCGCGACTGCCGAAGTGGTAGCTGACGGCGGAATGGTTCGCGTTGCCGGCGTGCTCGGCGATGCGCCGGTTCGACACCGCGTCCACTCCGAACGTGGCGAAGAGTTCCTCGGCCGAATCGAGGAGCGCCTGTCGTGCCTGGTCGCCGTATGTGCCCACGGTCGTTGCCGCCGCCTTTCTGTGTCGGGTCACCAGTGTGCCCAGTGCCGATGGGACGAAGGTCACCAACGTTCGGCTTGTCGAGTTTAAGACATGCCGCGTAACTTTTTAAGTCGGGCAGCGTATTTCTGGAGCACACCGGGAGCCGCGTCAGCCCGGACACCCGAGGAGATACGAATTGACCGACACACTCGCGCCCGAGAAGAGCGGCCCGCCGGGAGGTGACGCCGACGAGGCCGACCTCGCACGTGCTCGCAAGGAACACATCGGCCGCTACGTCGCGATGATCCTGCTGCCGTTCGTGATGGTCTCGATGATGATCACGGGCTACCTGGCCGCGATGCACTCGCCTGCCCCCAACAACATGCCGATCGCCGTGGCCGGGCCGGCCCAGCAAGCGGAGCAGTTCGCTCGCGCCCTCGAGGACGCCGACCCCGACGCTGTGGACGTCCGTGTCGTCTCCGGCGCCGACGCCGCTCGCGATCTCGTCCTCGCCCGTGAGGTGTCGGGTGCGGTGGCACTCGCCGAGAACGGCACCGCGACGGTGTACACGGCCGGTGCCGCCGGTGCCTCGCAGTCCTCCATGGTCAGCGGCCTGCTCGCGCCGCCGGTGCTGGGACAGGGCCTCGATCTCGTGGTGGAGGATCTCGCTCCGCTGCCTGCGCACGACACCGCCGGACTGGCGGCGATGTTCATGGCCACCGCACTCATGCTCGCGGGCTACATGCCGTTGAGCGTCATGCTGTCGAACTCTCCGGAACTCCTGCGGATCCGACGTGTGGTCCCGTTGCTCGCGGGATGGTCCGCCCTCATCGCCTTCCTCGTGTGGCTCGTGGCCGGCCCGGTCCTCGGCGCGGTCGAGGGCAACACCGCCGCAGTCCTGGGCATCTCGTGGCTGTCCGTCTTCGCGGTCGGTGCGGTGCAGTTGTTCCTCACCCGCATCCTCGGACCGATGGCCGTCATCGCCGGCATGTTGTTCCTGATGGTCCTCGGCGTTCCGGCATCCAACATGGGCATGTCGGTGCATGCGCTGCCGGGGCTGTACGCGACGCTGCACGGTTTCCTGCCGACCGCGGCCACCGGTGAAGCGCTGCGTTCGGCCCTGTACTTCGGAGGTGACGGCCTCGGCGGTCACTTGCTGGTTCTCGCCGTCGGAGCCCTACTCGCGCTCGTCGCGACCGTGGGCGTCGACGCGCTGAAGCGTCGTCGCAACCCTGACGCGGGCGACCCCGAGATCACGCTGCCGTCGCTGACCGCCGGACCGCGTCCGGCCAGCAACCGCGTCCGCTATGTGACGCTGGCGTTCTTCCCGCTGGGCATGGTCGTGATGATGCTCTCGTTCATGCTGGGTGCGATGTACCAGCCGGCTCCGCGCGACATGCCCGTAACGGTGGTGGCCGCGACCACCGAGCAGGCCGAGCAGGTGGTTGCGGGTCTGGAAGAGAACATGACCGGCCTGTTCGCCCTCAAGGCATCCGACTCGGTGGACGCAGCGCGCGCCGCCGTCCAGGACCGGACGGCCATCGCCGCCTACGTCCTCCCGTCCGCGACGTCGCCCACCGCGACCCTCGTCACCAACGAAGCCGCGGGTGTGAGTCAGCAGCAGGTCGTGACGACGGTCTTCGGTCAGGTGGCCGCCGGTTCCCAGATGCCGCTCACCGTCGAGAACCTCGCGCCGCTGCCGGGTGCCGACTCCATGGGGACGGTGACGCTCTACGTCGCGATGGGCTGGATCATGTCCGGGTTCATGCTCGTCGTGGTGGCGAGCAGCGCACAGCCCGCGGCGATGCGCCTGCGTCGGCTTCTGCCCATCGCCGCCGGATGGTCGGTGTTCATGTCGGCTGTCATCTGGGTCATTGCCGACCCGATCGTGGGAGCCGTCGACGGCCACTTCTGGCAGCTGTTCGCCACGGGTATCGTCGCGATCTTCTCGACGGCGCTGTTCACCGCGGTTCCGGCTCGACTGTTCGGGCTGCTGGCGGTGCTCCCGGCGGTAGCCATCCTCATGTTCCTGGGTGTCCCCGCGTCCAACGGTGCGCTGTCGGTGTACATGACGCCGGAGATCTTCACGACGCTGCACGCGGTGCTGCCGATGCCGGCCGCCGTGGAGTCCGTCCGGTCGATTCTCTACTTCGGCGGCGACACGGTCGGAAGCCACCTCGTCACCTTCGCCATCTGGGGTGCGGCCTCGCTCGTGTGCGTCGTCGTGATCGACGCCGTGCGGGCGCGGTCGGCCGCACGGAAGCAGGCCGTCGACGCCTGACCCCGGTTGTCCCACCCCGGCCGGCGATGCGCACCCGCGCGTCGCCGGTCAGGTGTGTGCGGGCGTGAGCATCACCGACGCCGAGTCGATGTCCTCCTTATCGAACGCCTCGAGTACGGCACGGGTGAGCGAGCGACGTACGCCCCACTGCTTGCCGGCACGCACCCGCACCGTCAGCCGCAGCGTCACGACACCGGCGCTCACAGAGTTGACCCCGAGCAATTCGGGCTTGTCGAGCACGTCGGCCACGATGTCGTCGCCCTCGACCCGGTCGAGCACCGCACGCAGCGCCACCTGACAGGCCCGGTGCACGTTGGCCGTCGGCGCGATCGGGATGTCGACCACGGCGACCGCGTGTCCCTGGCTCATGTTGCCGACCCTGAGGATTTCGCCGTTGCGGCAGAACCACAGGGTGCCGTCGATGTCGCGGATCGTGGTCACACGCAGACCCACCGATTCCACCGTGCCCACGGCGTCGCCCACGTCCACCACGTCGCCCACGCCGTACTGGTCCTCGAGAAGCATGAACATTCCGGAGATGAAGTCGCGGACCAGGTTCTGTGCACCGAAACCGAGCGCAACGCCCGCGATGCCGGCGGAGGCGATGAACGGTGCGACGTTGAAGCCGAGACTGTCGAGCGTCTGCAACACCGCCCAGACCAGCACGATGATCGACACACCCGATTTGAAGACCGAGCCGATGGTCTGCGCGCGCTGCGTCCGGCGTTCGCGCGCGTGCGGGTCGCCGACGGCCTTGCCTGCGCGTTGCTGCAGCGGCTTGAGGATCGAGAGCCGTGGCCCCTTCGAGGGGTCGCGAGGCTTGGTCATCCGGTCGATCAGGCGGTGCAACACGAAGCGGAGCACGATCGCCGCGACGATGTAGCTTACGATCGCCAACGGGCGTTCGATGAGCCACTCGCGGTTGGTCTCGGTCAGTTCGAAGGCCAGGCTCCAGCCGGGCAGGTTCGGCATAGACATTGTTCGCGAGTGTACAAATCTGTGACTTGTGGGGCGCCTGCTGTGAGATGTGACACGTGAGCCCAGCGGGAGCGCTCAGCCGAACACGACGAGCCACACCGCGACGGCATGACAGAGCGCGGCGAGCACCGTCGCGGCATGGAAGAACTCGTGATACCCGAACGTCGAGGGCCAGGGATCCGGCCATTTCGTCGCATAGAGAACGGCTCCTGCGCTGTAGAGCAGACCGCCTGCCAGCAGGAGCAGCATCGGCACCAGTCCCGCCTCGTCGACCAGGTCGCCCGCGACCGGCACGATGGCCCAGCCGAGCAGCAGGTAGAGGGGAACGCCGACCCATCGGGGCGCGGTGGGCCAGAGCATCTTCAGTGCCACGCCCGCGAGCGCTCCCGCCCACACCACGACGAGGAGGGTCCGGCCGGTCTCGGCGGGCAACGCCAGCACGGCGAACGGCGTGTAACTCCCGGCGATGAAGACGAAGATCATCGAGTGGTCGGCTCGCTTCATCCACATGCGCGCGCCGGGATCGGTCCAATGGACCCGGTGATAGAGCGCGCTCACTCCGAAGACGCCGCAGACCGTAGCGCTGTAGATCGCGGTCGGCCACACCGCGTCCGGCCGATCGGCGAGGAAGACCGACGCGAGGACGAGGGTGATCCCTGCGACCACGGCGATCGTGAAAGCCCACAGGTGAATCCATCCCCGCATACGGGGTTTGACCGGCAGTTCTTCGATGCCGAAAGCCGTCATGAGGACGCCCCACCTTCTCGACTCGCAGGTAACCTACGGTGCCGTAGGTCGAGTTCGAGGTCACGATACCGCCTGTGGAAGCGTCGCGACCGGCAGTGTGACCACCGCCGCGACCCGTCACTCGGGTGGGCGTAATGTGACCCACGTGGTGATGACGGGGTGAGCGCTCGAGGCGTGTTGTACCGACTCTACGAGCGCCGGTTGCTCAGGCAACTGGAGGGCGCACAGCGCCCGTGTCATGTCGCGGTGATGTGCGACGGGAACCGCCGGTGGGCCCGGGAGAACGGGTTCACCGATGTCAGCCACGGTCACCGTGAAGGCGCGAAGAAGATCGCCGAACTACTCGGCTGGTGTGACGCGGCCGGGATCGACACGGCGACGATCTACCTGCTTTCGACCGAGAACCTGCGCCGCGACCCGGAAGAACTCGACGTCCTTCTGGAAATCATCGCCGACGTCGTCGAGGAGATCTCGGCGCCGGGCCAGAACTGGAGCGTGAAGATCGTCGGGGCGCCCGATCTGCTGCCGGAGGACCACGCGAAGAGGCTTCGCGACGCGGCCGCGAGCACCGCTGGACGCACCGGGACGCATGTCAACGTGGCCGTCGGATACGGCGGCCGGCAGGAGATCGTGGACGCAGTGCAGTCTCTGCTGCGCACGAAGAATGCCGAGGGTCTCACCGGCACCGATCTCATCGAATCGGTGACCGTCGAAGCTGTCGACGACCACCTCTACACCTCCGGGCAACCCGATCCCGATCTCGTCATCCGCACCTCGGGGGAGCAGCGCCTCTCGGGCTTCCTGCTGTGGCAGAGCGCCTATTCCGAGATCTGGTTCACCGAGGCGTACTGGCCGGAGTTCCGGCGCGTCGATTTCCTTCGCGCACTGCGCGACTACGCGGCCCGGCACCGGCGCTTCGGCATCTGAGTCCGCGCCCCCGGCCGTCACAGCTTGCGCAGTCGCAGCCTGTTGATCGAGTGGTCGGAATCCTTGCGCAGCACCAGCGTCGCGCGGGGACGGGTCGGCAGAATGTTCTCCACCAGGTTCGGCAGATTGATCGAGTGCCAGATCTCTTTCGCGGCGCTGATCGCATCGCGATCGGAGAAGTTCGCGTAGTGGTGGAAGTGCGCCTGGGGATCGGCGAACGACGTCTTCCGGAGCGCGAGAAACCGCTCTACGTACCACTGTTCGATGTCTTCGAGGCGGGCGTCGACATAGATCGAGAAGTCGAAGAGGTCGGAGACCATCAGCCGGGGCCCGGTCTGCAGCACGTTGAGGCCCTCGATGATGAGGATGTCGGGCTGCCGGACGATGTGGTACTGGCCGGGAATGATGTCGTACGAGATGTGTGAATAGATCGGCGCCGTGACTTCCTCGGCACCGGATTTGACCTCGGTGACGAACCGAAGGAGTTTGCGCCGGTCGTAGCTCTCGGGAAAGCCCTTGCGGTGCATGATGTTGCGCCGCATCAGTTCTTTCGACGAATACAGGAATCCGTCGGTGGTCACCAGGTCCACCCGCGGATGGTGTTCCCAGCGCGCGAGCAGCGCCTGCAGCACGCGCGCGGTGGTGGACTTGCCCACCGCGACCGATCCCGCAACACCGATCACGAAGGGCACCTGCTGGTCCGGGTGCTTCTCTCCGAGGAAGGTGGCGGTCGCGGCGAACAGCCGCTGACGCGCGGCCACCTGCAAATGGATCAGGCGGGCGAGGGGAAGATACACCTCCGCGACCTCGGCGAGGTCGATCTGCTCGCCGAGTCCCCGGAGCCCGATCAATTCGTCCTCGGTGAGGACGAGCGGCGTCGACTTCCGCAGTGTGCGCCACTGCTTCCGATCGAACTCGATGTAGGGGCTGGGTTCGCTCAGGCGAGCCATCGGCACCGTCCCTCGACGACGGGTGACTCGTCGGTACCTCCCACGGAGCAGGAGCGGCGATGCATGTCCATGGAACGAATTGTGCTCGCAGACACAGCGCGATGCCTCGTCGGGGTCCCGTCGTGCGCCCCGGACCGCCTCCGGAGGACGAGTGGGGGACTAGGGTTGCACGTTATGCGAACGGACGACGTCGTTACCGAATACCTGCTGCTGGGGCTGTCTTTCGACCGCCTCGAGGAGGGATTCGTCGATGCGTATACCGGGAATCCGGAACTGCGCCGGCGGATCGAGAACGCCCCCCGGCCCGATCCCCGTGACCTATCCCACACGGCACGTCGTCTGCGCGAGGAACTTCCGTCGGCATCGTTGCCGGAGGAGCGCACCCGATTTCTCGAGGTGCACCTGCGCGCGATGGAGTGTTCCGCCCGCAAGTTCGCAGGTGAGGACATCGGATTCGTCGACGAAGTCGAGGCGTACTTCGACGTGCGGATCGCCCCCGGCAACGAGGACGACTATCGCGACGCGCACCGGCGCCTCGACGCCCTTCTCCCCGGCCCGGGGCCGCTGGCCGAACGTCTCCAGGCACACCGCGCATCCGAGGTGGTGCCCGCCGATCGCCTCGCAGAGTGTGTGGAGGCTTTCTCCGGTGCGCTGCGCGAGAAGGTGCGCGCGGTGTATCCCCTGCCCGACACCGAACGAGTCGAGTACGAGGTCGTCGGCGACAAGCCGTGGTCCGGATTCAACTACTACCTCGGCGACTACCGGTCGCGGGTGGCGATCAACTCCGACCTCGAGCAACATATGCCGCACCTGCCGCACCTGATCGCCCACGAGTCGTACCCGGGGCACCACACCGAGCACTGCCGCAAGGAGGCCGGACTCGTCGCGGCCGGCCAGGCCGAGCAGACGCTGTTCCTCGTCAACACCCCTCAGTGCCTGATGGCAGAAGGTCTCGCCGACCTCGCGCTCGACGCGATCGTCGGACCGGGCTGGGGCAAGTGGGCGCAGGACATCTACGCCGATCTCGGCCTTCGGTTCGACGGCGAACTCGCGGAACAACTGCACGACGCGTCGGCGGGCCTGCTGTCGGTGCGGCAGGACGCGGCGCTTCTCCTGCACGACCGTGGCCGCGACGTCGACGAGGTCGCCGGGTTCCTCGAGCGCTGGTCGCTGTCGAGCCCGCAACGTGCCCGGCAGGCGCTGCGATTCCTGTCGTCTCCGTTGTGGCGTGCCTACATCAGTACGTATGTCGAGGGATACCGCCTGCTGGGCGGGTGGCTCGACCGGGCTCCTGCCGGAGCGGACCGTGCCGAGCGGTTCCGCCGGCTTCTCGACGAACCTCTCGTGCCCAGCAGCCTGCGGTGACCTGCGTCTCGACCGGGGTCCGCCGTCCGACGGGGTCGACGGGGTTCGTAGACTGGAATACGTATCCTGCCGCCCTTCGCTTGGAGAATTCTCGATGACCGCTGTGCCCGGCAACGACATGAACACCGCCGCACTCGCCGACCTCGATCCCGAGGTCGCCGAGGCCATGGCAGGGGAGTTGTCGCGCCAGCGCGACACCCTCGAGATGATCGCGTCGGAGAACTTCGTGCCGCGCGCCGTCCTGCAGGCTCAGGGCAGCGTCCTGACCAACAAGTACGCCGAGGGCTACCCCGGCCGGCGCTATTACGGTGGCTGCGAGAACGTCGACATCATCGAAGACCTCGCCCGCAACCGCGCCAAGGAACTCTTCGGTGCGGAATTCGCCAACGTGCAGCCCCACTCGGGCGCCCAGGCCAACGCCGCGGTGCTCATGGCCCTGATGAACCCCGGAGAGAAGCTGCTCGGGCTCGACCTCGCGCACGGCGGTCACCTCACGCACGGCATGAAGCTGAACTTCTCCGGCAAGCTGTACGACGTCGCGTCCTACGGGGTCAGCAAGGAAGACCACCGCATCGACATGGACGAGGTGCGCGACATCGCCCTGCGCGAAAAGCCGAAGGTCATCGTCGCCGGCTGGTCCGCCTACCCCCGCCACGAAGACTTCGCTGCGTTCCGCGCGATCGCCGACGAGGTCGGTGCCTACCTGTGGGTGGACATGGCGCACTTCGCGGGACTGGTCGCCGCAGGCCTGCACCCGTCGCCCGTGCCCTACGCGGACGTCGTCTCCACGACCGTGCACAAGACGCTCGGCGGTCCGCGCTCGGGCCTGATCCTCGCAAAGAAGGAGTGGGCCAAGAAGCTCAACTCCGCGGTGTTCCCCGGCCAGCAGGGCGGACCGCTCATGCACGCCATCGCCGCGAAGGCCGTCTCCTTGAAGATCGCCGCGAGCGACGAGTTCAAGGACCGCCAGCAGCGCACCCTGTCCGGCGCGCGGATCCTGGCCGACCGCCTGTCGCAGCCCGACGTCGCCGACAAGGGCATCTCCGTGCTCACCGGAGGCACCGACGTGCATCTGGTGCTCGTGGACCTGCGGAACTCGCAGCTCGACGGCCAGCAGGGTGAGGACCTCCTCCACGAGGTCGGCATCACCGTCAACCGGAACGCCGTGCCGTTCGACCCGCGGCCCCCGATGGTCACGTCCGGCCTGCGCATCGGAACCCCCGCGCTCGCGACCCGGGGCTTCGGCGACGCGCAGTTCACCGAGGTTGCCGACATCATCGCGCAGACGCTCGTCGGCGACGCGGACAAGGACGCGCTGCGGGCTCGCGTGAGCAAGCTCGCGCAGGATCTGCCGCTGTACCAGGGACTCGAAGACTGGAAGCTCGTCTGACCGGTTCCGCGTTAACGTAATTTTCATCGACACGCCCCCTCCGCTACCCGGCGGAGGGGGCGTGTCGGGTTTAGCGTCGGGGGTGTAGTCGGCGCAGGTGCCGGGTACGCGGGAGGTCCCTGATCGTGTGGCTGACACAGTCCGAGCGAGGGGGCCGGCACCAGGCTCTCGTGGTCGTGACGACACCAGGGACTACCGGCCCACCGAACGACGTCTGCCGCGGTGCCGTGCAGACCGAGGAGCCTCACGTGAACGCAACACGCTCCGTCTCCCCCCGCTCCGAACGCCCGAGTGCGTCCCCAGCGACGAAACCCCTCGTTCGTACCTACGTGCTGGACACATCGGTGTTGCTTTCCGATCCCTGGGCGGTCACCCGGTTCGCCGAGCACGAAGTGGTGCTTCCACTCGTCGTGATCGGCGAACTCGAGGGGAAACGTCACCATCACGAACTGGGATGGTTCGCCCGCGAATCGCTCCGGCTGCTCGACGACCTGCGACAGCGATACGGCCGGCTCGACCAGCCGATTCCCATCGGGGAGTCCGGCGGAACCCTGCACGTCGAGCTCAACCACACCGATCAGGCGGTCCTGCCCGCGGGCTTCCGCACCGACACCAACGATTCGCGGATCCTGGCGTGCGCGCTCAATCTGGCGGGTGACGGCCGGGAGGTGACGCTGGTCAGCAAGGACATCCCGCTCCGCGTCAAGGCCGGTGCCGTGGGGCTGACGGCCGACGAGTACCGCGCGCAGGACGTCGTCCCGTCGGGGTGGACCGGTATGACCGAACTCGACGTGGATCGGACGGTGATCGACGAGTTGTTCGCCGAGGGCGTCGTCGATCTCGATGAGGCTCGGGACGTGCCGTGCCACACGGGAATTCGTCTTCTGGGAGGTTCGTCGAGTGCGCTGGGCAGGGTGACGGCGGACAAGCGGGTCCAGTTGGTGCGCGGCGACCGGGAGGCATTCGGGTTGCACGGGCGTTCCGCGGAACAGCGGGTCGCGCTGGACCTGCTGCTGGACGAGTCCATCGGCATCGTCTCGCTCGGCGGCAAGGCGGGCACCGGGAAGTCCGCGCTCGCGCTGACCGCAGGCCTCGACGCGGTGCTCGAGCGTCGCTCGCACCGCAAGGTGGTGGTGTTCCGGCCGCTGTACGCCGTGGGCGGCCAGGAGTTGGGGTACCTGCCGGGATCGGAAGCGGAGAAGATGAACCCGTGGGGTCAGGCGGTGTTCGACACCCTCGAAGGTCTCGCGAGCCCCGCGGTGATGGACGAGGTCATCAGCCGCGGCATGCTGGAAGTGCTTCCCCTGACGCACATCCGCGGCAGGTCGCTGCACGACTCGTTCGTGATCGTGGACGAGGCCCAGTCCCTCGAACGCAACGTTCTGCTGACGGTGCTGTCGCGGCTGGGGGCGGGATCACGCGTCGTGCTCACCCACGACGTCGGCCAGCGCGACAACCTCCGTGTGGGACGGCACGACGGTGTCGCCGCGGTCATCGAAAAGCTCAAGGGTCACCCGCTGTTCGCGCACGTCACCCTGACACGCAGCGAGCGGTCGCCGATCGCGGCACTCGTGACCGACATGCTCGAGGAGTTCGCGCCGGGAGTGTGAAGACGGCGTGCGGTGGCCCTGCGGCGCACCGCACAGGTGACCGGCCCGATGCCCCGTTTCCTCCTGCCGAGGGAACGGGGCATCCGGCTATCGGGTCTCGTCGGTGTCGGTGTCGGTGTCGGTCAGCGGTCCCAATTCGGCTTCGAGGACTTCTTGGACCACGCGCATCGCGGCCAATCCCGCGGGAGCGCCGCAGTACGCGCTGCAGTGGATGACCGATTCGACGATCTCGGTGCGGGACAGGCCGTTGCGCAGGGCGCCGCGAACGTGCCCGCGCAACTCGTTCTCCGCGCGCAGGGCGATGAGCATGCCGAGGTTGAGCAGGCTGCGGCTACGTCGATCCAGACCGGGCCGCGACCACACCGCGCCCCACGCGTGTTCTGTGACGAACTCCTGCATCTCCTCCGAGTCGGTGCCGCGAGCGCGGCCGAAGGCCCGCTCGACGAAGTCGTCTCCCATCACTTCGCGCCGGATCTCGAGTCCCGCTGCGAAACCCGGGGTGTACTCGGCGTCGGTCATGGCACTGCTCCTTGTCGGCCTGTCACCGACCGGTTCGATGACCGCAGAATTCTATGCCGCGACCGCCCGGCGACCGGCCGCAGCACGGACAAGCCCGCGGAGTGCTCCCAGCGCCATGTTGCCGGGGGAGAAGTGGTCGTCCCACACGGCGATCCGTCCGTCGCGCAGATGGAAGGTGCCGCACACCCAGAAACCGATCTCGACCGGCCCCAATCGGAAGATGTCGGTCCGTTCGGTGAGGACGACGTCCCCGTCCGTCGCGATGTGGTGGGTCACGACCTCGAACCCGACCCACGGACGTGCCATTCCGTGGAGCATTCCGCGTACCCGGGTGCGGCCGCGCACGGTCGGGAGGGATGTGTTGTGCCATGCGATGTCGTCGGTGAGCAGATCCGTCGCGGTGTCGAGTTCCCCCGACGCCAGCGCGTCGAGGAAACTCTGGACCGTGACGATGGAGCCGCCGGAGGTCGGGATTGTCGTGCTGTTCTCGGTCATGTGTCTCCTTGTACGGATGGCGCGAGATCCGTCGGCGTCCCGGTATCCGGGGTCGGGTTGCGTCGAAGCCTAGTGGGAGCCGAGACCTCGCGTCGTCGATCGGGACCGCTCGTCGAATCGGCGGAAATGCCAATTTCGTCGTCGGGATCGGGCACCCTGGAACTCGGTGTGAGTCCGAACTTCCGGCAGTGCCGAGTGTCGGGGCTGCGAGCCTTCGAGG
Organism: Rhodococcus sp. BL-253-APC-6A1W; assembly: GCF_012843405.1. Lineage (NCBI taxonomy): Bacteria > Bacillati > Actinomycetota > Actinomycetes > Mycobacteriales > Nocardiaceae > Rhodococcus > Rhodococcus sp. BL-253-APC-6A1W. The sequence goes on from NZ_JABAFB010000007.1 coordinate 157,633, forward strand.
AGCGACGCCATGAGAATTCCACGACGAAGTGCGTCCATCGCTGCGGCAGTTGCTGCCGTCGGACTGGTAGCCGTCGGTTGCGGGGACGACAACTCCGCATCGGACGTGGTCGGGAGCGCGACCAGTGCCGTCGGATCCGCAGCCGAAAGCGTCGGGTCGCAGGCGCAGAGCGCGGTCGAGTCGATCACCGCCGGCGAGGATGCCGAGAGCACCGGTTCCGGCGAACCGTCCGAACCGGCCGCCGACCAGTCGAGCGCCGTGCCCGGACCGAACGGCGAGGAGGTCGAACTCAGCGGACCGATCCTCGCGAAGTACATGGAGGTCGGAGGCGCGGAGAGTCCGCTCGGCAATGCGACCGGTAACCAGGAGGAGGTCGGTGACGGCTACGTCGCCGAGTTCGACGGCGGAATCATCGCCTGGAGCCCGGACACCGATGCCCACATCGTGTGGGGCGAGATCCGTGTCGCGTGGGAGGCAGACGGCGGCGCGGGCGGCGTACTCGGCTTCCCCATCAGCGACGAGGAAGTCGTTCCCGGAGGGTTCCGCAGCAATTTCCAGTTCGGCTACATCACCTACATCGACGGTGCCACCGAAGTCGTCCAGGAATGACGCGCGCCCGCGCCGGCGGGGTCAGTTCTCGCGTTCGACGCGCGCCATCGCGAGGACGTCGAGGCGGCGGTCGAGTTCTTCCTCGCTGAGGCTCTCACCGATCAGGCCGCGGTCCACCACGGCTTGGCGGATGGTTTTGCCTTCCTTCAGTGCCTCCTTCGCCACAGCCGCGGCCTCCTCGTACCCGATCGCGGAGTTGAGCGGCGTCACGATCGACGGTGACGACTCGGCGAGGGTGCGCAGACGCTCGACGTTGGCGGTGAGTCCTTCGATGCAGCGGTCGGCAAACAACCGGGAGACGTTGGCGAGCAGGCGGATCGACTCGAGCAGGTTGCGGGCCATCACCGGGATGTAGACGTTGAGTTCGAACGCGCCACCCGCACCGCCCCACGCGATTGCGGCATCGTTGCCGACCACCTGCGCGGCCACCTGCGTAACCGCTTCCGGGAGAACCGGATTGACCTTCCCCGGCATGATGGAACTGCCCGGCTGCAGATCGGGAAGGCGGATTTCTCCCAGACCGGTCAGCGGGCCGGACCCCATCCAGCGCACATCGTTCGCGATCTTGGTAAGTGACACCGCGACCGTGCGAAGCGCGCCCGACGCCTCCACGAGTCCGTCGCGTGCCGCCTGCGCCTCGAAACTGTCGAGTGCGGGCCGGAGCGCCTCGACGCCCGTGGCCTTCACAAGCTCTGCGACAACACGTACACCGAAGTCCGCGGGTGCGTTGAGGCCGGTGCCCACCGCGGTACCGCCGATGGGCAGTTCACCGAGCCGCGGCAACGTCGCTCCGAGTCGCTCGATTCCCGCTTCGATCTGGCGGGCGTAGCCGCCGAATTCCTGTCCGAGTGTCACGGGCACGGCATCCATCAGATGCGTGCGACCGGACTTGACGACGGTGCGCCACTCCTCGGATTTCGCGGCCAGTGCAGCGCGGAGGTGTTCGAGTGCGGGAATCAGATCCTTCACGACCGCTTCGGTCGCCGCGACATGCGTCGCAGTGGGGAAGGTGTCGTTCGAGGACTGCGACATGTTGACGTCGTCGTTGGCGTGCACGTCCACCCCGGCCCGGTTCGCCAGGGACGCGATGACCTCGTTGGTGTTCATGTTCGAGCTGGTGCCGGACCCCGTCTGGAACACGTCGATCGGGAACTGGTCGTCGTGCTTGCCCGCGGCGATCTCGTTCGCGGCGGCGATGATCGCGTCGGCCTTCGCGGGATCGAGCAACCCCAGATCCTTGTTGACCTGGGCGCATGCGCCCTTGAGCAGGCCCAGTGCATGGATCTGCGCCGGTTCGAGTGCGCGACCCGAGATCGGGAAGTTCTCGACGGCACGCTGAGTCTGGGCCCGCCACAGGGCATCCACCGGAACCCGGACTTCACCCATCGTGTCGTGCTCGATGCGGAACTGCTGGGAAGACTGTTCGGATGTGTCGGTCATGAATCCACCGTATGCCCGGCACAGCAGCGATGCGGGGCGGCACGACGACACACTCCGTCGAACCGCCCCGCACCACAGACGAGATCAGGGCATCGGAGGCGCAGCGCCCTCGACTCCGTGGAAGTCGATGGACGAGAACTCACCGAGCTTCTCGAGACGGTGGTACGCCTCGACCATCCGGACCGTGCCGGACTTGCTTCGCATGACGATGGACTGCGTGGTCGCGCCGCCACCGTAGTAGCGCACGCCCTTGAGCAGGTCGCCGTCGGTCACGCCGGTCGCGCAGAAGAAGATGTTCTCGCCCGTGACGAGTTCGCGGGTCGTGAGGACCCGGTCGAGATCGTGGCCGGCGTCGAGGGCTTTCTGGCGCTCGTCGTCGTCGGTCGGAGCGAGCTGCCCGTGCAGTTCGCCGCCCATGCAGCGGAGCGCCGCCGCGGCGATGATGCCCTCGGGGGTACCACCGATGCCGAGCAGCATGTCGACCCCGGAGTCCGGCCGTGCCGTCGCGATCGCACCGGCGACGTCGCCGTCGGAGATGAGCCGGATACGCGCGCCGGTTTCCCGGGTCTGACGAATGATCTCGGCGTGCCGCGGACGGTCGAGGATGATGACGGTGGTGTCGGAGACCGCGCGGTTCTTCGCCTTCGCGACCCGGCGGATGTTCTCCGCGACGCCGGCGGACAGATCGATCACATCGGCAGCCTCGGGGCCCACGGCGATCTTGTTCATGTAGAACACCGCGGACGGATCGAACATCGAGCCGCGCTCGGCGACCGCGAGCACCGCGATCGAGCCCGGCGCGCCCTTCGCCATCAGCGTGGTGCCGTCGATCGGGTCGACCGCGACATCACAATCCGGGCCGTCGCCGTTGCCGACCTCTTCGCCGTTGTAGAGCATGGGCGCTTCGTCCTTCTCGCCCTCGCCGATCACGACGACGCCCTGCATGGACACCGAACTCACCATGTGGCGCATCGCGTCGACGGCGGCTCCGTCGCCGCCTTCCTTGTCGCCGCGTCCCACCCAGCGACCCGCAGCCATCGCCGCTGCTTCTGTCACACGCACCAACTCGAGTGCGAGGTTGCGGTCCGGAGCTTCGCGACGAGATGGGGTGCTGGCCGTCATGGGCTACTGCCTCCTGAAGATTTTCGGTCGACGCGGGGCGCCGGCACGTGGGCGGCCGCCGTTCGGCGCCCGCACGATCCGATACGTGTATCGCGTCCTGATTGTCTCACCACCGCCGGTCGCGCAGGCTGCCGGACCCGGGCGGCGTCGGCACGCCCGGCATCGGGCTGTCAGACTGGATGCGTGGCATCCGACAAACCCCGCATCCTGAACGACTCCCGCGACATGGCCTGGTCGCTGATTCCGTTGGTCGCGCTGTGTCTTCTCATCGCTGCGATCGCCAGCCAGTGCTCGTTCAGTCCGGGTGGGCCGACCGCCGGTCCGGTGCCGTCGTTCGACGTCGATGCAGGTCTGCAGTACGACGCGCAGGAACTCGGCTTCCCGATCCGTCAGCCGGAGGTCCCGGACGACTGGCAGGCCAACTCGGGTAGCCGCAGCATCATCTCCGGCGCCGAAGGCGGCGACTCGAGCACCGTCGGGTACATCACGCCGGCAGGCCGGTACGTCAGGTTCACCCAGTCGAACGCGGGCCAGACCGAACTCGTGTCGTTCGTCGCCGGAGGCTCGCGCGCCGTCACCGACCTCCGCGAGGTCGACGGACGCGAATGGGTCGTCTACGGCGGCGAAGGCGTCGAACCGTTGTGGGTGTCCGACTTCGGAGATGTCCGCATCCTGATCGGCGGATCAGGCGACGAGGCCGAGTTGACTGCCCTGGCCACCGCCGCGGGTCAGGCCGAGCCGATCGTGCCCTGAGCGGGCCTACTCCTCGTCGTACTCGTCGGCGTCCTCGTCCGAGTCGAGATCGTCCGCGTGGGCGAGCGCGCTCTCGACACGTTCACGGGCACCGGCAAGATGCTCCTCGCAGCGCTTGGCGAGCGCTTCGCCGCGCTCCCACAGCTGAAGGGATTCGTCGAGATCGAGTCCGCCCTGCTCGAGCATCTTCACGACGCCGACCAGTTCGTCTCGCGCCCGCTCGTAGCCGAATTCCCGCACGTCGGCGTTGGCGTCGTCCACAGTTCTTGCCTCAGTTCTCGTATTCGTCATTTTTCGTGTCCCATGACCGCAGCCCGGGCGGCGCCGTCGGCCACCCGCACCCGGAGCTGGGTGCCGATGGGCATCTCGCCCAGCGAACGCACCACCTCGGGGGTTCCGCCGGGCACGACCCGCTGCACGACGGCGTACCCGCGTGCCAGGGTCGCAGCCGGTCCCAGCGTGCTCAAGCGGGCGCGCATGTGTTCGAGCGTCGACGACGCCATCGCGATCGTCCGCCCGATGTCGCGCCGCCCGGCCTCCCGCAGCCTGTCGATCTCCTCGTGCCGGCGATCGAGGGCGCGGAACGGGTCGGCCAGCACCGGTCTGTCACGCAGTTGCGCGATCACGTGTTCTTCCCGCCGCACCCAGCTGCGCAGCGCCGACGCCGAGCGGGCCCGCAGTTCGTCGACCAGCATCTGCTCCGCGACGGCATCGGGGACCACACGCTTGGCCGCGTCGGTGGGTGTCGCGGCTCGCAGATCGGCGACGTGATCGGACAGCGGGCTGTCGGGCTCGTGTCCGATGGCACTGACCACGGGGGTCGTGCAGGCCACGATGGCCCGGCACAGCGCCTCGTCGGAGAAGGGCAGCAGATCTTCCACGCTGCCTCCGCCGCGGGCGAGGATGATCACGTCGACGGCAGGGTCCGCGTCCAGCGCCTCGAGTGCGTCCAGGATCTGCGGTACAGCGGTCGGGCCTTGCACAGTGGTGTGCCGTACGTCGATCTGTACCGCGGGCCAGCGTCGCTGAGCCACCGACACCACGTCGCGTTCGGCGGCGCTGGCCCTGCCCGTGATCAGACCGATGCGCCGGGGGAGGAACGGCAGCGGCCGTTTGAGCCGCGGATCGAACAGTCCCTCGGCTGCCAGCAGACTCCGCAGCCGTTCGATGCGGGCGAGCAGTTCACCGATTCCGACGGCGCGGATCTCCGTGACCCGAAGCGACAGGGTGCCGCGGCCCGCCCAGTAGGTGAGCTTGCCGAACATGATGACGCGGCTGCCCTCGGTGACCGGCACCGGTGAGTCCTGCAGCAACTGAGGGGAGCACGTCACCGGCAACGACATGTCGACGGAGGCATCGCGCAGGGTCAGGAACGCTGTCCGGGTGCCCGGGCGCGCATTGATCTGGGTGACCTGGCCTTCGACCCAGATGGTGCCGAGCCGATCGATCCACCCGGCGACCTTCTGCGAGACGGTGCGGACCGGCCACGGATTCTCCGGAGAATTGGGCCGCGCCGCGGATTGCGCCGCCGTCACTTGTCACGCACGGTCGTGACCCGGTTCGACAGCATCGTCATGAACGGGGCGCGCGCCGCGTGTGCGGTCTCGTAGTCGAGCAGAGCGGTGAGATCCTCGGCCGAGAGGGTACGAAGACGCGCGCGCAACTGCGCGAGCGTCAGCGAGTCGTAGTCGAGATACTCGACGATCTCGGGAACGTCGGCGGTCTTGGTGGCGGCGGTCTTCGTGGCGGTGGATTTCGCAGCGGCAGACTTGCCGGCGGCCTTCTTCGCCGCACGCTTCCTCGGCGCCGGTGCCGCCCCCTCGGACGCGGGCTTCTCGGCGGCGGAGGGGGCTGGTTCGTCGTCGGCAACCGGTGGCGGTGTCGAATACAGGGCGAAGCGGCCGGGGGTGGCCGACCCCTCACCGTTCGTGCCGGTACCTGCGCCGCTGCCGGTGTTCGTGTCCGATGGAGCGGACTCGTCGAACACCGCCCACTCCGGGTTCTCCTCGGGGCGTGCGCCGAGAGATTCGAAAAGATGATCGCCCTTGATCGCCAGCGACGTCAGCACCTGCTGAAACCGCATCGTCGTCTGAAGGATCTGGCTCACCGTCGTCATCGGAAGCGAGACAGCGGTACTCGGCAGTTTGAGGGTCTCTTCGTAGGCGGTGACGGCCATGCCGGCGGCCACCCGTGCCATGAACGGTGGACGGATCATCCCTCAAGCCTGCCCGATGAACCGCATGATTGGTAGCCGAGCCGGGCCCGGGGATCACCCGGCCCGTACTCTGGTGGTATGTCTGCGTCTGTTCCACTCGAAGTCGGGATCACTCGATCGGCCCATAGCGCGGCCTCGGGCAAACGAGTGCTCCTCGCCGAACCGCGCGGTTACTGCGCCGGTGTCGACAGGGCTGTCGAAACGGTCGAGAAGGCCCTCGACAAGTACGGAGCACCCCTGTACGTCCGCAAGGAAATCGTGCACAACCGGCACGTCGTCGAGACTCTCGCCGATCGTGGTGTGGTCTTCGTCGACGAAACCGACGAGGTTCCGCCGGGATCGGTGCTGGTGTTCTCGGCACACGGTGTGTCACCGGCAGTGCACCAGTCCGCCGCAGAACGTGAACTCCGCACCATCGACGCGACCTGCCCCTTGGTGACCAAGGTCCACCAGGAAGCCAAGCGGTTCGCGCGCGACGACTACGACATCCTGCTCATCGGCCACGAGGGCCACGAAGAGGTCGAAGGCACCGCCGGCGAGGCCCCCGAGCATGTCCAGCTCGTCGACGGACCCGACGCCGTGGATTCTGTGACGATCCGTGACCCGGAGAAGGTCATCTGGCTCTCCCAGACCACGCTCAGCGTGGACGAGACGATGCAGACCGTGCAGCGACTCCGGGAGAAGTTCCCGCAGCTGCAGGATCCGCCGAGCGACGACATCTGCTACGCCACCCAGAACCGGCAGGTCGCGGTGAAGGCCATGGCCCCCGAGTGCGACCTCGTCATCGTCGTCGGGTCACGCAACTCCTCGAACTCGGTGCGTCTCGTCGAAGTGGCGCTCAATGCCGGTGCGCGTGCGGCCTACCTGGTCGACTACGCCCGCGAAGTCGACCCGGCATGGCTCGAGGGCGTCGAGACGGTGGGCATCACCTCGGGTGCGTCGGTGCCCGAGATCCTGGTCCAGGGCGTCGTCGATCTGCTCGACGAGCACGGTTTCCACGACGTGCGGTCGGTGACCACGGCCAACGAGACATTGGTGTTCGCCCTGCCGCGCGAGCTGCGCGCGGCGCGCCACTGACCGTCGGCCGATCCGCGTAGCGGTCCGCCCGGATCAGTCTTCGTAGCGGTCGCGGTACCGCACCTGCGGCGGGTCGTACGCCGGCGCGGGATGCGGTGCGACGGCCGGACGCGGCTCCCTGCGGACCGGCTCGGCTGCCGGCGGACGGCGGCGCGGGGCGCGCTCGTCGGCCGGCGGCACGAAATCTGTGCGAGGCGGACGCGGGCGCCGTGGCGTGCGTGCGACGGGCGGCGCGGGGTCGACGGCGCGCGCACCGTCGCCGTCCGGGGCAGGGCGGCGTCTGGGCGCGGGTTCGGCCCGGCTGTCGGTGACGTCGCGTACCGATGCGGTCGGCGGCGGTGCCTTGCGCACGGGCGCGGCGCCCGCCGCAGCCGGGGGCTTGGCGGACCTGGGAGTCGTACGCGGAGCGCTGCGTGTCCGTCTCGGCTCGCTGTCGCGATCTGCCGTCCGGCGACCTGCGGCACGTGTCCTCGATGCCGAACGTGCGCGCTGCCGCGGGGCACGCGAACGTGCTCCTCCCGCGCTCTGCTGAGCGGCGTAGATGCGGAAACCGCCGATCAGGAGCGCGACGACCGTGGCGAGAAGCATGGCCGGGAACCTGTTCACCAGCGGGTACGCGACGTTGAGCAGGAGGTCTTTGAGGCCCGACGAGCTTCCCGTCGAAATGATCTCCTGGCCCAGGGGGACCGCCACCATGAGAAGCAGCGGCGGTTGTGCCATGGCGGTGAACAGCCCACGATGGCGCACCGCGACGACTGCCGCGATGCATCCGAGCACGTAGAAGGCGGTGAACGCGGAAGTGAGTTCGTTGCCACGCGCGGCGTCGATCAGAATCCCGACGGCGGTGGACCCCGCCGCGATGGTGAGCGCACCCCACCACGGCACGCCCGGCACCGTCGAAATCAACGACCGCGTGTCGAGCGGCACCGCCGAGCGGGCACGTTGGGTTGCAGACACGAGCTAAACACTAGCGCGGCGGCGTCAGCTTGCTTCGTCGACAGGACCGTCGGATTCCGTTCTGCCCTGTTGCGTGCTCCGGCGCGGCCAGGCGTCGACCCGTCGTATCTCGGGTACGTCGCCGTCGAAGATCTCCAAGTCGTGGAGCTTGCGGGCTGTGACTCCCACCCTCGTCTCCATCGACGACACCGTGACATTGAAGGTCTCGACTGCCTTGCCCAGCTGTGACCCGAGGCGGTCGAGATGGGAACCGACCGCGCCCAGACGCTGATACAACTCGCGGCCCAGCCGGTGGATCGTCGCGGCGTCGCGGGACAGCGCCTCCTGCCTCCAGGTATGCGCGATGGTGCGCAACAGCGCCACGAGCGTCGTGGGGGTCGAGAGGATGACGTTCCGCGCGAAGGCGTACTCGAGCAGATCGGGAGCGGCGCCCAGCGCGGCATCGAGAAACGGATCGCCCGGGACGAACAGCACGACGAACTCGGGGCTGGGGTCGAACGACTCCCAGTAGGCCTTGGCGGACAACTGGTCCACGTGGGTGCGTAGCTGGCGCGCGTGGCGGGTCAGGTGCTTGGTGCGCTCGGCGGGATCATCGGCTTCGGCGGCATCGAGGTAGGCGGCGAACGGCACCTTCGCATCGACCACGATCTGTTTGCCGCCCGCCAGGTAGACGACGAGGTCGGGGCGCACACCGTCCTTGCCGACCTGCGTGTCGAAATCGCAGTGCCGGACCATCCCGGCGAGTTCGACGACGCGCTCGAGCTGGATCTCACCCCAGCGTCCGCGAACCTGCGGTGCCCGGAGCGCGGTGACGAGCTGTTGCGTCCGGGTGGAGAGCAGCTGCGACACCCGGTGCATCCCTTCGACCTGCTCGGAGAGCCCGGCATACGCGTGCACGCGGCTCCGCTCGACCTGCTCGACCTGCCGGGCCAGGGCGCCCACCGCGTCGTGCAGCGGATCCACCAGACGCGACACCTGCTCGCCGATCGCACCGGACTGGCGCCGTGCGGCGTCCTCGCTCACCGCGGCCAGCGACTGCCTCAGCTGTGCTTCGTTCCCGCGCAACGCGGCGAGCTCGGACTCGGCCCGCGCCGCACGTTCACCGTCGCGCGAAGCGCGGGCGAGCCACCCGAGAACGGCGCCGAGAACGAGGGCCACGAGCAGTCCGAGTGCCGTGAGTGCGGTCATGTGGCGCATGATGCCGCATCCGTCCGACACCCGCCCGGAACCCGGCGGTGTCGGAACGCTGCTCTACCGTCGGTGTCCATGCGCATCCTGCACACCTCCGACTGGCACATCGGGCGCACCTTCCACGGTGTCGACCTTCTCGCAGACCAGCGTCGTGCCCTCGACGCGATCGCAGGCCTCGTCGCCGAGCAGGACATCGATGTGGTCGTCGTGCCCGGCGACGTCTACGACCGTTCGATCCCGAGTTCCGACGCGGTCGCGGTGTGCAATGCGGGCTTCGAGGCCATCCGCGCGGCCGGTGCGGTCATCGTCGCCACCTCGGGCAACCACGATTCGCCGGTGCGGCTCGGAGCCGGAGCAGCGTTCGCCGCGCACGGCGGTCTGCACCTGATCACCCGGGTGTCGCAGATCGAGCACCCCGTCGTCCTGGAGGACCGGCACGGTCCGGTCGCGTTCTACGGCCTTCCGTATCTCGAGCCCGAGATCACCCGCGCCGAACTCGGTGTGCCCACAGCGCGTTCGCACCAGGAGATCCTGGATGCCGCGATGCGCCGCGTGCGGGAGGACGCCGCGCAGCGTGGAGGGCGCACCGTGGTGCTCGCGCACGCGTTCGTGGTCGGTGCCGAGCCGACCGGGTCCGAACGATCGATCTCCGTCGGTGGTGTCGAGACGGTTTCTGCCGCGTCGTTCGCCGGCGCCGACTACGTGGCACTCGGGCATCTGCATTCGCCGCAGACCGTCGCGGAGCACGTCCGGTACTCCGGATCTCCGCTGCCCTATTCCTTCGGTGAACGCACCCACCGCAAAGCGGTGTGGATCGCCGACCTCGACGAGACCGGTCTCCGGTCCGTCGAACGCATCGACCTGCCGGTGGTCCGGCCGCTGACCAAGTTGACGGGCACGCTCGACACGCTGCTCGGCGATCCCGCCTACGCCGAAGCGACCGAGCACTACGTCTCGGCCACACTCACCGACCCGGTCCGTCCCCTCGACGCGATGCGCAAACTGCAGGAACGGTTCCCGCACGCCGTACACGTCGAGTGGCAGCGTCCCGCGTCCTTCTCCGAAGGCACCTACCGAGACAAGGTGCGCGGTCGCAGCGACGTGCAGATCGCCGAGGCGTTCCTCGGCGACGTGCGCTCCGCACCGTCGGCTCGTGAGCTCGGGTGGATCGGCCAGGCGTTGCGCGACGCCGACCGCAAGCAGGGCGTCGGCGACGTACTGCCCGGCGCCGACCGCGCCCGGACGGATGTGCCCGCGTGAGACTCCACACGCTCGAGGTCACGGCGTTCGGCCCGTTCGCCGGCACCGTCGAGATCGACTTCGACGAGCTCGGCTCCGACGGCTTGTTTCTCCTCCACGGACAGACGGGCGCGGGCAAGACATCGATCCTCGACGCTGTGGCCTTCGCCTTGTACGGCACCGTTCCCGGGGCCCGCGCCGACGGCCGGCGCCTCCTCTCCGACCACGCTCCGGCCGGTGTCGCACCGCGGGTGCGGCTCGAAGCCACCATCTCGGGTCGGCGGATCGTCCTCGAACGCAGTCCCGAATACGAACGTCCCAAGATGCGGGGCACCGGCACCGTCAAGCAGCAGGCCAAGGCGACACTGACCTGGCTCGACGGGCAGGGCGAGAACCTGTCCCGGATCCCCGACATCGGTGACGCCGTCAAGGGCTTGCTGGGGATGAGCGCCGAACAGTTCTTCCAGGTGGTGCTTCTGCCGCAGGGTGAGTTCGCGAAGTTCCTGCGCGCGGGCAGCGACGAGCGCGGCAAGCTGCTCGAGCGACTGTTCGACACGACCCGCTTCGGGGATGTCGAGCAGTGGTTCCGCGACCGCCGCGGCACGGGCGGCAAACTCCTTGCCGAACAACAGAAAACGGTCGATCTTCTGGCCGCGAAGGTGGCCGCCGCCGCGGGTATCGAGGCGGGAGCCGACGCGGACCCGGTCGAGTGGGCACACCGACTGTCCGCCGAAGCCGCCGACACTCGCGATGCCGCCGCTGCGGTCCTCGAACGCGCCCGAGAAGTCGACGCGGAGAACCGCCGCGCGCTCGACACCGCCGTCGCGCTGGAACAGAATTTGCATCGCCGCACCGGCGCCCTCACAGTGCTCGACACGCTGACGGCCTCCGAACCCGATCGGCAGCGGTTGCGCAGCGAGCGCGACGCCGCGCGCCGTGCGGTTCCGGTCTCGGTCGTCGATCTCGATGCGGCGCGGGCCGTCGCGGACGCGGAGGCTGCTGCCCACGCGGCGCGCGCTGCCCGCGCTCCGCTCGAGGAACACGACGAAGGCCGGGCACTGCTGGCAGAGATCGGTGACGTTCCCGCAGACACCGACCGCGCCGTGATCCGGCCCCGGTGCGAACAGTGGTCGGCGGAGGTTGCGCGGCTCGACGATCTGCTCGAGCAGCATCGGCGGGTGGCAACGATCGAGGCGGACCTGGGTCGCGTGGCCGAGCGGCGCCGCGCCCTCGGCGACAACCACACGACACTGGTCGCCGAGCGCGCTGCGTTACCCGACCGGCTCGCTGCCGCGGCCGCCGCGGTCAGTGAGTCGGAGCAGGCTGCCGCGTCCGTCCCGGGACTTGTCTCCGCCCGCGACCGCGCCGCTGATTCTCTCGGTGCCGCAGTCGAACTCGCCGCGCTCGGCACCGACCTCGAGCGAGCACAGCAACGGGTGCTGACGTTGCATTCGGCGTTCAACGACGCCCGCGACACGCATCTCGACATCCGGCGTCGCCGCATCGAGGGAATGGCCGCCGAACTGGCGGCCCGGCTCACGGCCGGCGAGCCGTGCGAAGTCTGCGGTGCCACAGAGCATCCCGCTCCCGCCGTCCCGGCGCCGGACACGGTCACGAAGAACGACGAGGCCGCCGCACAGGCTGCGGAACAGCGCGCGGAGCGAGCGCTCGCCGACGCGCGGACCGCGGCAACCGAGATCTCCGGGGCCGTTGCGGTGCTGCGTCAGCGTTGCGGCGACGTTCCGGTCGAGGATCTCACCGTCCGTCACGCCGACGCGGTTTACGCACACGACGCGGCGAAAGCGCTCGCCGAACATCTGGTGCGGCGTCGCGCCGCGGTCGACGAACTGCACCGTCTCGCCACCGACCTCGACGAACGAATCCGCCGCGTCGAGGCCGAACTCGCAGACCTGGACCGCCGCACCGCGGTGCTCTCCGCCGAGGCCGCGGAGGTCCGCAACCGCATCACCGCTGCGGTCGGTGATGCCGACTCCCTCACGCCGAGGCGTCGCCGGGCGGCTGAGCTCGCCGCCGCCGCGACCGCGCTGCTCGACGCGCGCTCGACGGCCTCCCATGCCAGGAAGGTCGCCGAGCAGCGGTCCGCGGCGGCGCTCGCCGCCGCGACCGAGGCCGGTTTCGCCGACCTCGACGCCGCACGTGCGGCACTTCGGCCGGGGGAGCGGATCGACGAGATCGATCGTGTGCTCCGAGCGGCCGACAACGAACGGGCGGTCGCGCAGGCCACGCTCGCCGAGCCTGCGATAGCCGTTCTCACCGGAGACGAGACGGCCGATGTGCCCGGGGCGCGGGCAGCGGTCGCCGCGGGCGCTGCCGCGCTCGACCGGGCGCACGCTGCCGCCACCGAGGCGGCCCGCCGGTACCTCGACATCGACGCCTACACGGCGCGTCTCGAGCAGGCGTACGCGAAACTCGTCCCTCTCCGCGACGAGCAGGCCGAACTCGCCGACCTCGCGGACGTCGTGGCCGGTGGCGGCTCCAATGCCAAGAAGATGTCGCTGCGCTCGTATGTCCTCGCGGCGCGTCTCGAGGAGGTGGCGGAGGCCGCGTCGGAGAGACTGCGCAGGATGTCGGGCGGCCGGTACGAGTTCGTGCACTCCGACGCGGCCGACACCCGTGGTCGACGCGGTGGCCTGGGGCTCGACATCCACGACGAATACACCGGCGTGGTCAGGTCGACGAAAACCCTGTCCGGAGGTGAGTCGTTTCAGGCGTCGCTGGCGCTGGCCCTCGGGCTCGCGGACGTCGTCGCAGCGGAAGCCGGCGGAGTGGTCCTCGACACGATGTTCATCGACGAAGGGTTCGGCACCCTCGACGCGGACTCTCTGGATGCGGTGATGGGGGTGCTCGACGAATTGCGCGCCGGCGGCCGGGTCGTCGGGGTGGTGAGCCACGTCGACGAGATGCGGCAGCGGATCCCGAGCCGGCTGCACGTCATCCGCGGCCGGTCGGGATCCACTGTTCAGGTCGCGAGCTGACCCGCAGGAGCGTCCGTCACTTCTGATCCGGCTCGGGCTCCGGCCCGGTGGAGGCGTTCGGATCGGGCGCCGAGGCGTCGCCGGGAGCGGGCAGAGCTTTCGTCGCGTCGTCCGGATCGACTTCGGCCGAGCGACTGTCGATCTGCTCGCCGATGTAGCGGATCACGACGGCGGCGACCGCAGCCACCGGCACCGCCAGGAACGCACCGACGATGCCGAACAGCGACGATCCGGCAGTGACCGCGAGCAGCACCACGGCCGCGTGCAGATTCATGCTCCGCGACTGGAGAACGGGCTGCAGGACGTTCCCCTCGATCTGCTGCACCGCAATGATGAGTGCCAGCACGATGAGAGCCGTGGTGAACCCGTTGGCGACGAGCGCGACCAGCACGGCCAGGGCACCGGCAACGAAGGCACCCACGATCGGGACGAATCCACCGATGAACGTGAGGATCGCCAGCACCGGCGCGAGCGGTACACCGAGGATCACCAGGCCGATGCCGATGAACACCGCGTCGATGAGGCTCACGACGGCCTGGGTGCGAATGAACCCGCCGAGGGTGATCCACATCCGGGTCAGGACCTCTTCGAGGTGCCGCCCGGCAGTCCTGCCGCTGACCCGATGAAGCCAGGGGAGGAAACGCGGTCCGTCCTTGATGAAGAAGAACGACAGCACCAGGACGAGTGCGAACGTGATGAGCAGCGACCCGGCGGTGGTGACCCCGGAGAACACGCCCCCGGCGATGGAGGCAGCACTGCCCTGGACACGTTCGACCACCGCGTCCACGGCGTTGTCGAGTTGCTCGTCCTGCAGGTTGATGGGCGGGCCCTTCACCCAGTCCTGGACCGTGTTGATGCCTTCGGTGGCCTTGTTGGCCAGATCGGGCACCTGGTTGACCACCGACGGCACGATGCCGGCGATGATGCCGCCCACGATCGCGAAGAACAGCACGAGCGTGATCGACGCGGCCGGTGCGGGTGGGAGCCCGCGTTTGGTCATCGCCCGGGTCGGCGGCCACAGAATCGTCGAGACCACGATCGCGAGGGCGACCGGCAGCACGATCACCCACATTTTCTGGATGATCCAGCCGAGCACGAGGGCACCCGCAGCGATCACGACAAGGATCGCGGACCACTTCGCGAGCCACATTCCGCCGGCACCGATGAGGGTGGCCCGATCAGGAGTCTTCGACGATGTCGAGGCGGGGTTCGTACCCCATGGGCTGGATTTCGATTCGGTCAACGCTGGTCCTTCCGACATGTCTGTGCGAGTCGACGTGCCCGACGTCCGTAAATCTACGGTCACCACGCCCGGAATCCGAGCATGAGCGGGTTGTCGGATTTGCCCGACCGAGAGTCCCCGTTCGTGGCACTCTCGAAACGTGACGAATGGAACGGGCATGTCCCGGAGGACTCGGGCATCGATCATGCTGGTCGCGGTGGCTGTTGCCGGTGCTCTCACCGCGTGCAGCTCGGACGACGCGCGGACGTCGGACGGGGCGCGTTCCTCGGCGAGCGACGCCGCGACGAATGTGCAGGAACAAGCCGGCGGGGTCCTGTCCTCGGTGCAGCAGGCAGCCTCCGATGCCGCCGACAAAGCCGGAGAAGCGTTCGACGATGCCAAGATGAGTGCGTTCGTAGCGGCGTTCCGTGCCGGCTACCCGCAGTTGTCCGCCGACCGGGAGACCTCGTCGATCGAGTCCATCGTCACCGAGACGTGCCCGTTGATCGAGAACGGCGTCGGCGATCAGGACGTCAACGACAAGGTCGGCGAACTCGCCGCCGACGGGACGTCCGTGCCCGACGATGAGCAGGCCGCGCGGATCGCGCAGTTGGTGCGGGTAGCGTGCGGATGAGGCGACCGCGCGGGGTCTGCGTAGAATATTGAACCCGTGAGCCTTACCCTCGGAATCGTCGGTCTTCCCAACGTCGGCAAGTCGACGCTTTTCAACGCGCTGACCAAGAACGATGTGCTGGCTGCGAACTATCCGTTCGCCACCATCGAGCCCAATGTCGGCGTGGTCGAACTGCCCGATCCGCGGCTGAATCGCCTCGCAGAGATCTTCGGTTCGCAGCGCATCCTGCCTGCCACCGTGTCGTTCGTCGACATCGCCGGCATCGTCAAGGGAGCGTCCGAGGGCGCAGGCTTGGGCAACAAGTTCCTCGCCAACATTCGCGAAGCGGATGCGATCTGCCAGGTTGTGCGCGTGTTCGCCGACGACGACGTGATCCACGTCGACGGTCGCGTCGACCCGCTCGCCGACATCGAGATCATCGAGACCGAGCTGATCCTCGCCGACATCCAGACCCTCGAGAAGGCGCTGCCGCGTCTCGAGAAGGAAGCGAAGAAGAACAAGGACCTCAAGCCGCAGTACGAGGAGGCCGTCGAGGCGCAGGCCGTCCTCAACGAGGGCGCGACCCTGTTCTCGAAGAAGGACACCCTCGACTACGCGCTGCTGCGCGAGCTCAATCTCATGACCACCAAGCCGTTCCTCTACGTCTTCAACGCCGACGAGACGGTGCTGACCGACGACGCGAAGAAGCAGGAACTGCGTGAGGCCGTCGCTCCCGCGGACTGCGTGTTCCTCGACGCCAAGGTCGAGTCCGAGTTGATCGAACTCGAGCCGGAAGAAGCTCAGGAACTGCTCGACTCGATCGGTCAGGACGAGCCCGGCCTCGCCTCCCTCGCGCGCGTCGGCTTCCACACCCTCGGCCTCCAGACCTACCTCACGGCGGGTCCGAAGGAGGCGCGTGCGTGGACCATCCACCAGGGCGACACCGCACCGCAGGCCGCCGGCGTCATCCACTCCGACTTCGAGCGTGGCTTCATCAAGGCCGAGATCGTCTCGTTCGACGACCTCGACGCCGCCGGTTCGATGGCTGAGGCCAAGGCCCGGGGCAAGGTCCGGATGGAAGGCAAGGACTACGTCATGGCCGACGGCGATGTCGTGGAGTTCCGCTTCAACGTGTAGCGGCTGTTACCGCGCGGGCGTGATCTCGCTTTCGACGACCCACTTGTGGTTTGTCATCTCCATGCCATCGGCTTCGAGATCGACCATGTAGACGGTTTCGTCGGTGGAACTGTCGATCGTCGCCCGGGCGCCGTTCATTCCTCCCATGTGCTCGGCCTGCAGTCCCACTTCGGTCCCATCGGCGAGCGGCGCCGGGCCGGGGTTGTCGAGTTCTTCGTGGACGACCCATCGGTGGTCGACCACAGGCTCGCCGCCGGTTGTCGGGGTGTAGCTCACGGAGTAGGTCGTGGTGTCGAACGCTCCGGAGATGGTGGCTTGCGCGCCGTTCATGCCGGGCATGTGATCCGCGGTCAGTAGCACCGTCGTGCCGACCGGGTACCTCGGGTCGATCGCCGTTCGTATACCCGGCGGTGGTGCGCCGCCGTCCGCCGCGTGGTCGTGACCGGTCGCACCGCCGTCATGTTCTCCGTGGTGCTCGTGCATATCGCTGATGTTCGTGCCCGACCCTGCCACGTTGTCGGAACCGACGACCCTGGCAAGTCCGAGGACCGCACCGAAAGCCACCACCAGTCCGGCCCCGAAGAGCGCGAGCTTGATTGGGGTCTTCATCAGAGCCTCCTCGGTGTGTAGCCGGCTTCTCGACAGCGGCGAGGACCTTCTCGTCGTCGATCGGGCTGTCCGCGTTCACAACGAGCCTGCCGGTTCGGGCGAGGACCTCGATGCCTGCGACACCGGCGATCTCGCCGATCTTCTCACGCACGGACGTTTCGCGGTGCCCGCACGCCATATCGGTCGCCTGGTCTCGCCGACGGTCATCGTCGTCCCTCTGCCTATACCCGCCGGGGGTATGTGGCGCAATCCAACGTATACCCCCTACCGGTATCGCTGCAAGGGTGCACATCGGCTCGCTCGGGCGCGACGACCGTCCGCGCCCGACGCAGAAACAGATGACTTCCACGAAGTCGGTCCGCAGCCGAAGGGGGGTCGCCGGCTCGACGCGGTGCGCTTCAGCCGGTCGGTCGAATCGGGACGCGACCTTCTAGCGAGGCGCTTCGCTCAGCGTGCGGCGCGTAACGAACCGGCGTGGGGCGCCCGTCAGCGGATCGGTGAATTCGACTTCCCGCGCGAGTAATTGGAGAGGCTGCGAATAGTCGTCCGGTGCCTCGGGCAATAGTTCGGGATACCAGCGATCGCCCAGGATCCCGATCCCGAGCGCCGCGAGGTGCACTCGCAACTGATGCATCCGTCCGGTGCGTGGACGCAGAATCGTATGCAGCACAGCGCGTCCGGAGACGCCCACCCCGGATCCGAGCACGTCGATCAGCGTCTCGGCGTTGGGTTCACGGGCGTCGTCGACCACGCACCGAAGCTCCCCGCGCAGGACGGAGATGTGGTTGCGGTAGAGCAGAGGAAGCGTGTGTTCGCCGAGCGCCGGTGCGTCGGCGTCCCACCACGTCGGCTGGGTCGACACCGCCTCGTAGACCTTTGTGACCTGACGCTTCTCGAACATGGATTGGTACGCACCGCGAGTGTCGGGCCGGGCAGAGAACATCACCACGCCGGCCGTCGCGCGGTCGAGACGATGGATCGGAGTCAGGTTCGGGTTGTCGAGACGGAGCCGCAGGCGGACGAGTGCTGACTCGCGCAGGTACCGACCGCCCGGGGTGGTCGGAAGAAAGTGCGGCTTGTCGATCACGACGAGGTTGTCGTCGGTGTGCAGGATCTCCTCGTGAAAGGGAATCGGCTCCTCGGCCGGCAGGTCGCGGTAGTACCAGACGAAAGGATGCACACCCAGCGCGGTGTGACGGCCGATCGGGTGGCCGTCGCGGCCCACGATCTCGCCCGCATCGAACCGCCGGTACAGCTCGTCGGGGTCCAGATGGCCGAATCTCGTCACCGTGTACTCGGCGATCGTCTCCCACGGCCCTGAAGTCGGTACTTGCAGCCGCGTCGGTCCCACGCCGTCTCTGACGGGGAGCGGTGAGGGCATCGGCACCTGGTAATGATCCCACCGTCGGTCGGGCTCACCGCGATGCGGGTCGAGACCCGCCGTCAGGGATTGCGGCGGGTGGTCTCGTCGGCCGCTTCCCGTTCCCCGGTCTCGGCGAATGTGCGGAGGACCGTGGTGAAGAGGTCCGGATCTTCGACGTTCCACGGATGGTGCATCCCCGGCGCTACCCACGTCTGCAGTCGAGGGAGCGCTTTCCCCAGGGCGGGGAAGGCGTCACGCACGGAGCGCTGTTCCTTCTCGCCCGCGACAGCCAATATCGGGCCGGAATACGCGAAAGGCTCCGGAGGGATGGAGCTTTCGGCGACCTCACGGAATATGCGACGGTTGGTGTCCGGCGCAACACGGACGGCAGAGTCGACGTACAGGTCCCTCCCATCGGCCGGAACCCCGAACGCCGCAGCCTGTGCTCGCCAGTACCAACGTTTGCGCCACAACGGGATCTGAGGCGGGATGAGGAAGCGTTCGAGCGACGTCAGCCCGGTGAACGCAACGCCTGTGATCATGCAACTGCGAACGAGTTGGGGGTGACGATGCACGAGATGAACGGCGACGAACCCACCGAGTGACAGGCCGACGACGTGCGCGGTTCCGCCGATTGCGTGTTTGCGGATGATCTCGGCGATGTCGTCGGCGGCAGCGCGCATCCCCGGCCACCGCAGCCCGTAGCGCTCGCCGAGCGCCGGTAGATCCGGGGTCAGCAGATGACGCTCGGGGAGGCGTTCGATCTGCGGGCCCCACATCCAGCCCCCGGCATTGTTGCCGTGGAGTAGGACGATCGTTTCGCCCGTTCGGGGGCCGTGTTCCAGACCCCAGTGGCCGGAGCCCGTCATCGGACGAGATCCGTCCCGGTGCAGCGCAGTCCCAGAGTCGAACAAGAGGTACGCGACTTCGTCGAAACGTCGGCGCAGGGGAGAAGTCTCGGGCGCGGCTTCACGGGCGCCACTGTATTGGTCGCACAACGGACATGTCGAGTATTGATTCGGAGCACTTCTGTTCGCACGGCGGTCCGTCGTGGTTGAGTGGGCACATGGCTTCACTCCAGGCAACCGTGCTGAAGAGGGCGGCCCGCAAGATCGCCGGTAGCCACGGGCACGAAGTGATGCGACCGGTCGGAGACGGCACCGAGACACAATTTCCGCTGGCCTACGTCCGGACCGGCCCACGCGGGAAAGTTCCTGTGCTCATGGTGCCTGGCGGACCGGGACTTGCTTCCGTCCTGCCCTATCGCAGTTTGCGCCGTCGAGCAGAGCATGCAGGACTCGACGTCCTGATGATGGAGCATCGCGGTGTCGGGTTGTCGCGCCGCGATCTGCACGGCAACGAGCTGCCGAGCGAAGCGGTCACGGTCGACCACGTGGTCGAGGATCTCGCCGCGGTCCTCGATGATGCGGGGGTCGAGCGTGTGATCGTCTACGGCTCGTCCTACGGCACGTACCTTGCACAGGGCTTCGGGGTCCGGTATCCGGATCGGGTGGTGGGAATGGTCCTCGATTCGCCGATGCTGTCCGTTGCGGATGACATCGAGGGTGCACGCTCGTACCGGCGCGGACTGTTTCTCGAAGCGACCGATCCGGATCTGGCGCCGGTAGTCGAAGCCTTGCGTACCGCGCTCGCGCGTGGGGTGCCGGAGCCGGAGATCAACGTGGTCGTGCAGATCGCATACGAGTACGGAGGTCCGGACCTTCTCCGGGAGTTACTCGTCCAGCGGAGCAACGGACGGTTACGGCGCATCTGGAATCGGATGGCAAACGCCGGCTCGGCCGAGATAGACGGGGGAGGAGCACCGTTCTTCTTCGAACCCGATCTTGTTTCGCGGATTGCTTTCCGCGAGCTCGGATATGGGCTACCGCCCGACGGTGAACTGCTCGACCAGCAGGAGATTTTCGCGGCTGCCGCGGCGCGGCATCCGGAGTTCGTAGGGGAACCCTTCGACTTTCCCGCGCAGATCCCGGCATTCTCGTGGCCGACCGCGGTGATCTCCGGAGGCCGCGACCTGCGGACACCACCTCCGATCGCAGAAAAGATCGTAGATCTGGTACCCCGCGCGGTGCTGGTGTCGATACCGATCCTGGGTCACAGTGCCATGGATTCCCACCAGCTCGCGGCTGTGTATGTGACAAAGATGCTGGCGGACAACAGGTCCGAGTCTCCGGCGACGATGGAGCATCATATCGCCGGGTTGCCCCGGCGTGGGGCGGCGAATCTGATGCGGCGAGCGATCATCGGCGCGGTCGTCGTCGGTCGGTGGACGGCCACGGTCGCGTCCCGGCTTCCGTTTCGCGCTGGATCCTAGCGGCGTCGGGAGGCTTCGGAGAGATCGCCGGTAGCGGCGACGAACCATCGGGCTCACGGTGTCCGTTCGCTCCCGTTGCGGCACGGCCCCGGGGCGGCCGTTCAGGGACCTTCCGGGACCGTGCGCTCGGCCGGGCTCAGGTGTTGCCGAACAACTCTTTCAGACTGTCCGCGATCCGCACGGGGCAGTCGTCGCGCAGCGCGAAGTCCACGTCGGTACCGGCGAGTTCGACGGTGATCCGGGTGATCGGCGCGTTGTCTTCTTCGATGCTCAGGTGATGGGTGATGCGCGTGAGAACACCTGCCGCCAGGGTCTCGTGCTCGGTGACCGTGTTCTTCAGGTCCACGCGCACGTACTTGCCGATATGGGAAAGGTTGAGATCTTGGTGCGGTATTTCGTTCTTCGCCATGATGAGAAATCTACTTGACCCACCGGCGCCGTTTGTCGGTTACTACCGACCACTACCGGTTCCGGAGATGTGAGAACGAATACGTGGCACAGCGCTACCGGGTCCAGTATTGGAGCATCGGTTCCTCGCCGAGCAGCGACGAGCCCTCGGTGATGACAAGTGCGTCGGGTGAGATGCGGTACTGCACACCGTCGTTGGTCGCGGTGAAACCGTTCCCCGACGCCACGGGATCGTCGATCTCCAGGGCAGCTCCGTCGCTGAGTCGGACCCCTTTGTAGTACAAGCGTCCCACTCCGGTCTCGCAGACCACAACAAGCGACTCGGTGGTCTGTCCGGCGAAGACGGCGGCGTTGGTGTGATTGCAGCGTGCCTGCGGCACGCCGACGAAACCTTGGCCGTCCGTGTTGTCGAGCGGGGGACTCGACGGTGCCGGTCCCGCGGCCGGGGGTGCCGTGCCGGGGGCGGGATTGCCCGTCGCAACGAGTTCGAGGCCGTCGATCCGCAGTGCGACATCTCCCGGAAGCACGACCACGTAGCTGTCGCCCTCCACGTTGTCGTTCGCCAGCAGGCATGTGAAGTCGCCCGTCAAGCACGACAGGCGCTCCCAGTAACCGCCGTAGGACCGGGTGGGACGTACTGCGTATTCGCCCGGTGCGATGTCCACTCCGACTTTCAAGATCCCGTCGGTCGGCAGTGTCTGTGGCTCCGCAGTCGCAGACTCGGTTGCTGCCGGCGGTGGCGCGGACGTGGTGGGCGAGTCGGCGGTGACGGTGACCGTGCGTGCCGGCGAACCGGCAGCCGCCGTGTCCTCGGCCTCGGAGGCCGAGTTGCGAACGAGCACGACGGCGAGGCCGGCGAGAGTCGCGATGAGTGCAACGACGATCACTCCGCCCACAACCCATGGCCACTTCGGCCGCCGGGGTGGCTGTTCGAACGGGGGCGGTCCGTACCCGTACCCATACCCATCGGGGGGAGGTTGCGTCGACATCCGTATTCCTTCGGTCGGGCGGGTGCTGTCCTTTCCGGGATATCGGTGTCCGGGTGAGGCTGTTACGGCCGCGCACGACGCAGTTCGGTTCCGGTCGGGCTACGGTTCCGGCGGCCACTGTGCCCGCGTCGTGACATGTGTGTGCAGCCGAAGGGCCGCGGGGGAGGGATGGCGTGTGCCCGTCGCCAGTCCGATCGGGCGGTCGGCGATGCCGCTGACGTGCACGGTCGCGACACCGGGCTGTGGGATCTCCGCTCGCGGCAGGAGCGCAATGCCGAGGCCTTGTGCGACCAGTGCGCGGATCGTGTCGAACTCGCTGATCTCGAACGCGATGTAGGGATCGAATCCGGCTGCACGGCAGTAATTGTCGAGTTCGGTGCGGACGTGGTATGTGGGTGGGCCGGCGATGAAGTGTTCGTCGGCGAGTTCACCGAGGTCGACGCGGTCTCGCTCCGCGAGCGGGTGGGTGTCGGCGACATGCAGCAACAACGGTTGACTGCCGAGGACGGTGACGACGAGATCCTCCGGTGGCGGGATCATCACAGCCAGATCGAGCCGGCCGTCTCGGACCATCGCCGCCAGTGCTTCACCGTGTGCCTGAACGAGGTGGAGGCGAATGCGCGGGGCGTCGCGATGAAATTCGGCGAGGAGCGACGGGACGCTGACCGGGCCGAGTGTCAGGGGGAAGCCGAACCGGACGATCCCACTGTCGGGATCGGCGTGGCTGCGGACGGTGTTGATCGCGTCGTCGAGTTCCCGGATCGTCTCCCGGGTGCGCGCGTGCAGTTCACGCCCGGCCGTTGTCAGCGCCACCCCGCGTCCTATCTGCTGGAACAGCGATACGCCCATCGTGTGTTCCAAGGCTTTGATGCGGCGACTGACCGACGACTGCGGGACGCCCAGCCTGTCCGCGGCGTGCGTGATGTGCCCCTCTCTCGCTGCCGCGTCGAACGCAGCGAGCAATGGCACTACCGAGGCCGTCTCGTCCGAGAGAAATCGATCCATATCCGGATCATATTCCAGCGACGATGTCATTGGACGGAATGGTCACCTGGCGCGCACTCTGGAAGGACCTCGATACGGAAGCAGGTGTGCAGACGTGCAGGAGATTCGCGCCACCGGTGGGCCGACACAACCGGAGATCTACGACGCCGTACTGATCGGCGGCGGCATCATGTCCGCGACGCTGGGGGCGTTGCTCACCCGGCTCCAGCCCGACTGGTCGATCCTCGTTCTCGAACGCCTCGACGACACGGCGTCCGAAAGCAGCGCCGCGTGGAACAATGCCGGAACAGGCCACGCGGGATTCTGCGAACTCAACTACATGCCCGATCCCGGCGATCCGTCGCGCGCCGCAGAAATCGGGCGGCAGTTCCGGATCTCTCGTCAGTTCTGGGGGTCACTCGTCGAATCCGGTGATCTCGCAGCGTCGTTCACGAATGCGACGCCCCACATGAACGTGGTGTTCGGGGAGCAGGACGTGCGCTATCTGCGACAGCGATACGAAACACTGCGCCGGTCGCCGCTGTTCTCGGACATGGAGTACACCGAGGATCCCGACATCATCGCGCGATGGGCACCGCTGCTGATGGACGGTCGAACCGGGTCCGGAGTTGTCGCGGCCACCCGCGACGAGCGCGGCACCGACGTCGACTTCGGCGCCCTGACACAGGGTTTGCTCCAAGGAATGCGCGAGTCCGGCGCGGAAGTTCGGACCGGCCACGAGGTGACGCGGCTACGCCGCGATAGAGACGGACGATGGACCGTGTCGGGGCGAGGCAACACCGGGGACCACCGATTCACGGTGCGGTCCCGGTTCGTCTTCGTCGGGGCAGGAGGGTACGCACTCAAACTCCTCCAGAAGGCACGCATCCCGGAGGTTCGCGGTTACGCGGTCTTCCCGATAGGAGCGCAGTTCCTCCGCACCGACAACCCCGATCTGGTGGCCCGTCACGACGCGAAGGTCTACAGCCAGGCGGACTCGGGCGCCCCGCCGATGTCGGTGCCGCACCTCGACAAGCGGGTGGTCGATGGCCACGGCGCGTTGATGTTCGGCCCGTACGCGACCTTCAGTACGCGTCTGCTCAAACACGGGCGGCTCACCGACCTGCTCACGACGATTCGACTGCACAACATCTGTTCGCTTCTCGCGGTGGGCCTCCAGAACGTGTCGCTGGTTCGCTACCTCGTCGGACAGCTTCTGGCTTCACCGGAACGGAAGTTCGGTCAGTTGCAACGGTTTCATCCGGCAGCGTCGCCCGGCGAGTGGTACTCGATCGACGCGGGTCAGCGCGCACAACTGATCAAGCCGGATCGGCGCAAGGTGGGAGTGCTGACGTTCGGAACCGAGATCGTCACCGGCGCGGACGGTTCCATCGCGGGTCTGCTGGGGGCGTCACCCGGCGCGTCCGTCGCGCCTGCCGCCATGGTCGACGTGCTCACGGCGTGTTTCCCGGACCGGGCTCGCCACTGGGAGGCGACGCTGCAGCAGCTGATGCCGGGACTCGCGCTGCCCGGGAGCGCCGGCGACGAACCGTCGGAGAGCCGAGTATGAACGGACGGCGGTCGGGAGGGCGCGCGCCGGACGCGTACGTGTTGTCCGCCTGTTCAGCCGGCGGCAGCGAGAGCTTGCTGTTCCAGGGCCGGCCGGGGCGCGAGGATGGCCGAGTCCAGCAGCGTCTCGGCCTGTTCGTCCGGGATGGACAGCGCCAGGCAGAGCTCGGTGAGCACGCCGTTGCGGGCAGACCGGAGCATCTTCTTCTCACCCAATGAGAGGCCACACCGGTGCTCACGGCGAGTCAGGTCCCGGACGACGCCTGCGGTGACGAGGAGGTCGCCGAGCCTCAGCTTGTCCTGGTGGTCTTTGAACCTGCGCGACCAGCCGTTGTCTTCGGGGGGTGTGGGTGCGTGGAGAACCTCGAAGAGATCTTTGAGTTCCGTCGTGTCGTAGATTTCCCGGAGCCCGAGTTCCTCCGCCTTGGCGACGGGTACGTCGATCGTGAGATCGGACCGGTGGATGGCGAGCCGGAGATAGGACAGCCGAGTGGTCTTGATCGTCCGGTCGAAGATCTCGGTGACGGTTGCTGGGCCGTGGTGGGGATGGACAACGATTTGACCGGTCGAGAACTGCATGGGGACTGCTTTCTTGTGCACGCGGGTGTCGGAATCGACCGTCCGGTGGGCGTTATCGCGGCACCGAGACGATTGTCGTGCCATCTGCGGGGGAACGCAGTGACGCAGACACGGGGCGCCGCACCCATACGGATGGACGTGCCGGAGCCCGCGAGCCGACTCTTCTATTGTCCCACTTGTCCGACGTGTCGTGGCGGGTGAGATCTCTCACGCGGTGTGTGTCACGGCCGCATCCCCGCCAGAAATATCGAAACGAGTTGCGGCACAAGGCCGGGCGTCGCCCGGCGAATCGCGTCGGGCTGGGGGCGGGTGATCATACCGATCGCGAGGACGAGTTCGAGTGCGCCGAGATCCGGGCGGACGAGTCCTTCGGATCGCGCGGCGGCGAGCAGATTCTCGACCCCGGCGAGCGTTCGCGCCTGTGAATCCCGGACGGGCCCGGAGATCTCGTCTGCGACGAAATCGGCCAGTGCCGCGGCGAGGGCACCCAGATCCAAATCCACGAGCCGGTGGACGAAGTCGACCCATGCGGTGTCCGGAGCGCTGCCGATCAGATCGAGTGCCTCGTCGGCGGCGTCCTGGATCTCGCCGAGGATGGACAGCGAGACCTCGTCGGCCAGGGCGGCCCGCGAGTCGAAGTTGCGGTACAGAGTGGCGATCCCCACTCCCGCGGCCTCCGCGATGTGCTCGAGTGCGACGTCGCTTCCTTCTGCCGCGAACAGGCGCCGTGCTTCCCGGATTATCGCCTGGCGACGCTTGGCGGCATCGGAACGCATGAGTTCTCTTTCGTCGGGTGCCGGTGATGGCTGCACGAGGGACGGGTCGTGTTCCATTTGACACCAGATCTCCAACCGGAGGGTTATCTTCCGCTATAATCGGAGGAATGTCATCCGGTTATAGCCGGGTTCGTTGTGAAAGAAGAGTCGATGTCCCACCTGACCGCCGATACGCCCGCTCGTGACGCGGACCCGTCCACCGTCGTGAACAAGCGCACACCTCACTCGGCGTTCATGCTGCTGGGTATGACCGCCGGCCTCGGCGTGATCCTTGTTCTCCTGCTGATGGTCTTCATCATGCCGTCGCTGAAGAGCGGGGCGCACGACCTGAGCGTGGGCCTGGCCGGGACGTCGGGGGTCGTCGACGACTTCGAGCAGGCCCTCGTGACCGCCGCTCCCGACGCCTACACACCCCAGCGGTACGACTCGGAACAGGATCTGCGCGACGCCATCCTCGACCGAGAGATCGTCGGAGGGTTCGTCGTCGAAGAGTCGGGTGTGCACGCGCTGGTTGCCAGTGCCGGTTCGGCCACGATCTCCGGCACACTCGCCGGTACGGCCAACGCTGTCGGCCAGGTGACGGCCTCGCCGGTCACGGTGGAGGACGTGGTCCCGCTGCCTGCGTCGGACCCCACCGGTGTCGGAATCGGCGGACTGGCCTTCCCTCTCGTGTTCGGCGGCATCGTCCCGGTCGTCGCGTTCCGCAAAATTCTCCCGCGCAGCAACGGCTGGTATCTGGCGGGGCTGTTCACCTTCGCCGCCGTCGGTGGGACCATCGTCGCCGCCGTTCTCACCTACGCGTTCGGCAGCGTGGACACGGGATTCTGGGCAGTGGCAGGTTCTATCGCCATGGGGATTGCGGCACTGGCGTTCCCGCTGGCCGGGCTCCAGAAACTGTTCGGGGCCAAAGGTTTCACCATCGGTGCGATGGCGATGATGTTCCTCGGAAATCCCCTCGCCGGAATCTCCACGACCTCTGCATGGCTCCCGAGCGGGCTCGGCACGTTCGGCCAGATCCTTCCCCCCGGCGCAGCCGGGACCCTCGTGCGCTCCGCGGCCTACTTCCAGGGAACGGGCGGGCTCGTGGCGGCGTGCACTCTCGCGGCATGGATCGTCGTCGGACTTGCGCTGTACGTGATCGGCATGCGTCGCACCCGGGTGGACGCTCCTGTGGCCGCCTCCGCCGTTCCGGCAGCCTGAGGACCGAAAAACGTTTGTCCCCGCTCGGCCTCCGCGCGTACCGTCCCTTCGGTTAGCCGTGCAAACGATTGAGGAGACACCGCATGGACGCGATCACCGAGCGGGACATCAGAGCCTCGTTCGTCAACTGCTCCAAAGGGGAGGCCAAGCGGCTGCCGGCGCCCCGCGACCTCGCCGACCGGCCCTGGGAGGATCTGGATTTCCTGGGATGGACCGACCCCGCGTATCCAGGCCGCGGATACATCGTCGTAACCCGCGAGACCGGTCTCGTCGGGATCGCGATGCGATTCGAACCGAACGGTTCCGGTAAGTCGCAGATGTGCACGGTGTGCCTGACCACCCACACGCGAGGCGGGATCGCCTTGATGAGTGCCGGGAAGGTCGGTGACGCGGGTCGCGCAGGCAACACCCTCGGCACCTACATGTGCATCGACCTGGCATGTTCGCTGTATGCGCGGGGCAAGAAGAAGCCCGCACTCGGAAGCCGGTACCGCGAGGATCTCGGCCCCGAAGAAAAGATCGCGCGCGTTCGCGAGAATCTCCACGCCTTCGTGGACAGGCTTTTTCACTGACGGTGGCGTGCAGCCTCGCCGACAGCCGTGTTCCGGGACGCCGCCGCATTGTTTGGCATGATCGGTGGGGTCCCGGACGGTGCGGGTTTCCACGGTAACGACGAGTAGGAGCCACGGGTGTCGCAAGCAAAAACGGATACGGCCCCTACTCCGCGTCGCGGCGCCGGACCACGGATGGTCGGGGCTATCGCCGACGCGGTCGCCCGGGGTTACTCCGCGCTGGCCCTGACGCCGGTTCCCGGCGCATTCGTGGTCCGGGCCGTGTTCGAGCGCGACGCGAAGCGGCTCACGGCGAAACTCGACGAGGGAGCCCCCGAGACGCAGTTCGTCGGCGGTCTCCGGTATCGGGACGGGGACGTGGACGCCTGCCTTGATGTCTACAGTCCCACCGGGGCAACCTCGGCGCTCCCGACGATCGTGTGGGTGCACGGCGGAGCCTGGATCGCCGGTAGCCGCGCCGACTACGCCGGCTACTACCGGCGCCTGGCGGACGCCGGGTTCACCGTCGTCTCCGTCGGCTATTCACTCGCGCCGCGACACCGTTATCCCGCTGCGGTCGAACAGCTGGCGGACGCGCAACGCTACCTGCTCGACCACGCCGAAGAACTCCACATCGACACCGAGCGCATCGTTCTGGCGGGAGATTCGGCCGGCGCTCAGCTGACGGCCCAGCTCGCCCTGGCTGTGACGGACCCGTCCTATGCCGCCAGGCTCGGTATCAGTCCCCACTTCGCGTCCGGCCAGGTCAGGGGGGTGGTTCTCAATTGCGGAATCTACAACGTGGCTGCCCTGGGCGGCGGCAGTGACCTGATCCGCTGTGGCGTCGAGCAAGCGATGTGGGCCTACCTCGGGGAACGAAAGTTCGCGGAGTCGGAGGCCGCGCGGCAGATGTCGACTCTCGCTCTCGTCACCGCGAACTTCCCACCCACCTACATCACCGGCGGCAATGGCGACCCGCTCACCGCGACGCAGTCCCGGCCGTTCGCGGAGAGGCTGACCGGCCTCGGCGTCGAGGTGGATTCGCTGTTCTACCCGGACGGCCACGAGCCGGAATTGGAACACGAGTACCAGTTCGACCTCTCCACCCCCGACGCTCGGGACGCGCTCGCGCGCACGATCGCCTTCGCCCGGAAGGTGACCGCCTGAGCGGTCACCGCCCGAACGGCGCAGCGCTCACCGTGCAGCGAGGTCGCTCACCACACGTTCTGCGAGCGGCCGCGACGAGGCCGGGTTCTGGCCCGTGTACAACGTGCGGTCGACCACCAGGTGCGGCTGCCATGCGTCTCCCGAGGAGAACAGGGCGCCGGCTTCCTGAAGCCGGTCCTGCAGAAGCCACGGTGCCTTGCCGGCCAGTCCGGCCTGTACTTCCTCGATGTTGGTGAACCCGGTCAGCTTGTAGCCCTCGAACAACCAGCGGCCACCGGAGGCGAACGCGGGCAAGAGTGCGGCGGGGGCGTGGCACACCATCGCGACGACCTTCCCCGATTCCGTGAAGTGACGTACGAGTTCACCGAACCGCTCGTCGACGGCGAGGTCCTGCATGGGTCCGTGACCGCCGGGGACGAACAGCAGGTCGTAGTCGGCGGCGTCGACGTCCTCGAGGACTGCGGCGCCGGCCAGCGTCGGCTGAAGCTCCTCCAATGCCTTTTTCAGCTCCGCGGCGCGGTCCTCGCCGCCCGCCGCATCGGGCTCGAGACTGGCCTGGTCGACGACCGGCGTACGTCCGCCCGGCGTGGCGACCGTGATGTCGTAACCTGCCTGGTCGAACACGTTGTACGGCTCGACCAGCTCTTCGGCCCAGAACCCTGTGGGATGCTGCGTGCCGTCGCTCAGCGTCCAGTGGTCGGCCGCGGAGACCGCGAAAAGCAACTTGGTCATGATGGTCCTCTCCGGTTGATTCCTCGTCCTGCCGCGTACCCATTCGGGGTGCGGTGGACACGAGGTACTGCACGAACGGAAATCGCCGGGCCCGGAGACTCCGGACCCGGCGACTCGCTCGGGTGTGCGCCCTGGTGCGGGCTAGCTGAGCACCTCTTGGGCGATGGCCGCGAGGCGCGTCTGGGCGGCGGATACGACGCCGTGACGATTCTTGTGTGCTTCCTCGTACGCAACGATTGCGCGGATGTCGGACGCTTCGGTGAGTTCCTTCACCGCTGCGACGGCGCTGCTGACGTTGAGCTTGTCGTAATCCTCGATCGGCAACTCGTCCGCGGCGAGGACACCCGATGCGGTGCGCACCCGGTGCAGGGCTTCCGCCGTGCCGTCCGCACCCTCGCGTCGGCTGACCCGTTCCGCAGTCTCGAGAGCCGAATCGCGGCTGGCTCCGAGGGTCTTGGCCGCGACGTCACCGGCATGTGCGCCGCGTGTCAGGATCGACTCGATCCGCGGGCGGGTCGAGCGGGCTGCGTCGATGGCACGGTCGAGGCCGCGGGTGGACCAGTTGACCGGGGTATTCACCAAGCGCACGGCCGCGCCGGCTGCCGCCTGGAGCGGTGTGCGCCGCAAGGCTGCGGGCCCACCGAGTGCCTCTTCGGCGATCACGGTGGTCAGCCACTCGACAGTCGCGCTGTGAGCCTTGATGAGCTTGTTCGCGAGCGACACGATCGACGAGTTGCCGTCCGCCGTCGCCAGCGCCTTGACGTAGCGGGCGCGGTCGAGCAGCTGGTGTTCGAGAGCGAGGTCACCGAGCAGTGCCTCGTCGAACGGCTGCGCCTGTTCGGTCAGTGTCTTGACGGCGGTGGTCGCGCGGCCGAGGACCGGGCCGATCACGTCGGGCAGCCCGCCGAGCTCGCGGATGGCTTCCTCGATCGCAACGGCGCGGACGCGGCAGTTCTGAGCGTTCTCGGTCAGCTCCCGCCGCACCGCTTCGGTACGGGCCTGTGCGACACGGGTCTCTGCCACCTGGGTTTCGGCGTGGGTGAGCTGGTGCAAGGTGCGGAGCTGGGTGAGCAGCGCCGCGGTGTTGGTCTGGGTCATCGTGTGTTGCTCCTTCGCACTTGGGGTCGATGGGCTCCAGCGATGTCACTTGTAACGGCTACCCGACGAGATGGATCCCGAACATCGCGTGACGCAGGACACAATCGAGTATTCTTGACCCAGCAGAAATTTCCTTTCACGGTCCGGTCTCCCGGGCCAGGGGCGTGCGCGCGTTGTTTAGGGGTGCGACGTCCGGGGCATAGCTCCCAGCACGTCGGTGAGCCAGAGAATCTACGAGATCGAGCCGCAAGGCCTCTCCGGGTTCTGCTCGGCACTCGAGTGAGACGAAAGTTGGAGACAGCGAATGACGACCGTAGTACCCCCTAACCCATTGGCAGGCCCGAAAAGTCCCAATAGTCCGGGTTCTTGGGCGCAGCCGAGTGTCGCCGGTACGCGTCGCAGCGCGTCGGACCTGTCGGAGACCGCGTTCGTCGAGCACTCCTGGGCCGGCCCCGCACTGTTCGCGTGCCTGGTACTGCTGGGGGGTATCGCCGGAGGTGTCCTCATGGGATCCCTCGGTGCGGGCATGGCATTCGCCGCCATGATCGGCGGTCTCGCAGCAATCCTCGTCGCCTGCCTCTGACCCGCGTCGTCGTCGCCGCACGACGGGGAGGTCCCGGTTCACGGGCCCCGGACATGCACGACACTTTCGTTCGGAATTTCCGCTGCGGTCCGGCGTGCGCACGTGCAGTATCTGTTCATGTCGGCGCCGTGGGACGAGGACGGCGGCTTCGCGTGGGAGCGCCGCGAAGCCGGTCACAGCTGGGAAGAGATCGGTAGCGAGCTGGGATGCCCGCCGCATGTCGCCGAGGAACTCGGCGAGAGATACCGGGCGGAGATCGATCGCCTGACGATGCGCGACCAGATTCCGCTGTTCGACCTTCCCGAGTGACCTCTTCCACACTGCACCCCGTCCTGCGAGCCAGGTCCCGCCTCGGGTCTCGTATGTGCGCTCAGGCGGTCCTCGCGTTCGACCTGCACAATCGTTGCGGTGTCCGTCGCGTGTGGTAAGCCGTAGCGACGACCGAGTCGACCACGAGGGGGCCCACGCGTGCTCACGCTGCACCGTGCCGAACGCACCGACATCCTTGCCGACGCGCTCGGCGAGTTGCTGACGGCGCCGCTCGACGACCCGTTCGCACGCGACATCGTCGCCGTGCCCGCTCGCGGCATCGAACGCTGGCTCACACAGCGTCTGTCCACGGTGCTGGGCGCAACACACGGCGACGGCGTCGCCGCCAACATCGATTTCCCGTCCCCGTCCCGGCTGGTCGCGGAGGTGCTCGCCGCCGCGTCGGACACCACCGCCGAAGACGACCCCTGGCTCCACTCCCGAGTGTTGTGGACCGTGCTCGACGTCATCGACGACTCCGTCGGAGAGCCGTGGTGCGCCGCGCTGGCCCGGCACCTCGGCCACGGCGCCGACGACCATCGGGCGGGGCGCCGGTATGCGACCGCCGCACATCTCGCCGACCTCCTGCGCAGTTACGGACTGCAACGTCCGGACATGATCGCCGAGTGGGCGGCCGGACGGGACACCGACGGAACGGGCGCCCCGCTCGCCGACCACCTCCGCTGGCAGGCCGAACTGTGGCGTCGCGTGCGCGACCGCATCGGCACCGACAGTCCGTCCCAGCAACTCGGCACCCTGTGCGCGCGGTTGCGTGCCGAACCGGAGATCGTCGGCCTGCCCGGCCGTGTGTCGCTGTTCGGCCCCACCCGTCTCGACGCGGTGCAACTCGCGGTGGTCTCGGCGCTCGGTGCCCACCGCGACGTGCACCTGTGGGTTCCGCACCCGAGTCCTGCCATGTGGAGTGCGCTCGCGGACGGAAAGACCCCGCTGCGTCGCGCCGAGGACGACAGCGCGCTCCGTGTCCGTCACCCGCTGCTCGCAGCGCTCGGACGTGACGTGCGCGAGTTCGAAAGGCGGTTGTCGGGCCTCGAGGCCACCGAGATCACCCACGCGGCCCCCGAGCCGCCCGCCACGTTGCTCGGCCGAGTGCAGTCGGACATCCGGGCGGACCGCGCCCCGGAGCCGGGCTCCGCGCAGGCGGACGGCACCGTCATGATCCACGCATGTCACGGACCGACCCGCCAGGTCGAGGTCCTTCGTGAATGTCTGCTGCACCTGTTCCAGGACGATCCCACCCTCGAGCCGCGCGATGTGGTCGTGATGTGCCCGGACGTCGAGACCTATGCCCCTCTCGTGCACGCCGCGTTCGGGCGGGGAGTGGGCGAGCACGCGGGGCACACGCTGCGGGTGCGACTCGCCGATCGTGGGCTGCGCCAGACCAATCCGGTCCTGTCGGTGCTCGACACCCTCCTCGGCCTCGCCGACGCCCGCGTCACGGCCAGCGAAGTGCTCGATCTCGCGGCCGCGGCCCCGGTTCGGCGCCGGTTCGGGTTCGACGACGACGATCTCGAACGGCTCCAGGAATGGGCTGCCGAGACCGGAGCACGCTGGGGACTCGGCACGTGGCAACGCCGCCCGTTCGGTCTTGCCGACTTCCCGCAGAACACCTTCGGGACAGCCCTCGACCGGATTCTCCTCGGCGTCGCCGCCGACGAGTCCGGCGGTGAATGGCTCTCCCTCGCACTGCCCCTCGACGACGTCGACAGCAACGACATCGATCTGGCCGGCAGGTTCGCCGAGTACATCGACAGGCTCACGGTGTCGCTGCTGGGGATCCGCGGTCCGCACCCGGCCGAGAAGTGGTCGGCCGCGCTCATGCAGGCGCTCGATCTGCTCACCGATGCCGCGCCCGCCGACGCATGGCAGCTCGCGCAGGCCCACCGTGAGATCGGTGCCGCTGTCGAGCACGCGGGCGGCGCGGAACTGCGGCTGGCCGATGTGCGCGCCATGCTCGCGAGCCGCCTCGCAGGACGCCCGACCCGAGCCAATTTCCGCACGGGTGAACTCACGGTGTGCACGATGGTGCCGATGCGGTCGGTACCTCATCGCGTGGTGGTGCTGCTCGGGCTCGACGACGACGTCTTCCCCCGCAATGCGCACGTCGACGGCGACGATGTGCTTGCGCAGAATCCCTGTGTCGGAGAACGGGATTCCCGCAGCGAGGACCGTCAGCTGCTTCTCGATGCCATGATGTCCGCGACCGAGCGGGTTCTCTTGTTCTACACCGGCGCGGACGCGGTCACCGGTGCCGCACGGCCACCGGCTATTCCGCTCACGGAGATTCGCGACGTGATCACGACGATGGCCGGCACGACCGCCGACGACGAGGCGATCGTGCGCCGTCATCCGTTGCAGCCCTTCGATCCCCGCAACTTCCGGGCCGACGCCCCGTTCGGTTTCGATGCTGCCGAACTCGCGGGAGCCCGAGCAACACAACGGCATTCGCGCGATCCTGTAGCGCCGTCCGGTTTGGCGGTGGAGACGCTCGCTCCTCCGGTGCTCACGGACGTCGACCTCGACGACCTCGTCGCGTTCCTGGTTCACCCGAGCCAGGGCTTTCTGCGGCAACGCCTCGGCGTACGAATCCCCGAGCTGGACGAAGGCATCGTGGATGCTCTCGATGTCGAACTCGACCCGCTGGCAAAGTGGAACCTCGGCGACCGCATGCTCGAAGCGCGGCTGGCGGGAATGTCGGCCGCGGATTTCCGGGCAGCGGAGTGGCGCCGCGGCACGCTGCCACCGTATGCGCTCGGCGAGAAGGTGCTCGACGATGTGACGTACGAGGTCGAAGGCCTCGTCGCGGCATGTGCGCCGGTCCATGCCGGACGCGCACAGACCGTCGACGTCGTCTTCGATCTCGGGGACGGGCGCAGATTCACCGGCACAGTGAGCGGCGTGCACGGGACGGTCGTAGCCCGGAGTACGTACTCCAAGCTCGGTCCCAAACATCGACTCACCGCGTGGGTGCAGTTGCTTGCCGTTGCGGCGTCCGGCCGGCCGGGGCAGTGGCAGGCCGTCACCACCGGGCGAAGCCGCTCGCGGCTGCCGGCGTGGCGGTCCACCTTGCTCGCCCCCGCCGACGCCGCGGAACAACTGAGGCGCCTCGTAGACCTGCGCGACCGGGGACTGCGGACACCGTTGCCGATGGTGACCGGAGCGTCTTCCGAATACGCCGAGCGGCGGCACCGGGGCGACTCGGTCGAGATGGCGATCACCGCGGCGAGCCGGGCTTTCGGCGGTGCATTCGGCGACGGGCAGGATCGGCACGTGAGCTACCTGCACGGATCGGGAGTGACGCTCGGTGCTCTCACGGACCCGAAGCCACTCGACGACGAACGTTCCTGGTTCGACGATCCCAGTCGTTTCGGTGTCCTCGCGCGCCGGTTGTGGGAGCCGTTGCTCGCGTCGGAGAATCAGGCCAGGCCGTGACGGAAGGAAATCTCGTGTCCGTATCGTCGTCGGCGACATCGAGCGTGTCCACCGCGAGTTTCGATCTGCTCGCCCCCCTGCCCGAGGGCACCACCGTCCTCGAAGCCAGTGCCGGTACGGGCAAGACCTACGCCATCGTCGGACTCGCGACGCGTTTCGTGGCCGAGGGTGTGGTCGACCTGTCCCAGCTTCTGCTGGTGACCTTCAGCCGTGCCGCAACCCAGGAACTGCGCGAACGTACCCGTAACCGGTTTGCGGAGGTGGCGACTGCTCTCGCGGACCCGGACACGGCCCGGGGGAGCGCCGATCCGCTGATCCGCTACCTCGCCGCCGACGACGTCCACGACCGCCGCGCGCGACTGCGTCAGGCGTTGTCGGATTTCGACGCGGGCACCATCTCCACCACGCACGGATTCTGTCAGAGGATGCTCGGTGAACTGGGTATCGCCGGTGAACGCGAGCCGGACGTCACGGTGGTCGAGAACGTCGACGACCTCACCGCCGAGGTGGTCACCGATCTGTACCTGCGCCGCTACGGGCGGAGCGAGGCACCGATCCGTTTTGCGGAGGCGAAGACCGCAGCACGCGCCGCGATCTTCGATCCCCAATCCGAACTGGCTCCCGAGGGCGCCGACGGCACTCCCGCGGGCGAGCGGGTGGACTTCGCGCGCGAGGTGCGGAGCGAGGTCGAGCACCGTAAACGGCGTATGGGGTTGCGTGACTTCGACGACCAACTCGCTCTCCTGCACCGCGTTCTGCTCGACCCCGACCACGGCGAGGACGCGTGTCGCCGTGTGCGCGACCGGTTCGGTGTCGTGTTGATCGACGAGTTCCAGGACACCGACCCCAAGCAATGGGAGATCCTGCGGCGGGCGTTCCACGGGCACTGCCGGCTCGTGCTCGTGGGCGACCCCAAGCAGGCGATCTATGCCTTCCGCGGCGCGGAAGTACTGAGTTACCTCGACGCAGTGTCCTCGTCGGACGCGCATTGCGAGCTGACCACCAACTGGCGCAGCGACGCCGACCTGGTGGCAGCGTGCGAGTACGTGTACGGCGGTGCGGCGCTGGGAGATCCGCGAATCGTCGCGAACCGCGTCGATGCCGCACAACCCAGATCCCGGATGACCGGTCTCGCCCCGATACGGCTGAGGCATCTGCCGCGTGCCGGCGCGGGCCCCCTCAACGACTGGGGATTCCCCAGGAACCTGGACGGGCTCCGGGCGCGTGTCGCCCAGGATGTCGCGGCAGATATCGTCAAGATCCTCGACAACGACGACGTCACAGTCGATCTCGGCCGTGGTCCGGAGCGTGTCGAGCCGGCTCACATCGCGGTGTTGCTGCGCAAGCACAAGCAGGTGTCCCTCGTCCACGACGCACTCGTGGCCGCCGGCGTGCCGTGCGTACTGGCCGGGGGGACGAGTGTGTTCTCCACCTCGGCGGCCAGGGAGTGGTTGTGGGTGCTCTACGCGCTGGAGCAGCCGCACCGGGCCGATCGCGTCCGGCTCGCGGCACTGACCCCGCTGCTCGGGCGCACCGTGTCCGACGTCGACGAACGCGGCGACGAACTGGTCGCCGAAATCGGCGGCTTGTTGCGCGAGTTGTCCGCGGTGTACATCCGATCGGGTTTCTCCGCGGTATTCGAACGCATCGGAGCGTACGGTGCGCTCGAGGCGCGACTGCTCGAGGAGCCGTCGGGCGAACGCCGGCTCACCGACTTACGGCACGTCGCACAGTTGCTCGAACATGCGGCGGCCGGTCAATCACTCGGTCTCGCGGCACTGACGCGGTGGCTCGAAGACAGGATCAACGACCCCGACGGCGGGTCGGCCGACCGCATCCGTCGTCTCGACAGCGACGCCGCTGCCGTGCAGATCCTGACCGTGCACGGCAGCAAGGGCCTGGAGTTCCCGGTCGTCTACGTTCCGTACGGCTGGGACGCCGCGAAGAATCCCGAGCCCGACAGACTCCTGCTCCACGAGAACGGACGTCGCATCCTCGACGTGGGCGGCAAAGGCAGTCCCGGCTACGCGGAACGCAAGCGCACGCACGACGAGGAAGAGGCCGGTGAAGAACTGCGACTGCTGTATGTCGCGGTCACCCGGGCGAAATGTCAGCTCACGCTCTCCTGGGCGCCGTCGACTCCCACGTCGCGCTCACCGCTGCACCGGTTGCTGTTCGCCCGCGAACCGGGCTCACCGGAGTTGGCCGCGGAGGGTCGAGTGCCCCACGACGAAGCGATGGCGGAGGAGTTCCACAGGTGGGCTGCCCCGGCGGGCGGACTGATCGCCGTCGAACCCGTGGGACAGTTCCCGATTCCCCACCTCACCTGGTCGGCGCCCCGGGAAGAATACGGCCGCCTCGCCGCGGCGAAGTTCGATCGGGTGATCGACGAAACATGGCGTCGCACATCCTATTCGGCGCTCACCGCCGCAGCGCACGACGAGCCGGGTGTGGGCAGCGAGGTGGAACAGCCGGAGAAGGACGACGAGCCGGAAGAGGCTCCGCTCGTCGCCGCGGACACCGCCACCGAGGCAACAGTCGCGGGTATTCCGTCCCCGATGAACCATCTCCCCGGCGGCACGGTGTTCGGCACCCTGGTGCACGCGGTGCTCGAAGTCGTCGATACCTCGGCTGCCGACCTGGAAGCCGAACTTCGTGCCTGCTGCCGGGAGGTCGTCGCGCAACGGTTGTCGCAGATCGACGCCGACGAACTGGCCGGCGCGTTGCTCCCGGTGCTGCGCACCCCGCTCGGCCCGCTCGGCCGGACCCTCGCCGACTTCCGTCCCGCCGACAGGCTCGCGGAACTGGATTTCGAATTGCCGTTGACCGGCGGTGACACCCCGGCGCCGATCACGGTCACGCTCGAGGGCGTGGCGAGCCTGATGCGCCGGCACCTCGCCCCCGGTGATCCGATGCTGCCGTATGCCGATGCGGTGCGACACCTCGAGCCGGTGCCGCTGCGGGGCTACCTCACCGGCAGTATCGACGCGGTATTGCGCACCTCCGAATCCCGTTTCGTCATAGTGGATTACAAGACCAACCGTCTCGCGCGGGTCGATGAACTGACCACCGCGCACTACACCCGTGAGGCGATGGCCGCCGAGATGATCCGTGCGCACTACCCGATGCAAGCCCTGCTGTACGCGGTGGCACTGCATCGATACCTGCGCTGGCGTCTGCCGGGATACGACCCCGAGGTGCATCTCGGCGGGGTGCAGTACCTGTTCGTCCGGGGGATGGCCGGCCCGGAAAGCCCACCCGGCAGCGGTGTCTTCGACTGGCAGCCTCCGGCCGCCCTCGTCGCCGATCTGTCGGACCTGCTCGCCGGAAAGGCCGTGTCGTGACAGATGCGCGAATAGCCCAGCGCGGCAAAGGCGCCCTCCGGACGTTCAACGAGGCGGGCGCCCTCGCCGCCGCGGACGTGCACGTCGCCGTGCGCCTCGCCACCCTCGGCGGGGAAACGGACACAGACGTGCATCTCGCTACCGCACTCGCGGTCCGCGCGGTGCGTGCCGGTTCCGTATGCCTCGACCTGACCCGCCTGCGTGATGTCACCGTGGAGGAGGACGAAAACGGGAACCCCCTGGTCGCTCCCGAAGACCTCCCGTGGCCGCGAGACGAGGACGTCCTCGCCGCCCTGCGCCGCAGCCCGCTCGTCGTGGGCGGCGGCCCGGGCGCACTGCGCCCACTGCGTCTGGTCGAGACCGCCGACGGGCCGCTGCTGTACCTCGACCGGTACTTCCGGCAGGAGCAAACGATCCGGCGGGTTCTGGCCGAGCGTGAAGGCCGCTTCCCCGAGGTAGACGAGGAGCAACTCCGTTCCGCTCTCACGAACCTGTTCCGGGACCAGGCGGACCCGTCGCTTCCCGCTCCTGCCCCCGATCGGCAGCGTATCGCCGCCGCGCTCGCGGCCACCCATCTGACGACGGTGATCGCGGGTGGCCCGGGCACAGGCAAGACCCACACGGTCGCACGCATCCTCGCGTTGCTCACCACACTCCACGGGCGCGACCTGCGAATCGGCCTCGCCGCTCCCACCGGAAAGGCCGCGGCCCGCCTGCAGGAATCGGTGCGCGAGCAGGAAACCGAGCTGAAACTTCCTCCGGACCTCACGGCGATGACCCTGCACCGGATGCTCGGATGGCAACGCGGCCGCACCCGCTTCCGCTATCACGGCGGCAACCACCTGCCGTACGACGTGATCGTGGTCGACGAGACGTCGATGGTGTCGCTGACGATGATGTGCCGCCTGCTCGAAGCGGTACGTCCCGACACGCGGCTGGTGCTGGTGGGCGATCCCGATCAGCTCGCGTCCGTCGATGCCGGTGCGGTGCTCGCCGACCTGGTCGGCCGGCCCATCACCGGCACGCTCAACCCGGTGTTCGAGCGTGCGGTCCCGCACGACCTCGCCGTCCCGCGCGATCTTGCCGCCCCCGGAGATCTGGCGGAGCGCGGGCTGAGCGTCAGGGAACACGCACGGTTGCGCGGCGGTGTGGTGCGCCTGAGCCGGGGACGACGCTTCGGCGGCGCAATCGCAGAGTTGGCGACAGCGGTCCGGCAGGGCGACGGCGACAAGGTCATGCAGATCCTCGGGAGCGGCAGCCCCGAGGTGTCGTTCGTGAGCCCGTCGGATCTCACCGCACTCCGGGCCGACGTGGTCCGGTCGGCCGAGGAGGTGACGGCGGCAGCAGAGCGCGGCGACGTCGCCGCAGCACTCGAGCGGTTCGAGAGCCACCGGTTGCTGTGTGCGCACCGCGACGGTCCGGCGGGTGTGAAACGGTGGGCACGCCAGGCCACCGAATGGATCGGGGCCGCCACCGGACGCTATCTCGATCCGGAACGCTGGTATCCAGGACAGCCGTTGCTCGTCACGGCGAACGACCACGACATGCGCATCTACAACGGTGACACCGGCGTGGTCGTCCGGCGCGGAGACGAACTCGTCGCGGCTTTCGCGCGGGGGGAGGAGCCCTATCTGCTGCACCCCAGCCAGCTGTCCGCCGTGAACACGGTCTACGCGATGACGATTCACCGCAGCCAGGGCAGCCAGTACGGCACGGTGTCGGTGGTGTTGCCCGAAGCAAAGTCCGCGCTCCTCACCCGGGAACTGCTCTATACCGCGATCACCCGGGCGCGCGTCCACGTCCGGGTCATCGGTACCGAGGAATCGGTGCGCGCCGGCGTGGCACGGCAGGTGCTGCGAGCGAGCGGCCTACGTCGGGAAATCCCGGCGTAGTCGTCCCGCCCGGCTCCGGCGGTGCCATGCTCGTACAGGTGGACGGGGACACCGGAGCGGACACGGGCTGACGTGATGGAGTGGGCGGCGGCGGACGGTTACACGATCGGGCGGCTTCTGGTCACCCGCGGGCTCGCCGCGCTGTACCTGGTCGCATTCCTTGCCGCACTTCTGCAGTTCCGGGCGCTGATCGGTACGCGAGGACTGCTTCCGGTGCCCGACTACCTGGCCGCACGCAGTTTCAGGAGTTCGCCGAGTCTGTTCCATTTCCGGTACTCCGACCGTCTTTTCGCGACCCTCGCCACGGTCGGCGCGATCCTGGCGGCGCTCACGCTCGTCGGGTTCACCGAGCGGATGCCGTTGGTCGTGTGCATGGGCGTCTGGTTCGTGATGTGGGCGTTCTATCTGTCCATCGTCAATGTCGGCCAGGCGTGGTATTCGTTCGGCTGGGAGTCGCTGCTGCTCGAGGCGGGTGTGCTGGCGATCTTTCTCGGCAACGCCGACGTCGCACCGCCGTTTCTCGTGCTGATCCTCATGCGCTGGGTGCTGTTCCGGGTGGAGTTCGGGGCCGGGCTGATCAAGATGCGCGGCGATCCCTGCTGGCGCGATCTGACCTGCCTGTACTACCACCACGAGACACAGCCGATGCCCGGACCGCTGAGCCGCTGGTTCCATCTGCTGCCCCGGCCCGTGCACAAGGTCGAGGTGGCCGGAAATCACGTCACGCAACTGGTGGTTCCGTTCGCGCTGTTCCTCCCGCAGCCTGTGGCCGGAATCGCGGCCGCGGTGATGATCCTGACCCAGTTGTGGCTGGTGGCCAGCGGCAACTTCGCCTGGCTCAACTGGATCACCATCGTCCTGGCGTTCTCCGTACTGCCGGACGAGTTCTACGCCCGGTTCATCCCCGTGGAAACGGATTACCGGCCGACCCCGCTCCCGTTCACGGTGGCGGTGGTGGCCCTGACGGTGGTGACGGTGGTGCTCAGTTACCGCCCGGCCCGGAACCTCGCGTCGAAGCGGCAAGCGATGAACGCATCGTTCAATCAATGGCATTTCGTCAACGCCTACGGGGCCTTCGGGAGTATCACCCGGACCCGCCGTGAGGTGATCGTGGAGGGGACGGCGGACCGGGTGGACACGCCCGCTACCGAATGGCGGGAGTACGAGTTCAAGGGAAAACCGGGGGATGTGCGGCGGCGGCCCCGCCAATACGCTCCGTACCACCTCCGCCTCGACTGGCTGATGTGGTTCGCCGCGATCTCGCGGGACTACGCCGCTGTCTGGTTTCCCCGCTTCGTGCGCAAGCTACTCGAAAACGATCGGGATACTCTGAAGCTGCTGCGGCACAACCCGTTCCCTGATCAACCGCCGGTTCTTGTCCGGGCGCGGCTGTTCCGGTACCGCTACGCCACTCGAACGGAGCGCAGGGCGACCGGAGCGTGGTGGGTGCGCGAGCCCGTCGCAGACTTCATGATGCCGATGGCGTTGTCGGACATGCAGATGCCGTGACGGGACGGGATACGGTCCGCGCCGCGTGCCAGGAGACGACTGCGCTAGGAGGCGACCGCGTCCACGGCTTTCTTCAGTGCCGACGGCTGCGCGGGTGATGTGGGCGCCTTCTCCTTGCATTCGAGAAGTTCCGCCCCGATCTCCTGCAACGTCTTACGGCCGAGGCTCTCGCGTACCTGCGGGAACCACTCGTCCTCTTCTTCCTCGATGTGGTGCTCGACGTTCTCGATCAGCACGGTGGTCTTGGCATCGAAACGTTCGTCGTCGGGCGACATCGCAGCGAGTTCGGAGATGAGCACATCGGCGACGTGGTGTTCTTCGTACGACTCGAGGACGTCGTCCTCGAGGTCGGGGACGAGGTCACGAACCCGCGGATACAGCACCTCGTTCTCGATGTAGGTGTGGACCGTCAACGCTGTGATGATCTTGTCGACGATCGCGGATTTGGTCTTGACCGCGTTGTCGCCGGCGCTACGGAAATCGCGGAACAACTTCCGGATCTCCTTGTGGTCGTTCTTCAGGATGACGAGCGCATCGGTGGACATGGACACCTCGTAGGATCGGGCCCGCCGGCGGGTCGGCAGTGGCGCAGTACCGGCCGATATACCCGAGCTCGACTGGGCGCAAACACTTCCCAC
Source organism: Rhodococcus sp. BL-253-APC-6A1W (assembly GCF_012843405.1). Lineage (NCBI taxonomy): Bacteria > Bacillati > Actinomycetota > Actinomycetes > Mycobacteriales > Nocardiaceae > Rhodococcus > Rhodococcus sp. BL-253-APC-6A1W. Next base: position 200,286 of record NZ_JABAFB010000007.1, read on the forward strand.
CGAGGCCGACCGGACGTCGCGGTGACGAGACCCGCGCTACAGCGACCAGTGGATGGTGACGTGCGTGCCCTGCGGGCTCGGGGTGATGACCACGTCGGTCGCAAGACCGCGTATCAAGGCAAGACCGTGGCCTCGCGAGCTGGGGGACCCGTCGGCGTCGTGCCAGCAACCGTGGTCTGCAACCCGGACCTCGAGAACATGATCGAGGGGCAGATATGTCGCCTCGAAGTCGAGGGAAGCGGACGCGTCACCGGGGTCGTATGCGTGTTCCACCGCGTTGGCCAAGGCTTCGTAGCTTGCCAGCACGACATCGTGCTTGCGGTCGTCGTCGACATCGAGCTGCTCGAGCCATTGCCGCACGGCACGACGGAGATCCGAGATGTAGGCGGGATCGGCGCGGACACCCCGGAAGAAGATCCCCCCGGACGCGAAGGATGCAGTGCCGTTGCTGTCCGTCAGCATCGGAGACCCACTCGGGCGGCGGACAGCGGTCCGGCTGCCGGCACACCGGGTTTCCCCTGCGTACACACTGCGAAGCCGGCTGATTCGGAGGCACTCTTGGGCAACTGCACGCAGCAGGCATACCCCACCGGATGCATGAATCCACATCCTGATGATCACGAAAGAAACATTGTTGTGACTCCGGTGATGATTTCCGTCGCCGTTCCGGGTCGTACTCCATGAATGGTGGCCACAGCGGACCACCGTCGACACCGAAGACAGACCGTCCGGGAAGGAAACACCATGCCCAAGATCACGCCGTGGTTGTGGTTCGACATGAATGCCGAGGACGCCGCACAGTTCTATACGACGGTGTTCCCCAACTCGCGGGTCGGAGAGATCACGTACTACGGGGAAGGGGCTCCGGTGCCCGAGGGCACGGTGATGTCCGTGGAGTTCGTCCTCGACGGCCAGGTGTTCTACGGGCTCAACGGCGGCCCACAGTTCCCCTTCAACGAGGGGGTGTCCTTCCAGATCGACTGTGCTTCCCAAGACGAGGTGGACCACTATTGGACCGCCCTGACGGCCGACGGCGGAAAAGAGTCGCAGTGTGGCTGGCTCTCGGACAAGTACGGATTGTCCTGGCAGGTCGTGCCGCAGCGGCTCGACGAACTGCTCGGCTCCTCCGACCGGGCCGCGGCCCAACGCGTGACCGACGCGTTGCTGACGATGCGGAAGATCGACGTGCCGACGCTCGAGGCCGCAGCGCGGGGATGAGACCCCGTAGGTGCCCGACCGCGCCTGCCCGGCGCGGTGCCGTGTAATTTTCGCGGTTATGCCCACACGCACGCAGCGCCTGGATGATTTGCCGTTCACCGGCAGGCACGGCCGTCTCCTCGCCGGTTCCGGCACCGGCTGGGCGCTCGACGCGATGGATGTCGGCCTGATCTCGTTCGTCATGGCCGCGCTCGCGGTGCAGTGGGATCTGTCGTCGACGCAGTTGTCCTGGATCGGGTCGATCGGCTTCGCCGGGATGGCCATCGGTGCGTCGGTGGGTGGACTGCTCGCCGACCGGATCGGCCGTCGTCAGGTGTTCGCGACGACTCTGCTCGTGTACGGGCTCGCGACCGGCGCGGCCGCGTTGTCGACCTCGGTGGCGATGCTCATCGCCCTCCGGTTCGTCGTGGGTCTGGGGCTGGGCGCCGAACTTCCGGTCGCCTCCACACTCGTCAGCGAATTCGCGCCCCGCAAGATCCGCGGCCGGGTGGTCGTCGCGCTCGAAGCGTTCTGGGCCGTGGGCTGGCTTCTCGCGGCGCTGATCGGGTACTTCGTCGTGCCGCTGAACGACGACGGGTGGAGGTGGGCGCTCGCTGTCGGCCTCGTGCCCGCAGCGTATGCGCTCGTCGTCCGGTTCGGGATGCCCGAATCGGTGCGGTTTCTCGAGAGCAAGGGCCGATACGACGAAGCCGAAGCGATCGTCCGTGACTACGAAGAGTCGGCCGGCCGCGCCACCACCACCCGGGATCCCGGAGTCTCGCCCCCGCCGGACTCCGGCGAACCCACCGCACCGACGGATACCGGCCGGGTCTCGATCTGGGCTCCGAACCTCCGCGCGCGCACCGGCGCGCTGTGGATCGTCTGGTTCGGCATCAATCTGTCGTACTACGGTGCGTTCATCTGGTTGCCGAGCCTGCTGGTCGCCCAAGGGTTCGACCTCGTGACCTCGTTCGGCTACACACTGATCATCACGCTGGCGCAGTTGCCCGGCTACGCCGTGGCCGCATGGCTGATCGAGGTGTGGGGACGGCGCGCAACCCTCGCGACCTTCCTCGCCGGTTCCGCAGTGGCGGCGGCACTGTTCGGTCTCGCCGAGACGCCGGGGACCGTCATCGCGGCAGGGATGGCGCTGTCATTCTTCAACCTCGGTGCGTGGGGCGCACTGTATGCGATCGGCCCGGAGCTGTATCCGACATCGGTCCGCGGCTCGGGCACAGGTTCGGCGGCCGCATTCGGCCGACTCGCATCGATCGTCGCGCCGCTGCTCGTGCCCCTGTTGCTCGACTCCGGCGGCAACGCATTGGTGTTCGGTGTATTCGCGGCGTCGTTCGTCGTGGCGGCATGTGCGGCGATCACACTTCCCGAAAAGGCCGGAACCGTTCTCGAATAGGGTTGCCCCGGTGCTCGTCTGCCGTGAGCGGACAAAGGCGCTGCCGCGGTGCCGGATCCGGCGAAGGTGGATCCATGACCATTCCACCGCCCCCACCGACCAACTACCGCGACCAGCTCGCCGACAGGCTCCTCCGTCAGCGCATCGTGCAGATCACCGGCGAAGTGAACGACGAGACGACCGAGCGTGTCTGCTCGGAGCTGGTCCTCCTTGCCTCCGCCGACGACCGCCGGGACATCGTCCTGCACATCAACTCACCCGGCGGGTCCGTGCACGCCGGGCTGGCGATCTACGACACGATGATGCTCGTGCCCAACGACGTGGCAACCGTCGCCGTGGGCTTCGCCGCCAGCATGGGCCAGGTCCTGCTGGCTGCCGGAACCAAGGGCAAACGGAGTGCACTGGCGCACAGCCGCATCATGATGCACCAGCCGTCGGCCGGATTTGCGGGCACTGCCGTCGATATCGAGATCCAGGCCGAGAACCTCGAATACATGAAGCGCCAGTCGCAGCAGATTCTCGCCGAGGCCACCGGCCGATCCGTGGAGGAGATCGAGCGGGACAGCGACCGGGACCGCTGGTTCACCCCGGATCAGGCACGTGAGTACGGGATCATCGACGCCGTCGCCGCGTCGTTCGCCGAACTCGCGCCGTTCGGCGCGGGCCGACCGATCGGACTGTCATGAGCACCTACACGATCCCCAGCGTCATCGAACGCACGCCGGCGGGGGAACGCTCGTTCGATGTCTTCAGCCGGCTCCTCAACGAGCGAATCGTTTTTCTGGGAACCGAAATCGACGACGGTGTCGCGAACGTCGTGATGGCGCAGCTGCTGCATCTCGAAGCCGAGACCCCCGATCTCGAGATCGGCCTGTACATCAATTCTCCGGGCGGATCGTCGACCGCGATGCTCGCGATCTACGACACCATGAAGTTCGTGCGGGCACGCGTCGCCACGTACTGCATGGGCCAGGCGGCTTCGGCGGCGGCGGTGCTTCTCTCCGCCGGCGCACCGGGACGACGGCACGTGCTCGCCCACTCCCGGGTGCTGCTGCACCAACCGTCGGCGCAAGGGCAGGGCACCATCTCCGATCTCGCACTGCAAGCCGCAGAAGTGATGCGCGTGCGGGCGCAGACCGAGAACATCCTTGCCGCGCATACCGGACGCGACGTGGAGCAACTGCGCCGAGACACCGACCGCGACCGCATCTTCTCGCCCGAGGAAGCCGTGTCGTACGGGCTGGCCGATCACGTCCTGCTCGAGCGGGACGGCTTCTAGTTCACGCCGCGCACAGTTCGATGCCGGCGCTCCGGGGCGCCCGGAGCGTGCGGTGCGCTGTCATCCGGCGGATCCCCCGGCCGAGCAACTGCTCTATCGGCAGTTCCAGCGCGTCACACACCGACCGAAGGATCTCCGACGATGCTTCCTTGCGGCCGCGCTCGACCTCCGACAGATACTGCTTCGACATGCCCACCGCCCGGGCTACATCGTCGAGGCTGCGATCCTGGTCGCGGCGCTCGTCACGCAGGATCTCGCCGTAGATCTGCCGGAGCAGTGCAGGTTGCGGCGCCTTGGCGCGCGGCTCGGGCCGCCGGGACGTGCGCGTGGCGCGGGCGGCGGCCAGATCGACGACCGAGTCCTGCTTCGGATCCATGGCGTCATTCTGCTCCCACGACCGCCCGTGCGTTCCGGGTTCAGCTGTCGATGAACACTCTCCGCGGCCGGACACTGTTCGTCGTGCCCGAGCGTCGGGCCGGTATTTCCGCGGTGAGATTGTCCTTACCTACGCGAAACATGAGGACTCGAGCCGGAAAACTTCGGGCCCCAGGATGTATCCGGCAGCGTATACAGCCCCGCATACGAATTGGGAGCGAGCAGATGACCTCACCGCACCCCGTAGACACGAGACTTCCGTTCTTCCGGCAACTTGCCTTCGGTATCCAGCACGTCCTCATCATGTACACCGGATGCATCACCGTCCCGCTCGTCTTCGGCGCCGCGGTCGGACTCGACCAAGACACCATCGCGATGCTCATCAGCGCTGATCTACTCATCGCCGGTCTCATCACCATCGTGCAGAGCCTCGGGGTGGGGAAACTCGCCGGCGTGCGGCTTCCGATCGTCTGTGGCGCCACCTTTGCGGGTCTCACTCCGATGATCCTGATCGCCGAGGAATACGGGCTTCAGGCGGTCTACGGTTCCATGCTGGTCGGCGGCATCATCGGTCTCGCACTGGCCTGGCCGTTCGCCACGATCATCCGGTTCTTCCCGCCTCTCGTGACCGGTGCCGTGCTCACTGTCGTCGGGATCTCACTGATCGGTGTCGCCGGTGGGCTGATCGTCGGCAGCGATCCCTCTGCTCCGTCGTACGGTTCGCCCGCGGGCATTCTGCTCGCCGTCCTGGTCATGGCCGTCGCCATCGGATTTCTCTGTCTCGGCCGCGGCATCTGGGCCCAACTCGGTGTGCTGATAGCGCTCGTCGTCGGTACAGCGGCGGCCGTACCGCTGGGAATGATCGACCTCAGCGGCGTCGCAGGCTCGTCCTGGGTGGGCCTGCCGTCACCGTTCCACTTCGGGGCGCCCGAATTCCCGATCACCGCAGTCGTCGCGATGAGCATCGTCATGGCGGTCGTGTTCGCCGAGTCCACCGCGAGCATGCTCGCCGTCAGCGAGATCACCGGCAAACGAGTGTCGAAGGGGGACATCGCACGCGGCCTCGCCGGCGACGGCGCATCTGCCGTGCTCGGCGGTATCTTCAACGCCTTCGTCGATACCGTCTTCACCCAGAACGTCGGTGCCGTCGCCACCACACGGGTGTACAGCCGCTACGTGACCGCGACGTCGGGAGCGATCCTGGTGGTTCTCGGCGCGCTGCCGAAGGTGAGTGCGGTCGTCGCGGGCCTGCCGAAGCCCGTGGTCGGCGGTGTGGGTCTGATCCTGTTCGCGACCGTCGCCCTGGTCGGCATCAACACCTTGCGGTCGGTGGACCTGTCCGACCGCATCAACTCCACCATCGCCGCGGTCGCGGTCGGCGTGGGTCTGCTGCCCGAACTATCCGAAGGACTATTCAGCAGGTTCCCGTCCGCAGCGCAGATCCTGCTCGGCAGCGGTATCACCCTGGCTGCCATCACCGCCTTCTCGTTGAACCTGCTCTTCAACCACACGCGGCTCGGGCGCATGGCACGTGCCGCGTCCGGCCCTGGTACGCCGGCCCCCGAGACCTCGGCCGATCTTCCTTCACCCGTAGGAGTGGTACGTGAGCCCGCAACCGTCTGAGCCGTTCGAGGTTCCCGCCGTCGACATCGACCCGTATGTGAGGGGTGGCAGCGCCGACGAGCGTGCCGCCGTCGCCCGTGCGGTCGACGACGCATGCTCGCGGGTCGGCTTCATCCAGATCCTCGGCCACGGCATTCCGGAGACGGCGATCGCCGGACTCACCTCCGCCGTCGACGACTTCTTCGGTCTCTCGATGGAGGTCAAGCGCGAGTATCGGGTCGAAGGAGCGAACCGCGGCTACAGCCCGCCGAAAAGCGAGTCGCTCAGCCTGAGCCTCGGTGTCGAGTCCGCGAGTCGCATGAACGACTTCTTCGAGGCATACAACGTCGGAACCGAAGCCCGGTCCTTCCCGGACCTGGACCTGTCCGAAGACGACTACGGACTCAACCTCTGGCCCGACGTGCCCGGCTTCGAAGACCGGGTGCAGGCGTACTACGCCGAGGCCGGCCGGGTCGCCCGCACCCTCACGCGCATCTTCGCCGACGCGCTCGGCCAATCACCGGACTTCTTCGCCGACCTGACCGATCACTCGATCGACGTGCTGCGGATGAACAACTACGCCCTGCCCGAAGGCACCGTGAACCTCGACGGCGACCTCACGGGCATGGGGGAGCACACCGACTTCGGGATCGTCACCGTGCTGTGGGCCGATCGGGTTGCGGGTTTGCAGGTGCTGGGCAGCGACGGCATCTGGCACGACGTGTCCCCGTCGCCGGGAGCGCTGCTCGTCAATCTCGGCGACCTCACCGCCCGCATCACCGACGATCACTGGATGTCCACGTTGCATCGGGTCAAGCCTCCCGTCGTGGACGGTCGCATTCAGCGTCGTCGTTCGGTGGCCTACTTCCACGACGGCAACGTCGACGCGGTCGTCTCCACCTTGCCGGAGTATGCGGGTCCCGATCCGTACGAACCCGTCGTCGTGCGGGACCACATCAAGGCGAAGCTTGCCGGCTCCCGGCACGGCACGAAGAACACCGCGGCAGAGCGGGAAGCGGCGCGGGTGCTCGCCGCAGCGGGGGAGAACCGATCGTGAGCCATGTCGTCCTCGTTCACGGGGCGTGGGCGGGTAGCTGGGTCTGGGACACGGTGACGGAACCACTGACCGCGGCAGGGCATACACCGCACGCGTTGTCGCTGCCCGGGGTGGGCCGGTGGGCCGACCGCGATGTCACGCTCGACGACGTTGCCGGACACGTCGCCGAGTACGTGGCCGGACTCGAAGGCACCGTGTTCGTCGTCGGGCACTCCGGTGGTGGCATCGTTGCGACACAGGTCGCGGAGATGATGCCCGACCGTGTCGCCGGAGTCGCGTACGTGGCGGGAATGATGCTGCCGTCCGGCGTCGACTTCGGGCAGTTGTGCGACGGTCTGGGACTCGAACCGCCGGTGGGGATTTCGAAGTGGTTGCAGGTCACGGCCGACGGTCGCGGAACCGTGGTGCCGCCCGAAGCCGCTGCCGCAGTCTTCTTTCACGAGGCCGACGCCGTCGATGCGATGGAGGCGGCGCGCAGACTGCGTCCGCAACTCGAGGCTGCGCGGCTCATGGCGCCCATCTGGACGGCGGATCGATTCGGATCGCTGCCGAGGCTGTACATCGAGGCGCTACGCGACCGTTCGGTCCCACTCGCCGCGCAGAGGGAGATGCAGCGGCTCGTTCCGGGAGCGACGGTCGTGAGCCTGGACACCGACCATGCCCCCCAGTTGTCCGCGCGCACCGAGCTTGCGCGGGCACTCGTGGAGTGGTGTTCGGCCGTGCTACCTGCAGCAACCGTGTCAGTGGGGTCGCGGTAGGACGGCACTGCCCGGTTTCGGTTGCAGGGGCCGCTTGTTTGCTGCCCTACCTTCCGGTAGGTAGTCTGGTTTCGTGCCTACTTCACCCGCGATCGAAATCCACGCCCTGACCAAGTCCTACGGTGACCGCGTCGTCCTCGACGACGTGTCGGTCGATGTTGCCCGCGGTAGTCGCACGATCGTCCTCGGCCCCAACGGCGCAGGAAAGTCCACCCTGCTGGAGATCATCGCGACTATCCGTACCCCGACCTCGGGAAGTGTTCGCATCGAAGGCCACGACTCCCGCGAACACCTGCGGGACGCACGACGTTCGATCGGACTCACACCCCAGTCGAATGCGCTCGATCCCCTTGCCACCCCGACGGAGATCTTCGAGTTCCAGGGCTTCGCGCTCGGAATGGGCCGGCGAGGCGCACGCGAACGCGCGCGCGAACTCGTCGAACTGTTCGGCCTCGGAGAACACAGCCGCAAACGAATCGCGCAGCTGTCGGGCGGCACCCGGCGCAAGGTCGATCTGGCGGTCGCGCTGATAGGCGAACCGCCCGTCATCGTTCTCGACGAACCGACAACCGGACTGGACCCACTCGCCCGTCTGGATTTCTGGAACGAGTTGACGCGACTGAACGACAGCGACCCGAACCGCACTCTTCTGATCTCGACGCAGGACCTGCACGAAGCGGAGGTCCTCGCCACGGACATCGTGGTGCTCCGGGAGGGCCGTGTCGTCGCGCACGACACGCCCGACACTCTCAAACGACGGGTCGGTGAGCGCACTCTCACTCTCGGATTGGCGAACCGGGCCGCCGCGCAGCACCTGATCACTAAGTCTCGTACGGCATTTCAGGCGGAGCCTCGAGCGGAAGACCTCGTTCGCCTCGCTTTGCCGGAGGATTCGAACGTGCTCGAGACCGCCCTGGAAGACATCGGTGCCATGGCGGGAGCGGTACGTGAAATCAGGCTGTCGGAACCATCTCTCGACGATGTGTTCGTTGCACTCGCATCTCGCTGACACGTCGGCTTCTCTGCTCGAAGGACACGAATGATCTCCACTGCAACATCTCCCGTTCACACCCCGGCCGCCATCCCGATCACGGTCGTCACGGCAGCGACGATCCGCTCGCTCCGGACGCTGCTGCGTTCCCCGGCGTTGTTGGTCAGCCCCCTTGCACAATCGCTGTTCTTCCTGCTCGTCTACACCGGTCAGTTGAGCACCGTCGGAGAGACCTATCTGCCCGGCGGTAGCTTCATCGCCTTTCTCCTGCCACTGATTCTCGTCACCGGAGTCGCGACCGGTGCCGGAGCGGCGGGCACCCTGGTCCATCAGGACGTGTCGAGCGGATATCTCGACCGGCTCCGCATGGCGCACGGAACGTCCGCGCCTTTTCTCGCGGGGACACTCGTCGCGACCCTCATCGTTGTCGCATTCCAGCAGGTCGTGACCGTCGCAGGCGCCGTACTGGTCGGTTACCGCCCGGGGGCGCTGCCGGGAGTGGTTGCCATGCTCGGTCTCATGCTCGTTCTCGGCCTCGCGGTGGCATTGTTCACGGTGGCACTCGCCGTGCGCGGAGCCTCGACATCGAGCATCAACCTGGTCACCCTCGTAGTGTTCGGCATGTCGTTCTTCACGGGATTCTTCGCTCCCGTCGAACAGCTTTCCGGGTGGATGCGTGCGGTCGCCACCATCAACCCGATCACCTACCTCGTGGAGACCGCGCGCCATCTGGAAAGCGGAGCCGCCCTCGAGGCGGCGCCCCTCGCGACCGCCGTGCTCGTTACGCTCCTGGTAGCGGGTGCACTTGCCTGTGTCCTGTCGTCGAACCATGCCCGGAGGAACCGATGATCGACGGAACCGATACCCGGACGCAGATCATGAGGGCGTTCGCCGACCAACTCGCCGCGACCGGTTACTCCGGCATCTCGCTCGTGGGGGTGGCCGACGACGTCGGGATCCGCAAACCCTCGATCTACCACCACTTTCCCGGTGGGAAGGAAGACCTCTACCGGGCAGTGGCGCAAGAGTTCATCGAAGGTCTCCACGTGCACATCCTGGAGGCGCTCGGAAGCGACGGACCGTTGGACGATCGTCTGACCGCGCTCGCCGTTGTCTCCTCCGAGCACCACCGGTCCACGATCACGTTCGAGCAACGGATCTACGACGCCCTCGACCAGGTGGGCGAGACGACCCGCGAGGAGATTTCCGGACTCTATGTCCGCAAAGTCCTCGACCCGGTTGTCGCCCTGTTTGCCGACGCCGTCGACAGGAACGAACTCACCGGGGAACCCGAGTTCTTGATGAACGCCTTCCTTCACCTCGCACGCGCGACGGAGTCCGGCGGATCTGCCGTTGCACGCCGGATCACGGAGTTGTTCCTGAACGGCGCACGGCCACGCCCCGACGGGGTCGGCTAGAACGCGGTGCCCCAGGCGGCACCGAGTCGTGCGCGGAGCGCGGCCTTGTCGTCGTCCGGTAGCCAGCAGGCGTCGACGGAGCCGATCGCGATGTCGCACAACTGTTCCGGCGTCACCAGTCCTTCTTCGACGACCGTGACGTACTCGTCGCTGATATCGCGGCCCAGCATCGCGGGGTCGTCGCTGTTGACGGTGACGTGCAGCCCGGCCTCGAGCATGCGCGGGAGGGAGTGGTCACGCACCGACGGGTAGACCTGGGATATCAGGACGTCCGAACTGGGGCACAGCGTGAACACGATCCCGCGATCGGCTGCTTCTGCGGCCAGCGCAGGATCCTCGACGACGAGTGGACCGTGGTCGATCCGTTCGCAGCCGGGCACGCGGATCGCGTCGGCGACGCTCTGTACCCCGAACTCGCCGGCGTGGTAGGTCCGGCGAAGCCCGCGCCGGCCGGCCTCCGCGAACACGGGGGCCAACGCGGCGTCGTCGACGCCGGCTTCGATGCCGTCACCCCCGATCCCGACGAGGAACCCGTCGGGATCGGGCAGTGAGGTCAGAAGGTCGAGTTCCAGCAGCGCGAGGTGGGGACCGAGAAACTTGGTGCAGTCCATGATCATTCGGACGCCGATCCCGGTCTCTGCGATTCCGTCTCGCAGCCCCGCGGTGATCCCGTCCCACAGGTGCGCGGCGGGCACACCTCGGGAGAGATGCACGTGCGGAGTGAAGAACATCTCGGTGTAGACGATGCCTGTGGCGGCTGCGTCGAGCACCGATTCGTACGCGACGCGGTGGAAGTCCGCGGGGGAGACGATCGTGCTGCACACCGTGTCGTACACGTCGAGGAAGTGCCGCAGGTCGCGGTACGTGTAGAGCGTGCGCATGTCGTCCACGGGCAGCGGCGTGCCGTTGGCTGCGGCGAGTGCGTGCACCGTGTCGGGGCGGACGGTGCCCTCGAGGTGGCGGTGCAGTTCGATCTTGGGCAGCGCCCGCACTGCCTCGAGGGTCACCGTCATCGGGTTACGCTCCGCCCTTGTATTCGACCTCGAACTCGCCGGACTTGATCTTCTCCCGGTACTCCTCGAAGAGCGCCATCGCCTCGGGGGAGATCTTGTCGGCGAACGCAGGGTTCACCGCGACGTCGACGCCGCCCTCCGCGAAGTCCACGTCGTAGTACTTGGCGGGATCGATGTTGCCCGACTCGACGTCTGCCACCATCGCGCGGAGGACCTCGTCGAGATTCCACACGATCGAGGACACGACGTTCTCGGGGGCGAGCGGCGTCTGGTCCATCGCGTAACCGGCGACACCCACGCCGCGCTGCTTGGCACCTTCGATCGTGGCCGCGTCCACGCCGCACGTGGTGAACTGATCGGCGCCCTGGTCGACGAGCGCGTTGACAGCCTCGAGGGTCTGGGCCGCAGCGTCGGACCATCCGCCGATGTAGGACGGCCGGAGCTGGATTTCGCCCGGTCCCTTGTAGCTCAGGCGGGCACCGTCGGCGAACGACTCGATCTGCGCCTTGCGCACCGGGATCTCGAAACCGGCTGTGCCGGCCAGAATTCCGGACTTCGTCAGGTCACCGGCGAGAATGCCCGACAGGAAGGAGCCCTCGTAGAACGGTTGGCTGTAGTCGGCGAGGTTGGCAGTGATGTCACCGAACCCGCCGGCGTAGGCGAACAACACGTCTGGGTAGTCCGCGATGACACCCTTGATCGGCTCGCCGTAGTTGAACGAGTGTCCCACGACGAGGTCGTGGCCGTCCTCGGCGAGGTCGGTCACGATCTGGGCGATCTGTTCGGAGGTGGCGCCCGAATCCTGCTGCACCACGGTCAGATCGATGAGTCCCTCGGCTTCGAGTTTCTCGGCGCCTTCCACCATGCCCTGGTTCCACCCGAGGTCGTTGACCGGGCCTGAGGTGATGATGGCGGCTTTGACGACGCCGTCGGACGACGACGATGCTCCGGACTCCGAACTCGACGAGCATCCGGAAACGGCGACTCCGGCCGCGGCGATCACCGCAACAGCGGTACCCAGTTTCTTCACGTGTTTCTCCTAGGGGAACGGAGACTCGTGTACACGAGCCTGTCTCGGGGGGGGTAGTTATCTGGCAGGAACGAAGGGAACGCCGAGTGCCTTGGGTGCGTTGTTGCGGGCGAAACCCACGGTGGTCACGACAACGGCGACGAGGGTTACCGCGTACGGCATCGCCTGGAAGAGTTCGTACGGCACCGAGGTCGCTTGACCACCGGACGCTGCTTGCACGCGCAACTGGAAGGCATCGACGAGGCCGAACATGAAGCCGCCGGCGATGGCGCCGAGCGGGTTCCACCTGGCCAGGATCACCACACCGAGGGCGATCCAGCCTCGTCCGCCGGTGATGCCGTCCTGGAAGAAGCCGAGTCCGTCGATCACGAGAGCGCCGGCCATGCCCGCTGTTGCGCCGGAGATCAGAAGGGTGATCCAGCGGGTGCGGGGAACCGAGACGCCGACCGAATCGGCAGCCTCGGGACTCTCTCCCGCCGCGCGCACGGACAGTCCGAACGCGGTGCGCGAGAGCACCCACCACAGCGCCACCACCAGCAGCAGTGCCGCGTAGACGAGGGGCGACTGGGAGAAGACGATCTGGCCGATCGCGGGAATGTCCGAGAGCACGGGCAGGTCGACGGGCGTGCTGCCCTGAATGCGCGGGGGTGTGCCGGTCATCCCGAAGACCTGGAGGTAGAGGAACGACGCGAGTCCGGTCCCGAGGATGACCACCGAGATTCCGGTGATGATCTGGTCGACTGCCATCGTGATCGTCAGGTAGCCGACGATCGCAGCGGTCAGGAGGCCGGCGACAGCGCCGGTGACGGCCCCGAACAGAGGGTTTCCGGTGTAGTAGACGGTCACGAATGCCGTGATGGCACCGACCATCATCTGGCCTTCGATACCCAGGTTCATGAGGCCGGAACGTTCGGCCAGGCAGGCTCCCGCAGCAGCGAGGATGATGGGCACCGCGAGGCGCAGCGCGGCCGTGAGCAGGGGGACGAGCGCTCCGGCGCCCAGGACGTCGGACCAGTTCATCGGGCACGCTCCACGATTCGATTGGCGAGCAGCACCGTCAGGATCATCACGGCCTGCACGACGGTGCCGATCGAGGCCGGGATCTCCTGGGTGCGCTGCACGGCCTGGCTACCGAGGGTCAGCCCCGAGACCAGGGCCGCCGCAAGGACGATGCCGAACGGGTTCCGCCGTCCGAGCAGGGCCACCACGATCGCGGTGAATCCGATGCCAGAGGAGACGGCGAGCGACAGGCGGAACTCGCTGCCGAGCAACATGATCGCTCCGGCGATGCCACCGAGCGCGCCGCTGACAAGTGCGGAGGTGACGATGGTCCGCGCAACCGAGATGCCGTTTGCCGCAGCCACGCTGGGGCTCTCACCGACGATCTGAGACGAGAATCCGAACCGGGTCGAGCGCATCAGCCACCAGACCAGCGGGACCGCTGCGACAGCGACGAACACGCCGATGTGGATCCGCGTGCCCGGAATGGTCGCCAGGGCCGCCCACTCGGGGATGCGTTCGGATTCCGGGGTGAACCCGTTGGGATTGGCGAGGGGTTTGCGCACCGCCCAGGCCAGGGCATAGAACACGAGGTAGTTGAGCATGAGCGAGGAGATGATCTCGTTCACCCCGAGTCGTGCCTTCAGCACGCCTGCGATACCGCCGATGCACGCGCCGGCGGCGGCCGCGGTGACGGCCACGACCGGGATCGCGACCCAGCTCGTGCCGAGTGGGATGCTCAGCACCACTGCCGCTGCGGTGATGGCTCCGACGTCGTAGTGGCCCTGCGCGCCGATGGTGATGAATCCCGTGCGGTATGCGATCGCGTAGCCGAGGCCCATGAGCACCAGCGGTGTCATGCCGGTGAGCAGACGTCCGAGCTGGGTGTCGCCGCCGAGTGCGGCGTTCAGCATCGTCGCGTAGGCCTGTCCGGGGTTGCCCCCGGCGAGGACGATCAGTACCGCGCCGACAGCGAGACCCACGACCACTGCGAGGAACGGGATCCCGACGGTGGTCAGGAGGCCGCGCAGGCGCGAACTCGTCGCCGGGTCCGGGGTCGGTGCCGCCGTCGGCGGACTCAGCATGCCGGTGCTCATGCCGCCACTTCCTGGAATCCGCCCATCGCGGAACCGAGAGCCTCGCGGTCGAACGGGCCCTCGTCGAATTCCGCGACGATGCGGCCGCGATACAGGACGACGACACGGTCTGCGAGACTGCAGATCTCGTCGAGGTCGGAGGAGATCAGCAGGATCGCGGCACCACGCGCCCGGTGTTCGACGAGGGTGTCCCACACGAATTCCGTTGCGCCGACGTCGAGACCGCGTGTCGGCTGGGCCACGACCAGCACGGCGGGAGCGCCGTCGAGAACCCGGCCGAGCACCACACGCTGGGCGTGGCCGCCGGAGAGCGTGCCCGCGAGCGTGCGGGGGCTCGAGGCCTTCACCGACAGGGCAGCGATGATGCGTTCGGCGCGTTCACGGATGGCGCTGCGGGACAGTCGGCCCCCGCGCCGCGCGAGGGGAGGGGTGGTGTAACTGTCGACCGCGAGATTCGTGTCGATGCCGAGCGATTTCACCAGGCCGCGGGTGTAGCGGTCGGAGGGAACGATGCCGACCCCGGCATCGCGGAGAAAGCGCGGACTCGAGATGTCGACCTCCCGGTCGGCGATGCGCACCGCACCGGACGCATCGGCAGCGAGGCCGGAGAGGACGTCCTCGAGCGAGGACTGCCCGTTGCCCTCGACACCGGCCACCGCGACGAGTTGCCCGGCCCCGACCCGCAGGGTCACCTCGTCCAGCTTTCCGGGCACCGAGACCCCGACGAGTTCGAGCGTGCGTCCTCCGGACGGTTCCGCAGCGGCGCGGCGAATGCCGAGACCGACGTCGCGTCCGACCATGTCGCGGGCGAGTTCGGCGGTGGTGACCTCTGCGACCGGTTTCTCCGCGACCAGCCGTCCGCCGCGGAGCACACCCACCCGGTCTGCCGCTTCGAGCACTTCTTCGAGGTGATGCGTGATGAGCACGATTCCGACACCCCGCTCGACCGCCAGATCGCGAATCTGTGCCAGCAGTGAATGTACCTCCGCGGGAGCGAGATTCGCGGTCGGTTCGTCGAGCAGGAGATAGCGGGCGCCGAGGTGCAGGGCGCGCAGGATCTCGACGCGCTGTTGCTCGCCCACCGACAGAGTGTCGACGCGTGCCGACGGGTCGCAGGCAAGCCCGGTTTCGGCTGCCAGCGCCGAGATCTCGTCACACGTGCGGCGCAGCCGTCCTCGGCCGACAACTCCCCGCGAGCGCCCCAGGAGGAAGTTCTCGGCAACCGTCATCGACGGGACCAGCATGAAATGCTGGTGCACCATAGCGATTCGGTCGCTGCCTCCGGCGTCGAGCGTGAGGTCGTCGACGGTGATGGTGCCCGCATCCGGAGGCAGCAGGCCGGTGAGGATCCGCATCAGCGTGGACTTGCCGGCACCGTTCTCGCCGAGGAGTGCGTAGACCTCACCGGGCCGAATGTGCAGCGAGACGTCGCGGAGGACGATGTTGTCTCCGAACGACCGCGCGATGCCCTGCATCACGACGCCGTCGTCGGCGCCGGAGAGTTCGGCCGCCGGTGCGGTCGTGATGCGGGATGTTGAAGCTGGTGTCACCATTCGGTGTGACCTTCCGAGTAATTCGCTATTTGTTAAGGCGAGACGATCCAGGGTCCGGGTTGAGAGACCATGTCCGATCCGTGACGTTTGTGTTTCGGGGTTCGGGGTTCGGTTTCGTTTGTGCGGAACCTGCGACGTGGAGGGGGAGATGTGACACCGGAGGAACACGATCGGGTTGCCCGGGTCGGACGGGCTGTTCGCATTGCCCGCAGACAGGCGGGACTCAGCGCTCGGACGCTGGCGACGCGCGCCGGGATCAGCCAGGCGTTCCTGAGTCAGGTCGAGCGAGGACTCAACGTGCCGTCGCTGGCGACGCTGTACAAGATCGCAGATGCGTTGGAGTGCTCGCCGTCGCACTTTCTCGACGCGGCGCCGGAAGGAGACGTGCTGGTGGTGCGGGCGGAACGGCGCGTCGCGCAGGCTGTGACCGGGGCCCCGGCCACCCCGACGACGTGGATGGCACAGGGCAACGGAGCGATCGGCGAGGTGTACCAGTACGTCATCGCCCCCGAGGACGATGTCAGCGGGTGGTTTCGCCGCTCGGACGACCTCGTAGTCGTGATCACCGATGGTTGCCTCGAAGTGCGAATGCGGGACCGTGAATCCGTCGTCCTCGAAGAAGGGGACTGCCTGTTCGCCGTCGCCGGCACCGAAATGCAGTGGGAGCACCGGGGAGTGGAACGCGCGCGGGTGGTGCTGTGCGTGGGCGCGCCGCGGGAGCCGTCGTAACACGCACCTCACCGGAACGAGACGGCACGGCAGCATCGCAGGAATTAACTGATAGCGATCACTTGCCGACCCTCTTTCCAGGAGCACCCATGGACGCACTGCCCGTCATCGACCTCCGGCCGTTACGTGACGGAAGCGACCCGCACACGGTCGTTCGCGCGCTCGACGCCGCGTGCACCGACCTCGGGTTCTTCGTCGTGACAGGACACGGCCTCGAGCCGGGACTCCGCGCCGAGACGATGGAGCAGGCGCACCGGTTCTTCTCGTTGCCGTTCGAGGAGAAGATGGAGATCTCTATCGCGAAGTCGCCGTGCCACAGCGGATACGTCCCGCCGAAGGCCGAGACTCTCGACGAGGCGATCGGTGCCGATGCCAAGGAAGCGCTCGACATCACCTACGACCGTGGCCCCGACCACCCGGAGGTCGTCGCGGGCACACCGCTGCACGGGCCGGCGCAGTGGCCGGCCGCACTGATGCCCGAATTCAAGAGCGTCGCCGACGAGTACGCGCACGCCTGCCTCGAGATCAACACGCACCTCATGCGCGGGCTCGCCCTCGCCCTCGGCCTGACCTGCGAGGCCTTCGAGCCCATGTTCACCGATCCCATCGCCTCCCTGCGCATGCTGCACTACGCACCGGCCGGCCCGGGAGAAGTCGCGCCGGGTGCGGGTGCGCACACCGACTACGGTTCGCTGACCCTGCTCGCACAGGACGATGTCGGGGGGCTGCAGGTCGCGGCGCGCGGGGGAGGATGGATCGATGTTGCCACCCCGCCCGACGCGCTGATCGTCAACCTCGGCGACATGATCGCGCGGTGGACCAATCACCGATACGTGTCGACCCTCCACCGGGTGCTCAACCCCGTTGGGAAGGACCGGTATTCACTGCCGTACTTCGTGGCCCCGGATTTCCATGCGGTGATCGAGGCGATCCCCACGTGCGTGGAACAGGGGGCGGAGCCGATTTACCCGCCCATCACGGTCGGGGAGTACATGCTCTCGCGTTTCGACGCGACGCACGACTACCTCAAGAAGGAGGCCTCATGAGGTGTCGGCCCCGATCCGGAATGGTTCGGGATACGGGTCCGGATCGTCAGACGGTAAGACACACGGTCTTGGTCTCGAGGTAGTTCTCCAGTCCTGCCGCACCGTTCTCGTACCCCCACCCGGACTGCTTGTGGCCTCCCTTGACCAGTTCAGGGGAGAAGTACGAGTGGCAGTTGATCCACACTGTGCCGGCGCGGATCGCGCCGGCCATCCGGTGGGCTCGGGAGAGATCCGCTGTCCACACGCTCGCGGCGAGACCGTAGTCGGTGTCGTTGGCCCAGGAGATCACCTCGTCGGTGTCGTCGAACGGGGTGACGGTCACGACGGGCCCGAATATCTCCTCGCGCATCATGGGTAGATCCGGTGCGGCGTCGACTACGACCGTCGGCTCGTAAAAGCTGCCGGACTCGCCCACCGCGCGGCCACCCGTCACGACAGTCGCGCCCCGGCGCACACCGTCGTCGACGTAGGCGGCCACAGTCTGCCGGTGCCGCATGCTCACCAGCGGCCCGAGGTCGGTACCACTGTCGAGTCCGTGTCCCAGTCGGAGTGCGGCGGCAGCCTCGGCAAGACCGTCGACCACCTGCTCGTAGACGGCACGCTCGGCATATACCCGCGACCCTGCGACGCACACCTGCCCGCAGTTGGCGAAGATGCCGCGAGCGAGACCGGGCACAGTCTGCGCCAGCTCTGCATCGCCGAACACCACCGCGGGCGACTTGCCGCCGAGTTCGAGGGTGAGCCGCGCAAGGCGGCCCGCACCGGCCGATGTCACGAGTTTCTTGCCCACTTCGGTCGACCCGGTGAAAGTCACCTTGTCCACGCCCTGGTGCTCGGCCAGCATCCGCCCCACCTCGGCGCCGCCGGTGAGGATGTTCACCGTCCCGGCGGGAAGCCCCGCCTCCGCGAGCAGTTCCCCCAGTCGCAGTGCGGTGAGCGAGGTGTCCTCAGCCGGCTTGAGTACCACCGTGCACCCCGCAGCCAATGCCGGTGCCAGTTTCATGGCAGCCATCAGCAACGGCGAATTCCACGGCACGATCGCAGCCACCACACCTACCGGTTCACGGAGCGTGTGAGCGATGACCTGCTTGCCCAGCGGCTGATAGGTGATCGACGGTGTCACCGTGGTCCCGGTGATCTTCGTTGCCCAACCCGCGTAGTAGCGGAACTGTTCCGCGGCAGAGGGTATCTCCGCGAAGCGGGACGTTCCCCAGGATTTGCCCTGGTCGAGGGTTTCGAGCTCGGCGAGTTCGTCTGCATGATCGTCGATCGCTTCCGCGATCCGCCACAACACCCGTGCTCGAGCCGAGGGGGTGAGTGCCGCCCATTCCTCCCTGAGCGCCCGGCGGGCAGCGATGACGGCGGCGTCCACTTCGTCCTGGCCGGCGCAGGAGAGGACGGCGAGAGGTTTTCCCGTAGCAGGATCGATCGTTTCGAACGGTGTGCCCGATCCCGAGACCCATTCGCCGTCGACCAGTAGACGTTTGTCGCCGCTGGTGAGGAAGGTTGCGCTGTAGCGCGGCAGGACGGCGGTGGTCATGAGTCGGCTCCTCGGGAGTGGACGGGGCGGAACGGCAGCGCACCCCAGCGCAAGCCCTTGGCTTTGAGCCAGCGCCGATAGGTGACAGACGACGCGTCGGCCCGGGTAGGGATCTCGTCGCGGGGATCGAGGGGCAACAGCAGGGGACGTTGGTTCTCGACGATGATGCGGTCCTGAAGGAAAATAACCTGCTCGAACTGCACAAGGTCGGTGTGCGGCGAATCCGGGTCGACGAGATACATCACCGGCTGTGCACGGCAGAGTGTTTCGTCGATCGGCTGGATCAGCAGTGCGATCGCGTCTAGGCGGGTGGGATCGGACGGTGAGACCCGGTACAGCATCACCTGATACGGCGCAGGGACACGGTATGTCAGGTGTGCGAAGGACCCTTCGGACGTGGCGGAGACCTGCGGTTGGAAGAACGTGCAGTCCGTAGCCCACACTTCGTCCGTCTCCTTGCGGATCTCCCACTTGTAGCGCGCAACCTCGGTGGCAGCCTCACCGCCGAGGATGCCGGTGTGCACGAACGGGAAATGCGCCATGTCCAGGAAGTTCTCGACGACACGGCCGGGTGAGCTGCGCATGGTGACCCAGCCGCAGGGCACGTAGCGGCGGTCGGGCTCGTCCGCCTCGTCGATGGTGAAGACGTCTCGCTCCGGGGCGCCGAGAGTGGTCCACACGAACCCGAACCGCCGCCGTACGGGCAGGTGTCGACCGTAGGCCAGCACCGTGGGCTCCCCGTCGCTGCCCACGCTGATCTCGACTTCGGCACCGAGCAGCCGCGTCTGCACAGCTGCACCGGAGACTTCGTTCTCGGCGCACACCGGATACCACTGGTCGAGCACGACGGGGTCGTCACAGATCGGCGAGGTCACCGGACCGGTCACGAGGTACTCCCTTCTGTTCCGGAGATGATGGCTGCCGCCCGTTCGGCGAGCGCGATGACGGGGGCGTTGGTGTTGCACGACGGCAGGACCGGAATCACAGACGCGTCCACCACCCGCAGGGCTGTCACGCCGTGGACCCGGAGATCCGGGTCCACGACCGCGTCGGGGCCCGAGCCCATCGCGCAGGTGCCGGCGGTGTGGAAGAACGTCGCGCAACTTGCGCGTACGAATGCTTCGGCCTCTCGGCGCCCGAGACGCCGGTCGGGTGCGACCGGTGATTCGATCAGTGCCGCGAGGGCAGTGGTCTCGGCCAGGTCGAAGACACGATCGAGCCCGGCGACGAGCGCGTCGCGGTCGCGGGGATCGGACAGGTACCTGGGGTCGATGCACGGCGACACCTCCGGGTCCGGCGACCGCAGCGTCAGCTCCCCGGTGCTGTGGGACCGCATGAGTCCCGGTGAGATCGCGAATACGTCTCCGGTGACATCGAAACGGTCGGCGATCTCCGGGGTTGCGTGACGTCCCTGGACGACGAACGCGTGCAGATCGGGGAGGTCGAGGGACGCGTCGGAGCGCCAGTTGAGAATTGCTCCACCGCCGTTGTCCCGCACCGGTCCCAGTGGCTCACGCGCGCGGAAGTTCACGCCCATGAGCAGCGGATGGTCCTGTAGGTTGCGTCCCACCCCCGGCAGCGCAACGCGGACGGGCACATCGTGCGAGCGCAGTTGCACGGGATCGCCGATGCCGGAGAGGAGCAACAGATGAGGACTCGAGATCGCACCGGCGCACAGCACGGTCTCGATGTCGGCGTGGATCTCGGTCGCGTGTTCGCCCCGGCCTACGCGCACGCCGGTGCACCGCTCACCGTCGAACACCAGACCGGTGACGGTCGAGTCGGTACGGATCGTCAGGTTGGGACGGGACAGCACCGGTTCGACATACGCACGGGCGGTGCTCGCGCGGTGCCCGTCGTCGTCGACAGTGAGATTCGCGAGCGCGGCGCCCTCGATCTCGGGGCCGTTGCAGTCGTCCAGCACAGCCATGCCGAGTTCTGCTGCGGCTCCCAGTAATCCGAGTGCGACGGGGTGCGGATCCGAGGGGCGCGTGATGCGGATCGGTCCTCCGGACCCCCGCAACAGGGTGGCTCCGCCTTCCCAGTCCTCAGCCCGGCGGAAGTAGGGGAGCAGGGACGCGAAGTTCCAGCCCTTCGCGCCCGCTCCCTCCCAGGCGTCGTAGTCGGACGGGTGGCCGCGATACCAGAGCATCGCGTTGATGCTGCTCGACCCACCGAGCACCCGTCCGCGTGGAATGAGGACGGCACGGCCGTCGAGCAGGGGGTTCGGAGCGTAGCTGTGCCCCCAGTCGTACTCGCTCCCCAGGAGATCCGCCCACGTTCCGGGGTGGTCCAGCGCGGCTGCGCCGGTGTGGTCCGGACCGGCTTCTACGAGCAGCACGGTGGTGTCCGGGCTCTCGGTCAGGCGGGCGGCCAGCACGCACCCGGCCGACCCGCCTCCCACGATGACGTAGTCGTACCGGTCAATTGTGTTCACTGGGCCCCATAATCGTGATGCCCTCCGTCGCCTCCACGTGGCGGACGAAGATGTACTTGTCTTCGCGTCCGTCGCTGTGCTTGCGTTTGATGCCCGGCTGCACGCTGCTCGAGACCTTGGCGACGAGCACATAGGGTTCGTCGGCGGCGAGTCCGGCAACACAGTGCTTGTCGAACTCCTCGAGCGTCGTTGCTGTATAGGACTTCTCGATTCCACAACCGCGAGAGATCGCCGCGATGTCGACATTGCCGCGGGCCGTATGCGTCGGTGGGCCACCGATGGATTGGTAGCACTCGTTGTCCCACACGACGGTGAACAGGTTGCGTGGCTTCTCGTTGGCCAGTGTGGCGAGGATGCCGAGGTTGAACAGCATGCCTCCGTCGGTGTCGAGGGAGATGATTCTGCGGTGCGGCAAGCCGACGGCGAGTCCGAACGCCTGCGGGGTCACACAACCGAGTTGCTGCTGGAACAGGCTCGCCTGCCGCATGTGTGGAGCGGCGTTGTACCACTCGTCGACGCTGGAGCCGAGCGAGAGGATGACCAGTTCGTCCTCGAGGCGGGCGGCGAGTGCCTGCATGCACTCGAATCGGGTCATGCGCATGGTGGTCATCGGACGAGTCCTCCTCCGAGAGCGATGGCGGAATGGTGGTAGGCCGAGTAGGACCATTCGAATGCGTCGCGGATGGCGCGCTCGATGCCTTCTTCCTCGCGCACGATGCGGTACGGGATGCGCAGAGCGTCGAGGATCGGTTCCATGGTGATCCCGTGCGGTACGGCCCACCAGTTGTTCTCGCCGAGTTCGCCGCGGTAGCTCATGAGCATGATGACCGGGATGCCGGCTCCGAGTCCCATCCGGGCGAGGGGTTCGACCGAGGCGCGGAGTCCGGAGTTCTCCATGATGAGCGCGGCTCGCTTGCCGGAGAGGAAGATTCCGCCGCAGATCGCGGCACCTTCACCCTCGTTGGTCACCTGGATGGTGCGGATCCCCGGGTGTGCGTCGAGTGCGGGGTACAACTCTTTGAACAGGGAATCCGGTAGATAGCAGACGGTGCTCACGCCGGCCTGCTCGAGGCCGCGGATCACCGCGTCGACGGTGGATTGCTGCATGTCGGTCCTTCCGGTGGTGGTCAGGGGAAGACGGGGATTCCGGGCATCTCGACGAAGCCCGGCAGGTGTTTGACCTGCCGCATCCAGCGCCGGAGTGCGGGGAACGTGTCGTGGTCGATGCCGATGTCCCGGCTCAGCGCAGCGGCGGGGTACAGCGCCAGATCGGCGACCGTGGGCCGGTCGGCGGTGAACCAGTCGTGGTCGGCGTGGAGAGCGAGGTGGTCGTCCAATGTCTGGAGAACCGTGAGCGCAGCGCGCGTGTCGACGGCGTCGGTGGTGTAGAGCGCGGTGTCGCGGCAGGCGTAGACGTGTTCGAGCGGACCCGACGCGAACGTCAGCCATTCCGGTGTCGTTGGTGCCCAATCGGTTCCAGCTGCCAGGTGTTCGAGAACGGCCATGGTGCCGACGAGTACGGCGGTACCGGTCTCGAGTACCGGGAGCACACCGGACGGTGTGAGTTCGCGGTACCGGCCGGTCAGATGCGCCCCGCCGGGGATCACATCGACGGGTTCGATCCGGTGTTCGTAACCGAGCACCGACGCCGCAAGTCGCACCGAATAACAGCGCGGGTCGAGCGGAAAGTCGTGGAGTACCGGAATCGTCATGATGCGACCATCGGTGCGAAGGCGGTCGCACTCTCGCGGATGTCGTGTATCCGGCGGACCAGCGCACGCACCGTGTCGTCCGGCACCGCCCCCGGAGCGATCAGGTGCAGGGCGGTGGTCTGCGCGTCGACTACCTGAATTCCTGCGAGGATCGCGGTTCCGTCGAGGATGCCCACTGCGACCGTGCCCTTGTCCTGGAAGTCTTCGGTGAAAGAACGCAACCGATCGACGACCTGCTCCCTACCTTCCCGGATCCAGACCGAGCGGACGGGGGTGGCCACGGAGGGGATACGGGAGAGTTCGGTGTCGTCGGCGGGATCCGCCGAACTCACCCAGACGAGACCGCCGCGCTCGAACGCCCGGTACCGCGTCGGCCGGACAGAGCCCGGAGGTTCCATTCGTGGGTGTGCGGGCACATGACGACATGCGCCGTCGCCGTCGAATTGCCAACCGTGGTAAAGGCATACGAGCCGATCGTCGCGGACGAATCCGAAGCTCAAGCGCATTCCGCGGTGCGGGCAGCGGTCGGCCCAGGCGTGGAGCGTGCCGCCGGCATCGCGCCACAGGGCGACGGACGACCCGTCAACGGTGGTGCCGGTCGCGGCACCCGGTTCGATGTCGCGACCGAGCGCGACGGGAAGCCAGACGGTCATGGCAGGACTCTCCTCTCGGTCGATGTGAGGTCGAGGACGACGTTGTCGTCGGGTGCGAGCGCGCACGCTGCCTCGAATGCCCCGACGAGGTCGGGGTCGCCGTGGGTGTGGAGTTCGATCCGGTGTTCGGTCGCGGTCACCACAGTGGCGTGAATGCGGAGAAGCTCGGCTCGGGACACCGAGAACCGGATCATGACAGCGGGATCGAATCGTCCGACGAGCGTGAGCGTGGACGAGATTGCGCTGCTCATGTCAACAGGAGCAGGTGTGCCGGCCGAGTCCGATTGCGGTGGCGGCTGTGTGATTCATGAGTCCTCCGGGAGACGTGTGGTGCTTCGTCTGGGACGGCCCTCGCACCCGTCTCCGGAGATGTCCTCTTCCGGAGGGGAGCTCCGGATCGTTCGCCGGCAGTGCCGGACGGACAGCATCGACTCGATTTGCGATGCGGTTCAAAGTATTACACAGCGTTGGAATGAAAACCGCCGCCGGGGATGAAATTCCCGTTACGGCCGTGTGACTTTCGCGTGCGACAGGCGGGTGCCGCCGGTGCAGCACGGCGGCAGACCGCCGACGGCGCCCCTGTGCACTGGATCCGGTGGGTCGCGAGACGCGTCGCCACCGGATCCGGTGCGTCAGAGCGAGTCGAGAACAGAGGTCGTGAACAACTGGTCGGCAGACACGTCGATCCCGGCAGCATTGAGCGTCTTGATGTTCTGGTCGATCAACGCCGGGGGAAGTGCAAGCAATCCGAGCGAGTCCGTGTCCGGCGTAACCATGATCTGTTCGAGGATCTTCGATTCCAGGAGTTGCTGTGCCCGGTCGAATCCCTGGTCCTTACCGAACACGTCGACGGTGAGGTTCGTCCCGAGCTCCGGATCGGCGAGATTGGCTTCCCATCCGCGCCGTTCTGCTCGGAGGAAGGCGGCAAGCTGCTCTGGATTGTCCTGCACCGTCCGTGCTTTTGCGAAGTAGACACCGGAGAACACGGCGTATCCGTAGTCGGCGAAGAGGAACGTGTGGGTCTCGATGCCCTTGACTTCCAGCTGGGTAGGTTCGTTGATCACGAACACGACCTGCCCGTCGACCTCGCGGTTCGCGACGGGTGACGGATCGAACTGGACCGGAACGACCTCGACGGACCCGGGATCGATGTCGTTGATCTGAAGTAGCAGGTTGAACGCAGTCTCGTTCAACGCGGCGACACCGATCTTCTTCCCGATCATGTCCTGGGGCGAGTTGATGGGATTGTCGGCACGGGAGAGGAGGCAGAAGGGGCTTTTCTGGAATCGCGTGCCGAAGATTCGCAGATCTGCGCCTTGTACCACCGCTTTCGACACGACGTCGGCGTTGCTGCCGCCGATGAGCGCCTTGTCGGACATCACGACCGTGTCGGGGCTTGTGTTCGGGCCGCCGTTGAGGAAGTTGACCGAGAGCCCGTTCTCTCGGTAGTAGCCGCGGTCGGCGGCGATCCAGCTTCCGGAGTGCTCGGTGGTGGGAAGCCAACTGAGCTGATAGTTGAGGGCGGTGGTCCCGTCCGGCGCGGTGGTTGCGCCGCTCCCGGATGAGCATGCAGACAAAAGGGTGGGCCCTCCGAGGGCCAGCGCACCGAGGCCGAGCCCACGGCGGAGCAGAGTGCGACGCGAAAGGGGATGTTTCGCAGGGGTCATCGTAGAACTCCTTAGTGGAAGCGATTGCGACTGAGCGCGTTCTCGGCTGCGGTGGCGAGAGCGTAGGCAAGAAGTGATACGACCGTGATGAGGACCACCGAGGACCACAGCCGGCCGTAATTTGCGCCGGTAGATGCCCTGAGCATGAGGAAACCGATTCCGTCCCCGGTCGCCAGCCATTCGGCCAGAAGTGCCCCCATCACGGCAGAAGGGGCCGCGATTCGTGCCGCGGCGAACACGCTCGGCAACGCGTACGGAATTCGGGCGCGAACCATCAGGTCGAATCTGGAAGCGCCGTAGGCGCTGAGCAGATCGATTGCTCCCGACGGCACTGAACGGAGCCCGGTGACAATAGTGACCAGCGACGGGAAAAAGGTGACGATTCCTGCGATCACGACAACGGTTGCGACGTCGCGGCCGAAGACCAACGCGATCAACGGCGTCATCGCAACCAGTGGTACGGCGCGGAGAGCTACCGCTACCGGCATCACGGCAGCTTCGACAGCGGGCCACGAGAGTACTGAGACGGCGACGACGAACGCGGCGACAGTCCCGGCCAGATACCCGTAACTCGCGTGAAGTGTTGTCGTGCCGAGCGCCGAGATCAGTTGGTCTCGTTCGCTACCCGGCGTGGCAAGATAACGCCACACGTCCGCGGGTCCTTTTGCGAAGTACGGATTCAGCCCCATGATCGCGACCTGCCACAACACCAGCGATCCGAGTACGGCTCCGGCTGCGGTACCCGCAGTGAGGGCAATCCTCTTGGGGATCGATCCCGATGCTGTCCTCGGGACGGTTCCGCCGGTCATGGTCGCCGACCAGGAGCACACACGGCGTTCGACTGCCGCAGTGGCCAGATACGCCGCACCCGCAAGCATCGTTGCGTACAGCGCCAGTGCCCAGGTGCGTTCCACGTCCAGGGATTGCTGCGCATAGACCATCGCAACGCCGAGTCCTGAGTCCGCGCCGAGATACTCACCGATGATTGCGCCCAGTACCGCTGCCGGGGCTGCAATCCTCAAGCCACCGAAGGTCGCCGGTAATGCAGACGGCAGAGTTACCCGGACGAACTCCTGCCGGCGCGAGCCCCCGGCCGTGCGTACCACATCGATCGCCGCCTGGTCTGCGGCCTTCGCGCCGACCATGACCGCGACGAGCGTCGTGAAGAAGACGCTTTGTGCGGCGATGACAACTTGGGGTCGGTCGCCGTCGAGCACCGCGGTGAGAATCGGAGCGATCGCGATCACGGGGAGGCAGTACAACGCGAGCGCCACTTGGGTCGCAACTCTCTCGATCGGCCGGATGAGAATGAACACTGTGGCCAAGACGAATGCCGCCGCATTACCGAACAACCACCCGCGCGCGGCTTCCGAGGCGGTCTGTACGAGGTTCGGGAAAACCATCGACCAATCCGTCACCGCTTGGGCGACGATCGCAGTAGGAGTCGGTAGGGCGAAGTAGGACGAGAAGACAGTGGCGGCGAGCAATTGCCACACCGCCAGCATCGCGAGGATTCCCGCGACGCGATGGGTTGCTCGCCACTTGTGCTGTTGCAGTGTGAGATTCCCCTGACGGGTGGAGCTGAATATCGACACGGCTTCATACCTCGATCCTGAGCAGGGGGAATGTCTCGGACTCAGTGCGCGAACGAGTGCTGCATCCGCGTCGAGATGCGGCGGTGCTCGACCAGCGCGTCGGCCAGTCCGGCGACACGCAACTCTCCCGACTCCACGAGAACGCGGCCGTTGACCACGGTGATCCACGCGCGCGCCGGCCCGCAACGCAACAGGGCTTCGACCGGATCGGTATGGGCTCCGGCCAGCGACACGGGATCCATATGCCACGCGACGAGATCGGCAACGGACCCCGGTGTGAGTCTGCCGAGTTCGTCGTCCCACCCGAGGCACCGGGCCGATCCGACTGTGGCGATTCCGAGTGCGTCGCGCGCCGTCATGCTGGTCGGCCCCCCGATGAATCGACCGAGGAGCAGCGCGGTACGGGCTTCGAGCCAGAGTGACGCGTGATCGGTCGACGCCGAGCCGTCACAGCCCAGTCCGACTGCCATACCCTCGCTGTGCAAGGCCGCCACGCGGGCCGTTCCGGAGCCGATGAGCATGTTCGAGCTGGGACAGTGCGCCACGCCGACTCCGGCGGAGGCCAGCCGCCGCGTCTCGCTGTCGGACGGGTGGATGAAGTGTGCGACCCACGAACGGTTTCCGGCCCATCCGACATCTTCGAAATGTTCGACGGGGGTGCGGCCGTACCGTTCCGTACAGTAGGTGTGTTCGTCGAGATCTTCGGCAAGATGAGTATGCAAGCGCACCCCTGTCCGTTCCGACAGCTCTGCAGTGCGGCGCATCAAGGCGTCGTCGACGGAGAAAGGGGAGCACGGCGCGAGAGCGATACGAGTCATCGCACCCGGTTCCGGATCGTGGTACGTGTCGATCAGGCGCTGACTGTCCGCGAGAATGGTGTCGGCATCCTGCGTCACACTCGCGGGAGGGAGGCCACCGTCCTCGACCGACAACGACATCGACCCGCGAGTGGGGTAGAAGCGGAAGCCGATATCACGAGCCGCACGGACCTGAGCGTCGATCAGATTGGGCCGCGGATGCACGTAGAGATGGTCGGTGGAGGTCGTGCAGCCGCCCAGCAGGAGTTCCGCGAGTCCGACATACGTCGAGACGTACACGGCCTCCTCGTCCAGGTTCTCCCAGATCGGATAGAGGCCGGTGAGCCAGTCGAACAGCGATCCGTTCACCGCCGGCCCGTAGGACCGCGTGAGATTCTGATACATGTGGTGATGCGTGTTGATCAGTCCTGGGGTGACCGTCCTCTGCCCCGCTGAGACAGTCTGCTGTGCAACAGGTTCGGTTCCTCTGGTCCCGACTGCGGCGACACGTCCGGCGGAAATTGCCAGCCAGGCGTCCGCGATCTCGGATCCGGGCTCGAGTACCAGATAGCCGATATCGCGCACAAGCAGATCGTGCATGGTTGTTCTCCCTCTCCTGGCAGACCGGACCTGTCTGTGATGGCCCTCGCACCCATCACCGGAGAGGGTGTCCTCCTCTGGAGGGGAGCTCCAGATCGTGTACCGGTCGCGCCGGACGGACGGCGGGCTCGTTCTCTGATGCCCTATGGCGCAAGAAGTTACGAGTACTCTTGGACGATAGCTTTGCGCGGATGTAAATGATGGGTTACTCGTCGGCCCTCTTGACACGCGATGGTGGGCGCGGCACCGTAGAGATCCTCCCGGGCATCGCGATCAACAGCCCGTCGGCGGTGTCTGTCGTGACACGCTCGTCAATGCATCTCCTACGGATCGGAGTTCGGCACCGTGACTTCTCTCTCCTCATCCGTTGTCCCGCCGGATTCGGCGGGCGCACTTCGCCCTCCGGGTACCGGCCTGGATATCAGCGGTTTGACCCGGACGTTCCAGTCGGGACGATCGCGCGTCACCGCGCTCGACGACGTCGACATCCGAACCTCGGAGGGGCAGTTCCTGTCGTTGCTCGGTCCGTCCGGATGTGGCAAATCCACCGTCCTGCGGATTCTGGCGGGTCTCGACCGCCCCGACGCCGGCCGTGTCCTTGTCAACGGCATGAGCCCGCAGGAGTTGCGCGAGGGTCATGAACTCGGTGTCGCATTCCAGGATTCCGCCTTGCTGCCGTGGCGCAGTGTCGAAGCGAACATCGCCCTTCCGCGCCAAGTCGCCGGGCTGCCGTCGGATCCCGAGTTGGTTCGGCAACTCATCGGCCTGGTGGGGCTGGGTGGGTTCGAGAAGTCCAAGCCCGCGCAACTGTCCGGCGGAATGCGTCAGCGCGTGTCGATTGCGCGCGCTTTGGTGTTGCGGCCTTCTGTGCTTCTGCTCGACGAACCGTTCGGTGCCCTCGACGACATGACCCGGCAACGCCTGAACCTGGAGTTGCAGCGGATCTGGACCGAACGGCGCGCCACCACCTTGATGGTCACGCACGGAATTGCCGAAGCTGTCCTGCTCTCCGATGTCGTGGCTGTCATGAGTGCACGCCCCGGCCGAATTATCGATGTGGTGCCCATCGATCTCCCCAGGCCGCGCACCGCTGAGACGATGCGGAGCGCCGAATTCCACGGCTATGTGGATGCCCTGAGCAAGTTGCTGTTCAGTGGCGAATCCGGCGAGGGGTGAGACCGGGCGTACGAGGGGCCATGAGTTGCACCTCCCTCCTTTTCCTGTAATAATTCCAAAACTGGATTAATTACAGAAAAGCCGGATCATGTGGGGCCGGGGGGAGAAGGAGAGAGTCACATGTTCAGTGTCGACCGATCGGTCGCCCTGCCGCCGCTGGTGCTCGGTGGGCTGCGGCCGCTGTATCGCCAGATGCTGCGCAACGGGGTACACAGCGCCTCGTTCGAGTACCTCGCGCCGGGTGCCGTGCTCGATGTGTGCGTGATCGCGGGCGCACACGGTCCCGAGTTCAACATTCGTTCCCGTGAACACGGCATCGACTTCACGCTCGCGATGACCACGCACTTCCGCGCCGTGCCGGTGCTGGATGCCGACACCTATCGCGCGCTGTGCGAGGTGATCGCGCCGGATGCCGAGCCCACGCCCGCGACCATCGTCGACTTCCTCCTGCGGGTGGTCGCCCAGTCGCCGGCGGTGCTTTCGCGGACGCACGCCTGCGCGGCCTGAGAGTCGAACCCGAGCAATCGGCCCCGGTGGGAGAAACTCCCACCGGGGCCGATCACGCTGTGGCGCCGGGTCTTACAGTCCCGGACGCTTGCCGACGGTGAGCGTCACCTCGCCGGTGTGGGCGAAGAAGTCGTTGCCCTTGTCGTCGACGACGATGAACGCCGGGAAGTCCTCGACGTCGATCTTCCAGACCGCCTCCATACCGAGTTCTTCGTATTCGACGATCTCGACGTTCTTGATGCAGTCCAGTGCCAGGCGTGCCGCGGGGCCGCCGATCGAACCGAGGTAGAAACCACCGTGCCTGTGGCACGCATCGGTCACCTGCTTGGACCGGTTTCCCTTGGCGAGCATGATCATCGAGCCGCCGGCAGCCTGGAACTGCTCGACGTACGAGTCCATGCGACCTGCTGTGGTCGGGCCGAACGACCCGGACGCGAGACCTTCCGGAGTCTTCGCCGGGCCGGCGTAGTACACGGGGTGGTCCTTGAGGTACTGCGGCATCTCCTCGCCCGCGTCGAGACGCTCCTTGATCTTCGCGTGCGCGATGTCGCGGGCGACGACGAGAGGTCCCGTGAGCGACAAGCGCGTCTTGACGGGGTGCTTCGACAGTTCGGCGAGGATCTCGGGCATCGGGCGGGTGAGATCGATCTTCACGGCGGCGCCCTTGCCGGTCCCGGAGACACCGGACGTTTCCGCGTCGAGCGCGCTGTCGGTGATCTCGGGCAGGAAGCGGCCCGGGTCGAACTCGAGCTGCTCGAGGAACACGCCCTCCGGGGTGATCTTCGCCTTCGCCTGGCGGTCGGCCGAGCACGACACGGCGATCGCGACCGGCAGCGACGCACCGTGGCGCGGCAGGCGCACCACGCGGACGTCGTGGCAGAAGTACTTGCCGCCGAACTGCGCGCCGATCCCGATCTTCTGGGTGAGCTCGAAGACCTTCTTCTCCAGTTCGTGATCGCGGAAACCGCGACCCGTCATGGCGCCCTCGGTCGGCAGTTCGTCGAGGTAGTGGGCGGAGGCGTACTTGGCGGTCTTGAGTGCGAACTCTGCCGACGTACCGCCGACGACGATCGCGAGGTGATACGGCGGGCACGCTGCGGTGCCGAGCGACCGGATCTTGGCCTCGAGGAACTGCATCATCGAGTCCGGGTTCAGGATCGCCTTGGTCTCCTGGTACAGGTACGACTTGTTGGCCGACCCGCCGCCCTTGGCCATGAACAGGAACTTGTAGGAGTTCTCGTGGCCCTTCGCGGTGTCCGCGTACAGCTCGATCTGTGCGGGCAGGTTGTTGCCGGTGTTCTTCTCGTCCCACATGGTCAGGGGAGCGTTCTGCGAGTACCGCAGGTTCAGCCGTGTGTAGGCGTCGTACACGCCCCGTGCGATCGACTCCTCGTCGTCACCGGGGGTGAGCACCTGCTGGCCGCGCTTACCCATGACGATCGCGGTGCCGGTGTCCTGGCACATCGGCAGCACGCCTGCCGCGGCGATGTTCGCGTTCTTCAGGAGATCGAGCGCGACGAACTTGTCGTTGTCCGATGCCTCGGGATCGTCGAGGATGCTCGCGAGCTGCTTCAGGTGATCCGACCGCAGATAGTGCGAGATGTCGTGCAGCGCTGTTTCGGTGAGCAGGCGCAGCGCCTCGGGCTCGACCTTCAGAAAGGTGCGGCCGTCGGGGCCTTCGACGGTGGACACCCCCTCGCTGGTCAGCAGCCGATACTCGGTGGGGTCTTCCCCGATCGGCAGCAGGTCCTCGTAGAGGAAGTCGGCCATTGTTTCTCCTGGAAGAGGGGGTGGTGTTCCGGAGACAGATTAGTCGCGCAAGATCGTGACCTCGACAACGGGGCATGTGACGCAGGCGTCACATGCAGGTGGTGTGGCCCGCATCTCCGGAACATCGGGGAGTTTCGGGATGTGTGGGGCTGCGGTCATCCCAGGTCCACAGATCCGTGCCCGATCTCGCAACTCGGAGGTGACGCGCGTCATGCAGTCTGCCGGTCGAAATCCTTACACTGGTATGGATGCACGAGAAACCCCGGGAGAAGACCGCGTGACCGCTGAAGCCTCACCATTGCCCTCCTGGGCCTGGCTGCCCCGCTTCCACGCATGGATAGATGTCGCGGTAGTGGTTTGCGTCCTGATCGCAACCAATGTGATCGCGCACTTCACGACCGTATGGGCGTCGATCGCCACCGTGCCGGTCTCCGCCGCGATCCTGGTCGTCCTGATGCGGCGCCGAGGTATGCGGTGGTCGGAACTCGGCTTGTCGCCGCGCCACTGGAAGCGCGGCACGCTTTATTCGGTGGCCGCAGTCGCGCTCGTTCTCACAGTCGTGGCGATCGGCATCGCGCTCCCGTTCACCCGGCAGTTCTTCCTGTCCGAGCGCTACGCAACACTGTCCGGCGCGCTCGTCGCATCGATGATCATCATTCCGCTACAGACCGTGATTCCCGAAGAACTCGCTTTTCGCGGCGTGCTTCACGGCACCCTCGAACGCGTATGGGGTGCTCGCGGAGTATTCGCTGCCGGGTCGTTGCTGTTCGGTCTGTGGCACGTCGCGTCCTCCCTCGGTTTGACCGCGGGCAATGCCGGCCTGGCGGCGATCTTCGGGTCCGGCGTCTTGGGGCAGGTCGCAGGCGTCACCGGTGCGGTGATTGCGACCGCCGCCGCAGGGTTCGTCTTCACCTGGCTACGCCGGCGCAGCGGGAGCATCCTCGCTCCGATCGCATTGCACTGGTCGCTCAACGGCGTCGGGGCGCTGGCGGCAGCCCTCGTGTGGCAGATCTCGATGGGCTGACGAGCCTTCCCCTTCAGGCGTGCCGCTCCCGTCTTGTCACTTCCGTGACGTCACTCTTCCGGGTTCTCGATCCAGGAGCCATAGGGCGGAGGCCCGTCGCTCTGAATCTGCAAGCCGAAACTCGGGGAGTGCTTCCATACGTATCCCGGCAGCACATGCTCTTCCGACGTCGCGTTGTTCATGATCACGATGTCCCCGGTGGCACGCTGCTCGAGAGCGAAACCGTCGTCGCGTCCGTCGACGACCCACCATTTCGTAGTGCTCATGACGAAGCCTTTCGGATCTGCTCGAACACAGTTTCCGTCCCAACGGTAGCGCGCACGACACCGCCACGACACCGCTTCGGCAACCTCTCCGGTGCCTACCCGGCGCGCAGCGCCGAAGCCGTCCAGGCGTCCGCGGGATAGAACGCTTCGATGGCCAATTCCGACACCGTGACGTCCAGGGGGGTCCCGAACAGCGTGGTCGTGCTCAGGAACGACAACACGCCGGTGTCGACCCGTAACTGCAGCGGCACGACCAGCGCGTGGGGATCCGTGGCCGAGACCGGGTCGTCGCACGGATACTGCTCGAGTTCCCGGTGCAGGCGCGCGAGCACGGGATCGCCGGTCGCCGCGATCTGATGGCGCAACCGTGCCAGCAGGTGCGCGCGCCACTGGCCGAGATTGGCGATACGCGGCGCAAGTCCCCGCGGGTGGAGTGTCAGCCGCAGCACGTTGACGGGCGGTTCGAGCAGGTCCGCCGCACAGTCCGAGACCAGCGCCGTGATGGCGTCGTTCGCGTCGACCATCGTCCAGTGCCGGTCGACGACCAGCGCGGGAAACGGCCGGTGCAGTTCCAGGATCCGGGTGATGGCATCGGCGACCGCACTCAACGGCACGTCGTCGAGCCGGTGCTCCGGATAGGCGGGCGCGAGTCCCGCGGCGAGCAGAATCGAGTTTCGTTCCCGCAAGGGAATATCGAGATGCTCGCTCAGTCTCACCACGATGTCCCGGGACGGCTGCGACCGCCCTGTCTCGACAAAGCTGATGTGCCGCGACGAGATGCCTGCCCGATGCGCAAGGTCGAGTTGGCTCATTCCCCGGCGTTCCCGCCACGCGCGCAGCAACGCCCCGGGCCGGACCCCCTCGACGACCGTCATGTTGTCGAGAATAGAGCCGCCGGGAACGGCCGCCATTACCTCCGAGGTAATCGACCGGCGCCGCCCGGCGCGGCACGCTCGAGGCATGACCGCATACGCAGTAGCCCACCTCCGCAGCGTCGACTTCGGAGACGCCATCGCCGAATACCTGACGAAGATCGACGACACCGTTCGTGCATTCGACGGCCGGTTCCTCGTCCACGGAACAGACCCCCACGTCCTCGAAGGGGAATGGCCCGGCCACCTGGTGCTCATCGAGTTCCCCGACCTCGAAGGGGCACGCGGGTGGTACGACTCGCCCGAGTATCAGGAAATCCTTCCGCTGAGGACCGAGAACTCGGACGGTTCGGCGATTCTCGTGGAGGGCACCGCGCCCGGTTATCGCGCGGCGGGCTACCTCGACAAGATCAGCGGGCGGGTGAACTCGGAGCGCTGAGGATCCCCGCGGCCCGAGCAGGTTCCGCGTAGGCCACCGCCAGCGACTCGACGGTCTCGTGGGCATTGAGTCCGCTCGGGTTGGGTACCACCCACAACGGTGTGCCCCCGATGGTGTCGTCCTGAAGACCCGTCCGCGCCGTGCGCTTGCCGAACGCCGCCCGGTACGCCGTGATCCCCGCAACCGCGACGACCCGCGGGCGGAACTCGGTCACCACCGACGCCAATCGTTCGGCGCCCGCACGCAATTCGTCCGACGTCAGCTCGTCGGCGCGGGCGGTCGCCCGCGGAGCCAGGTTGGTGATGCCCACGCCGCGTTCGATCAGGTGGTTGCGATCGGCCGCACTCATTCCTTCCGACGGGGCGATCGGGTGTGTGATGATCCCGGCCCGAAAAAGCGCGGGGTAGAACCGATTTCCGGGTCGCGCGAAGTGGGCACCCGTCGCCGCAGTCCACAGCCCGGGATTGATCCCGACGAACAGCAAGCGGCATCCCGGCCCGACGAGGTCGGGAACCACGGCGTCGCGGAAGGATTCGAGTTCGGCACGTGTGAAACCCATCGGTCCACAGTAAGCGGTGGCTGCCCCTACCCCGAGGGCACCCACGTGCCGTGCAATCCCGCCGGCACCCGGATCGGTAACCGCACCCGTGCACGCGGTCCGGTGCCGGGATCATCGGCGGAGAACACCAGGAACCAGCTCGTCAGATCGGTGAAGTCGGTCGCGATCGAACCCCAGTAACCGGCGCCGGACGTGCTCGTGAGGTACACCGGCTCGCCGGGGGAGAGCCTGCCCCCGGACCACACCGTGTCGGCGCCGGAATCTACGTCGAACCAGAACAATGCGTCGGCGGAGCCGGACGGCAATCGTTGCGACCCGCTGCGGCCCAGCGTGGCGACGATGCGGTGTCGGTCCGTCGACAGACGCTCGTCGATGCGGGGGAACTCGATGTCGCGGTCGTGGAGTGTCGTGCGGGCGACGCCGTGCCGCCCGATGACGGCGCGGCGCAACAGCGACGGGTTGGGTCCGTCGTGCTGGGTCAACGCGCCGGGATACCGCCACTCGACGTAGTCGACCGCGACGTCTCCTCCGGGGAGGTCGAAGGCATTGGCGGTGTGCCACATCCAGAAGGAGTCGGTGGAGAACCAGCGCACTGCGCCACCGTCGCGGGGGACGAGGGCGACCCGGACCCCGAGTTCGGGTTGCCAGTCGAGGGGCGAGGCGCCCGTGAAGATCTTTTCCAGGTCGAAGACCATCGGTGCCAGGATCAGCACGATATAGGTCTCGGTGAGAGCCATGTCGTGCACCATCAGAGGGCGGTCGGCACCGTCGACGGGTGTGGCCGCGCGTACGACCGCGCCGTCCGGGCCGAACACCGACCATGTCAGGAACGGCGCGTCGAGCATGTAGCAGAACGCGACCATCTCGCCGGTGCGCGGATCGATCTTGGGATGGGCGGTAAGGCCGACAGGTAACGCCCCGCCGAATGTCTCCCGGCCCAGCGTTTCGAGTTCCGAACCGAGCGCGTACGGCGGCGCGGCCTCGGCCAGCGCGAGCAACCGCCCGCCGTGACGGACCACGTTGATGTCGGGAAGTTCGCGCATGGTGTTCGCGAGATCGGGCCCCACCTCGTCGGCGGGCGGAAAATAAGGGTCGGTGATGCCGGCCCACAGGGCTCGTCCCGCCTTCTCCTCGGCCACGACCTGCGGGGTCCGCACGAACCGGTTCGTGTAGCGCGCGGTACCGCCGGACAGTTCGACGCGGTGCACCATTCCGTCCCCGTCGATCGGGTAGACGTACTGCCCGATCGGATCGAATCGAGGATTCGGGCCGTTGCGCAGGTAGCTGCCTTCCAGGTCGTCGGGCAGATGTCCCTCGACCACGAGGTCGCGGACGTCCACCTCGTCGCGTTGCGGCGCGAACATGCCGCTCAGGTGCGCGTGGTGGGCCATGTCGACGGGTGCGGGTCGGTTCATGAGGTCACCTCATGCGAAGCGGAGAAAGGGGTGGAGTCCCCGTCTCGCATGGTAGGTCGCCGGCCGGGTGCGAGCGGACGGTTTCGGAGCGGAGCGCGACGGCCGGGGTCCGTGACCAATCGGCTAGGGTATTTTCCGACGTCCAGGACCGAAGCCGCGGCCGCGTGGCCGCAACGTTAGGGGAAGGTGTGCAGCGCCGGAACGCGATCGGTAATTCCGTCCGGAACACCGGAGGCGACGAATCCGCGTTGCCGCCGTACACGGATCTCCTGTGGCCGACGCTGCAGGCCGTGATCGAAATCGGCGGATCCGGGGTCATCGAGGAGATCGACGGGGCCGTGATCGCCCGGGTCGGTTTGTCCGAGGCGGACCGGGCCGTACTGCACGGTGACGGTCCCGGCACCGAAATCGAGTACCGGATCGCCTGGGCGCGCACCTACCTCAAGGGCATGGGCCTGCTGTCGAACACCCGTCGAGGCGTGTGGAGCGTGACCGACGACGGTCGCGCGGTCCGCGAATCCGAGATCAAGCCCATGCAGGTCGCGTACACCGCGGAGAAGCGACGCCGACGCCTGGTCCGCAACTCGTCCCAAGGCGCGCAGGTCGTGCCGCTCGCCGCTGCACCCGAGGATCCCGAGCTGTGGCGAGAACCGGTACTCGGGGCGGTCGCCGACCTTCCCGCGGAGGGTTTCGAGCGCCTCGTCACCGCTGTGCTGCGGTCCGCGGGCTTCACGACTCTGACAGTCCCCGCTCCGGGTGGGGGCACCGACTCCGACGCGCAGGTGGAGGGCACCGGCATCCTGCGTGTCTCGCTGCTCAGCTTCTCGGTGTTCTTCCGGTTCGTCCGCGGACAGGAGCGCGCGGGCGCCGACGTCGTTCGCGAATTCCGTGCGGCGATGGTCGGTCGCGGGGAGAAGGGTCTGCTGGTGTCCACCGGATCCTTCACCGACGATGCGCGCGCGGAGGCACACCGGCACGGCGCTCCGCCCATCGATCTCGTCGACGGCGAGGGTCTGTGCGACCTCCTCAAGGAGCACGGACTCGGCATACGCACCACGGTGCGCACCGTCGAAGATGTCGCGCTCGTGCCCGCGTTCTTCGCCGAGTTGGCGGGCCGCTGAGGACCGTTCGCAGCGTAGGTCCGACCAGCACCTTTACCGATGTGCTGCGTGTGGCAGGTGTGAATGTGGTGCAATCCGAAGGCACGATCACACATTCCGGAACGGGGGCGCCATGACGTTTTCTCGTCGAGACATGTTGCGGTACGCGGCGATCGGCTCGGGCGCCGTGGTGGCCTCCGCGGTCATGGCCCCGGGGGCGGCGCAGGCCCGGGACGTCCTCGGCACCATCGTCGACTATTCGGCGGGTGTGCCGTCGGCGGCGTCGATCAGGGCCGCAGGACACATCGGGGCGATCCGGTATGTATCCGACCGTCGGCCCGGAGCCGACTGGATGCTCGGTAAGCCGTTGACCCGGGGAGAAGCCGGCGCCCTGCTCGACAACGGACTGGAAGTGGTGTCGTGCTACCAGTTCGGCAAGGCGGAGACCGCCGACTGGCTCGGCGGCTACGACGCAGGACTGAGGCACGCGCGACGCGGTCTGGAATTGCACCGCGCGGCGGGCGGACCCGCCGACCGGCCGATCTACGCGTCGATCGACGACAACCCGAACTTCGAGCAGTTCACCACCCGGATCGTGCCCTACCTTCTCGCGTGGCAGGAGGTAGTCGGCCCCGCGAACACCGGCGTGTACGCGAACTCTCCGACCATCGACTGGGCGTCCGCGGTAGGCCTCGGCGCGTTCTACTGGCAGCACGACTGGGGCACGCCGGCCGGTTACGTCCATCCGCGCGCACACCTGCACCAGAAGGGCGGCGGGACCATCGACGGAATCGGTATCGACGTCAACCGCGTCTTCAGCGCGGATTACGGACAGTGGTCGCTTACACGCCTCTAGCCGGTCCGACCTCGCGTACTCGCGGAGGTGGCGGCGGGATGAACGCGGTGAACACCAGGGCCAGGACGGACGCGAGCGCCGCGATGAGGAAGGTGGTGCGGAACCCGCTGAGTTCCGGCACGACTGCATCGCCGACCTGCACGGTCATCGCTGCGAGCACGACACCGATCACCGCTGCCGCCGTCGAGGTACCGATGGACCGCATCAGCGTGTTCAGACTGTTCGCCGCCGCGGACTCGTGGAGCGGGACGGAACTCATGATGAGCGCGGGCATGGCGGCGTAGGCGAGACCCACACCGGCTCCGATGACCATCGATGCCGCGATGATGTGCCACAACTCCCGGTGCAGCAGATACGCCGTGAGATAACCGGCGCCCACGAAGACCACGCCGCAGGCGAGGGTGACACGCGGGCCGAACGTGGTGGTGATCCGTGCCGACACGGGAGACAACGCCATCATGACGAGTCCGCTCGGCGCGAGGGCCATACCGGCAGCGACCATCGTCTGCCCGAGTCCGTAGCCGGTTTCGGGTGGCGCCATGAGCAATTGGGGGAACGCGAGGACGTTCGCGTACATCGCGAAGCCCAGCGCGATCGACGCCAGGTTCGTCATCAGAATGGGACGGCGGGCGGACAGTCGCAGATCGACCAGCGGCCGGTCGACGCGCAACTCGTACCAGCCGAATCCCAGGAAGACCAGCAGCGCTCCGCCGAGCATGGCGAGGGTGGCCGGCTCAGCCCAACCCCACGAATTTCCCTTCGTCACCGGAACGAGAAGGAGAATCAGGGCGGACGAGAGCAGACCCGCTCCAAGGAAATCGAACCGGCCCGGGTTGCGTCGCGGTGATTCCGGGACGAACTTCCATACCGCGGCGATGCCGACCGCGCCGAGCACCAGCGAGGCCACGAACAACATGTGCCAGTCGGTGAGCTGGGCGACCAGTGCCGCGAGGGGCAAGCCGATTGCTCCGCCCACGCCCATGGTCGCGCTGATCGTGGCCATCGCGCCGGGAACCCGTTTGGCCGGAAGCTCGTCGCGCAGGATGGCGATGCCGAGGGGGATCGCGCCTACGGCGGCGCCCTGGAGAGTCCGACCGATCACGAGGGGCAGGAGTGTGTTCGCCATCGCGCACACCGCGGAACCGAGCACCATCATGCCGAGGCTGACGAGCAGCATCCGGCGTTTGCCGAACATGTCACCGAGCCGGCCGCTGATCGGGGTGACGACCGCACCGGCCAGAAGTGTCGCGGTCACTGCCCAGGACGTGTTCTCCGGAGATGCGTTCACGAGGAGCGGCAGCCGGGGCAGGATCGGCACGATCAGGGTCTGCATGAGGGCGACGCTGATCCCGCACATGGCCAGGACCGCGACGATCCCGGAAGGAGCGGGTTGCTCCCGCGTCGGGATCGGAGTTTCGACGGCCATGCCTCTCCTCGCTCAGGGGCCGGCGAGATCGCGGCCGAAAACTTTAGTGCGCCATATCAACTAGTTGGTCCACCGTGTCTAGCACGGGGATACCGCCGATGTACAACCGGTTTCGGTCCAGCGCACCGGACCGAAGCTCTGTACAGACACGCGAAGACCGCCGGGAAGAATCCCGGCGGCCTTCGGTTGTTCTGTTATCGGTGTCCGTCAGGGCACGGACACCAGGCCCAGGGTGGGGAGGAAGGTGCACGAACGCGGGTCCGCGCCTTCCTTCTGGGTGGTGATGCCACCCGAGACGACCGCTACGACCTGGCCGGCGCCGGTGTCGGCGATGGCGGTCAACGTTGCGGGACCGTCCGGGTTGATACGTGCCTCGTTGGTGAGCGGCTGGGTACCGCTGCGGCCGTTGGAGACATTGATCCAGCTCAGGGTCAGGTCCTGTTCGCCAGCGGTAGGCGCGGTGCCGAGCGCGGTGAAGACGAATCCGACCTGACCGGCGGCCGGGCCCGGAGGCGGCAACTGAGCAGGACCGGCCACTGCGAGCGCGCTGCCCACGGAGTCCTGTCCGTCACCGATGCAATCCTGGCCGAGCGTGGGGTACAGGAACTGCGAGATCACGACCGTGCCCGGTGCCGGAATGTCGGGGCCGCCGCCGCCGCTGCCGTCCAGGAAGGTGATGACGCGCTGAAGGGTGCCCTTCAGGGACTCCGGAAGCTCGGAATTCGCGAGCAGTTCCTTCGCCTGTGCGAGCAGGTCGTTGCTGCCGTCCGCGACGTCGGCAACATCCGACGGCCCTGCCGCAGCTCCGACGATGGCGGGAGCGAGCGATGCGAGTGCTTCCACCTGCTCGGGGTTTGCCTGGATTTCGGGGATCAGACGTGTCAACGACTCGATGGACAGGTCGGCCGGGACCTCGAACTGCGGGAGTTCGACGAACTGGGTCAGGTCGGGCAGCGCCGGGGGCGCCGGTTGCGCGAAGGCGTGCGACGGCACCGCCAGTCCCGCAGTGGCGGCAAGTGCGCACGCTGTGAGCGCACGCCGCATTCCTCGAGTACGAAGCACTGTTCCCCATCCTTGTCGTTGAAGCACCTGGTAGGCCTGGAAGACCAGCCGGTACTGACGGCTCGAGGCGACACTCTATGGAGTCCCCTCCCGCAGGACAACCCACCGTGCCGAACCCGGGTTGGCGGTTGCCTTCGGGGGAGTGTAGCCACAGTTTGTTCCGAATGGCGGTACCCGGTAGACGGTAACGTGTTTCCTTTGTGACTGTTGTGAGTAGAGATGAGATTGTTACCAGAGTGAATCAGGGTTTCGGAGGGCTGGGTGTTCGCCGGTAGTCTCTAGAGCCGAAGGTCCGGACATCCGGGCCAGGGAACGACGGGAGGCTGCACCGCGGTGCCACGACGAGTTCCTTCGTGTCCGGTGCGGTGGTGCGCGGCACTGCTGGTGGTGTCCGTCGCGGCACGACTCGCCTGGACGTTGTTCACGCCCAACGGGATGAACCTCGTCGACCTGCATGTGTATGTGGACGGCTCCGCCGCTCTCCTCGACGGCGACCTCTACAACTTCACCTACAGTCGCTACACCCCGGACTTCCCACTGCCCTTCACGTATCCGCCGTTCGCAGCGCTGGTATTCCTCCCGCTGCACGTAGTGCCGTTCGCGGTGCTCGGCGTGGCGTGGCAACTGCTCACGGTCGCGGCCCTGTTCTTCGTTGTGCGTATCGCTTTCGAACTTGTGATCGGGCCCGAAGCGCGCACGCGGCGGTGGACCGGGGTCGCCCTCGCGTGGACGGCCGTCGGCATCTGGACCGAACCCCTGCGCACCACCCTCGACTACGGACAGATCAACGTCTTCCTGGTCCTCGGCGTCATGGTCGCGGTGCGCAGTTCCCGGTGGTGGCTTTCCGGCGGCCTCGTAGGAATTCTCGCCGGAATCAAGCTGACGCCCGCCATCACGGGCCTCTACTTCCTTGCGCGGCGTCGATGGCGGGAAGCCGTGTTCTCTGCCGTCGCGTTCGCGGTGACCGTCCTGGTCAGCGTGCTCACGCTCGGCGAGCAAGGACTGACCTACTTCACCACCCTGTTCGGCGACGCCGACCGGATCGGTCCGGTCGGATCGGTGTGGAACCAGTCGCTCCGCGGCGCGCTGAGCCGCATCGTGGGGGAGGACGTCGAGACCGGACCGCTGTGGCTCGTCGCTGTCGTCGTGTGCGCCGCACTCGCGTTCGCCGCGTGGCGTTCGCTCGGAAAGGACGATCTGCTCGGGACCCTGCTCGTGGTGCAACTCCTCGGTCTGCTGGTTTCGCCGATCTCGTGGGCCCATCACTGGGTGTGGGTCGTTCCGATGCTGATCTGGCTCCTGTACGGCCCGCTGGCCGGGCTCACCGGCACTCGTATCCTCGCCGCGTTCTGGGCCGTCGTGACGCTCGTCGGCGTGCCGTGGGTGCTCAGCAGTGCGCAGGACTCGATCTGGACGGTGGGGCGGCCCGCGCCCCTGGCGTGGCTGGGCACGGTCTACGTCGCCGGTGCGGTCCTCGTCTACGTCTGGATGATCGTGGGCGCGCGGAAGTTGCGGGCCTCGGAGACTGAGCACGCCGCGACGGTTACCGTCGCAGAAGAAGCCTCCGACGCCGCGACCCCTACAGACCGACCGTCTGAGCCAACTGATCGATCCGGCGCGCCATCTCCGCGTCCGATTCGGTGATCCCCCCCGAGGAGTGCGTGCACAGCGAATAGGTCACCTTCCGCCATCGGATGTCGATGTCGGGATGGTGGTCCGCCTCTTCGGCGGCCTCCGCGACCTTGTCGACCAGCGCGATCGCCTCGGGGAACGTCGGAGCCTCGATCGTTCGGATCAGGGACGCACCTGCTCGTCGCCAGTGCGGGAGTTCGGACAGTGCCGCGTCGATCTCGCCGTCCGTCAGTAACTGGGCCATGAACCATTCTGGGACGATGCACGGCATGACCGCAACGACACCGCCGACGGGACACGTCGTCGCCGGGGCTGTAGTCCGTGACGGGCGCGTACTCCTCGCTCAGCGGACCCGGCCGCCCGAACTCGCCGGCCAGTGGGAATTGCCCGGAGGGAAGGTCGAACCGGGGGAGAGTGCCGAGGAGGCGCTTCGCCGCGAACTGCGCGAAGAACTGGGTGTCGAGGTCCGCGGCGGAGAACGTTTCGGCGCCGAAGTTCACCTTCGCGGCGGTCTGGTGATGTGTGCGTACCGGGTGCACCTGCTCGACGGAGAACCCCGCGCGCTCGATCACGCCGCGGTGCGCTGGGTCGATGCCGGTGAACTCGACGACGTGGACCTCGTGGCAGCGGACCGGGTGTGGCTGCCGGACCTGCGGGCGCTGCTCGCCGGCTGAGTTCAGGCGGCGCGCGCCTTCTCCAGGTGCTTGCGGAGTTCTTTCTTGCTCAGGTCGTCGTTCGCGACCTTCTTCATGCGCATGATGACCACGGGGCACTTCACGCAGCGGGTCTTCTTGCGGCAGCACTTCTTCTTCGGCTTCAGGCCGGCGACCTTGCTCGGCTTGATCTTCTTGCCCATGAATCGTCCCGCCCTCGTCGCAGCATCCGGGTGTCAGGTTAGCGTGCCCTTACGGGAACGCAAGAGGCGGTTGTAGACCTCCTGGGAGGGCTGTAACGCTCGCATAACGGCGTCCTCGCGTGGTGAATCTCACGTTCCGGCGTCGTGACCTGGCATTACGGGGAGGGGCCGGAGCAGGCGCCCCCGGAAGAGCGGTAGGATGTTCGTGGCCGCAGTGCCTGCTCGGGCCGTCTCAGGCCGGGTGTGGGCGTATCGCAATCGCGTAGCGGCTTCGAACAATATGCGCCGTACGGGCGAGGTGCCGACCGGGTCCAGTGCCGTGTGGCCGCGGACAACAGCCAGGAGAGCCATCGCGTGAGCACCGCTGATTTTCGGAACGTCGCCATCGTGGCGCACGTCGACCATGGAAAGACCACCCTCGTCGACGCCATGCTGCGCCAGTCGGGCGCGTTCGCCGAACGTGCGGAACTCGTGGACCGGGTCATGGACTCCGGTGACCTCGAGCGTGAGAAGGGCATCACCATTCTCGCGAAGAACACCGCGGTGCAC
This sequence comes from Rhodococcus sp. BL-253-APC-6A1W, assembly GCF_012843405.1. Lineage (NCBI taxonomy): Bacteria > Bacillati > Actinomycetota > Actinomycetes > Mycobacteriales > Nocardiaceae > Rhodococcus > Rhodococcus sp. BL-253-APC-6A1W. The sequence continues at coordinate 244,351 of NZ_JABAFB010000007.1, forward strand.
CGTCACCACCCCGACGGCAGCGTGACTGTCATCAACGTCATCGACACCCCCGGCCACGCCGACTTCGGTGGAGAGGTCGAGCGCGGCCTGTCCATGGTCGACGGCGTCGTGCTGCTCGTCGATTCCTCCGAGGGACCGCTGCCGCAGACCCGGTTCGTGCTGCGTAAGGCACTCGCCGCGTCGCTGCCGGTGATCCTCGTGGTCAACAAGACCGACCGTCCCGACGCCCGCATCGCCGAGGTCGTCGAGGAAAGCCAGACCCTGCTGCTCGACCTCGCGTCCGATCTCGACGACGAAGCCGCCCAGGCTGCCGAACTCGCGCTCGGACTTCCGGTGCTCTACGCATCGGGCCGTGAGGGCAAGGCGTCGCGGAAGCAGCCCGAGAACGGCCAAGCGCCCGACGCGGAGAACCTCGACGATCTGTTCGACGTCCTCATGGAGTACGTGCCGGCGCCGAAGGGCGACGTTGCGGCACCGCTGCAGGCACACGTCACCAACCTCGACGCGTCCGCGTTCCTCGGTCGTCTCGCGCTCGTCCGCATCCACAACGGTGAGCTCCGCAAGGGCCAGACCGTGAGCTGGATGCGCGAAGTCGACGGCGAGCCCGTCGTCACCCGCGCGAAGATCACCGAGTTGCTCGCGACCGTCGGTGTGGAGCGGCATCCCGCAGAGTCCGCCGTCGCCGGTGACATCGTCGCCGTCGCAGGTTTCCCCGACATCATGATCGGCGACACCCTCGCGGACCTCGAGAACCCCGTGGCACTGCCCCGGATCACCGTCGACCAGCCCGCGATCTCGGTGACGATCGGTACCAACACGTCCCCGCTGGTCGGGCGCGTCAAGGGCCACAAGCTCACCGCTCGCATGGTCAAGTCCCGCCTCGACGCGGAACTCGTCGGCAACGTGTCGCTGAAGGTGCTCGACATCGGCCGTCCCGATGCCTGGGAGGTCCAGGGTCGTGGCGAGCTGGCGCTGGCCATCCTCGTGGAGCAGATGCGCCGCGAAGGCTTCGAGCTGACCGTCGGTAAGCCGCAGGTGGTTACCAAGCAGGTCGACGGCAAGCTGCACGAGCCCTTCGAGGAGCTCACCATCGACACCCCCGAGGAGTACCTCGGTGCCATCACGCAGTTGCTCGCCAACCGCAAGGGCAAGATGGTGCAGATGACCAACCACGGTGCGGGCTGGGTGCGGATGGAATTCCTCGTCCCGTCCCGCGGCCTGATCGGTTTCCGCACCGACTTCCTCACGGAAACGCGCGGCACCGGCATCGCCAACGCCGTGTTCCACGGCTACGCCCCGTGGGCCGGCGAGATTCGCGCCCGCCATACCGGCTCGCTCGTCTCCGACCGGACCGGCACCGTCACGCCGTTCGCGATGATCCAGCTGGCCGACCGCGGCACGTTCTTCGTCGAGCCCGGTGCGGACACCTACGAGGGCATGGTCGTGGGCATCAACCCGCGTCAGGAAGACCTCGACATCAACGTCACCCGCGAGAAGAAGCTGACCAACATGCGTCAGTCTTCCGCCGACGTGATGGAGACGCTGGCCAAGCCCATCGAGCTGACCCTCGAGGCTGCTATGGAATTCTGTGCCGGCGACGAGTGCGTCGAGGTCACCCCCGAGATCGTGCGCGTGCGCAAGGTGCATCTCTCGGCGACCGACCGGCAGCGCGCGCGGTCGCGCGAGAAGGCCCGTAACAAGTAGTAAGGATGTGGCGGTCCCGGCGAGCAGTGTGCTGGCCGGGACCGCCACGTACCGTCTGGTCGACGGGAAGGAAGCCGGAGTGTTGCGTACGCGTGTCCGTCGCCGGTGGCGAGCCGGAGTCCCGGCGCTCCTCGCATCGGCGGTCCTGGTGCTGACGGCGTGTACCGCCGATCCGCCGCCGCCCATCGAACAGGCCGAGCCGACGACTCCTCCGGCTCCGACGCGACCCCGCAGCACCGTGGTCGTGGCGATCGACAGGGTCGATACCGGCTTCAATCCGCATCTGCTGTCCGACCAGTCGCCCGTCGCGAACGCTGTCGCGGGCCTGGTACTGCCCAGCGCGTTCCGGGCCGTGCCCGATCCGCAGAATCCGGCGGCGACGCTGTGGGTACCGGACGAGACCGTGCTGATCTCCGCCGAGGTCACCGAGCAGGATCCCTTCACCATCACGTACCAGGTGCGCGACGAGGCGCAGTGGTCCGACAGCGCCCCGATCGCGGCCGAGGACTTCCGGTACCTGTGGCAGCAGATGATCACGCAGCCGGGAGTCGTCGATCCCGCGGGCTATCGGCTCATCGACGACGTGCGTTCGTCGGGCGGAGGCAAGACTGTCACCGTCACGCTGCGCGAGCCGTATCCGGCCTGGCGCGAATTGTTCACCGACCTGCTGCCCGCACATCTCGTCAAGGACACCCCCGGCGGGTTCCTGAGCGGACTGTCCGAAACGATTCCGGTCTCGGGCGGCAGATTCCACGTCGACGCCGTCGACCGTGGCCGCGGCGAGGTGCTCCTCGAACGCAACGATCGGTTCTGGGGCACTCCCGCTGTGCCCGACGAGATCCTGATGCGCCGCGGGGGCACCGACTCCCAGTTCGCCGAGTCTCTGCGCAGCGGTGACGCTCAGGTGGCACAAGCGCGGGGCGGGGCGGCGTTGCTCGCCCAACTCGACGCGGTGCCCGGCGTCCGCACCGGCGTCCAGTTGCAGCCGCGCACGCTCGACTTCACCCTCAACACCCGTGCGGACGAACTTGCCGACCTGCGCGTGCGCCGGGGGATCCTCGGTCTGCTCGACCCGGAGCTACTCGCACTCGTCGGTGCGGGGACTCAGACCAGCGTCGTCCCGGCACGCGCCCAGGTGCTGGCGCCGTCCGATCCCGGATACGCGCCCACGATGCCGCCGCGACCCAGCAGGGAAGAGGCACTCGGTCTGCTCGCGGAAGCGGGATACATGCCCGTCGCTCCGGAACCCCTGCCCGAGGAACCGCCCGCCGACGCCGACGGTCCGTCTGCCGACCCGACGTCGTCACCTACCGGCGCACCGCCCGCCCCGGAAGCGGACGACACTCTCCTTCTCCGCAACGGCGAACCTCTGAACTTCGTGATCGGAGTGCCGGAAGACGCCGAGACCACCCTCGCGGTCGCGCGCACGGCGGCCGATGTCCTGCGCGACGCCGGTATCGCCGCGACCGTGACGGAGCTACCCCCGGACGAGTTGTACGGCGAGTCGCTGGTCGACGGCAGCGTGCATGCGGTCCTGGGATGGATGCGGGTGGGGGACGATCCCGCGACCGCAGCGCTGTCCCGGTTCGGGTGTCCGCCGGTGCTGCCCGTCGTCGAGGGCGCTGCCCGCGCCACCGATCCGCCGAAGGCAGAGGGCGGGGACTCCACGAACCCCGGTGACGAGGCCACGGAGGCCGCCCGCACTACCGGGTCGACCGGTGGAAGCTCGGACGACGAAGAAGACGAGATACGGGCAATGCTCGATGCGCCGAGCAACCTGTCCGGGGCGTGCGATCCCGAACTCGAGGAAAAATTGCTCGCTGCGGTGCGCGGCACCGCCGACCCCCGCGAGGTCATCACCGCCGCGCAGCCCGCCCTGTGGGCGCTCGCCGTGAACCTCCCGATCCTGCAGGATCGCACCGTGGTCGCGGCCGGGCCGGAGATCGACAACGTGTCGCTGGCCGGTTCGGTTCCCGCCGGCATCGTCGGAGACGCACATTTGTGGTGGAGGAGTACACCGTGACAACAGATTTCGTTCAGACGCCGAACGTTGCGGATCGTCGGCTGCTGCTGGTTCACGCCCATCCCGACGACGAGTCGCTCACCACGGGCGGCGTGATCGCCCGCTACGTCGCAGAAGGCGCCGAGGTCACCGTCGTGACCTGCACGCTCGGCGAGGAAGGTGAGGTCATCGGGGACCGCTGGGCGCAATTGGCCGCTGATCAGGCCGACCAACTGGGCGGGTACCGCATCCTCGAACTCGGTCGCGCTCTTGCGGCGCTCGGGGTGGAGGGCCCGCGTTTCTTGGGCGGTGCAGGCCATTGGCGCGACTCGGGAATGGCCGGGACACCCTCGGCCGAGAACCCGAGGGCGTGGGTGAACGCCGACGCCGACGAGGTGCTGGAGGCGCTCGTCGCGGTGATCCGGGAGACCCGCCCACATGTCGTCGTCACCTACGACCCGCGCGGTGGGTACGGGCATCCCGATCACATCGCGGTCCACGACCGCGTCACCGCTGCCGTCGAAGTGTCCGGCACCGAAGACTTTCCGGAGGCGGGTGCGCCCTGGACTCCCGCGAAGGTGTACTGGACCGTCACCGAACGCTCGGCTCTGGACGCGGGAATCGCCGCTTTGGACCACCTGCCCGAAGGCTGGCGCATGCCGGAAGCGGACGAGCTTCCGAGTGTGCCCGACGACCAGGTGACCACCGTCGTCGACGTCAGCGGTGTGCTCGACGCGAAACGTTCGGCGATGGCCGCCCATGCGACCCAGGTCGTCCTGGCTCCCGGTGGGGGCGCGTTCGCACTGTCGAACATGGTGGCGCAACCGGTGTTCGCCGAGGAGTACTTCGTGCTGGCCCGGGGGGAACGCGGTCGCGTCGACGACACCGGTCGTGAGGATGACCTGTTCGCCGGCATCGGCTAGTGTGACCTGGGTCATAGATACTGCGGTCCTGGCGCCGCGGTCATAGGTACTGCCGCGCGGGGGCGGCCTCACCGCAGGGGGTTCGATGTACAACTGGTCCGTGCAAAACCAGATCGTCGCGTTCGTGGACTCGCTGCGGCCCTACGCAGGCGAGATCCGCGCGGAGTACTACGACGCCCTCTACCACTTCGCCGATCAGCAGAGTGCCCTGCTGACGATGCTCGGCTACCCGCCCGTCCCGTGATCGCACAGGACCCGGTTGCGCCGCTCGTGGCCGTGTGGCGCACTATCGTGTCATGACGGTCGATCCCGCAACCGGGCTGTCCGGTGGTCCCGCGTCCGTATCCGAACCCGCACCGCGCAGGGGCGTAGTCGCCCTGCTCGTGATCAGCGGCGGGCTGTGCGCCGTACTGTCCGTGTTCTACCTGGGCCTCTATCTCGGCGGGGTGCCGTTCCCCATTGTCATCGTGCTGGCCGCCGTGCTGAATCTTCTCCTGGTGGCAGCGATGCGCACCGAGACGGGATCGCTGGGCCGCGCCGCGCTTCCGCTGGTGGCGTGGGGCGTCGTGTTCCTGCTGTGCCTGGCGGGCGGTCCCGGCGGCGACCAGGTGGTCGTCGCCGACTGGCGCATCCTGCTCCTGCCGGTCGCGGCCCTCGCGCCGGCGGGTGTGTACCTGTTCTCGGTTCGCATCAAGGAGATTTCACGGGCAGTCCGGCCGCCCGAGCAGCGTCCCTGAGCACCGTCGCCACCATGTCCTGCGTCAGCCGCCCGGTGAAGGTGTTCTGCTGGCTCACGTGATAGCACCCGAACAGGTGGAGGGGCTGCCGCGCGTCCGAGACCGGGTCCAGGACGACATGCGCCCCGTGGGCGAACTTCGGCCGTGGCGTGGGCACCGTCCATCCCGCGGAGGCCAGTACCGGCAGCAGTGACTGCCACCCGAACCCGCCCAGTACGACCACCGACCGCAGGGTCGGTGACAGCAGATCGAGTTCTTGTTCGAGCCAGCGGCGGCACGTGTCCCGTTCGAGGACCGTCGGTTTGTTCGCCGGCGGAGCACAGTGCACCGGTGAGGTGATGCGCGTTCCGAACAGTTCGAGACCGTCGCCGCGGTGCGTCGCGACCGGCTGCGACGCCAAACCCGCCTCGTACAGCGCCGCGTACAGCACGTCACCCGAACGATCGCCCGTGAACATCCGCCCGGTGCGGTTTCCTCCGTGCGCCGCAGGCGCGAGCCCGACGATCAGCAGGGACGCGTCGTCCGGCCCGAAGCCGGGCACCGGCCGTCCCCAGTACTCCTCGTCGCGGAAGGCGGCACGCTTCTCCCGCGCGACCTGCTCGCGCCATGCCACCAGCCGCGGGCACGCCCGGCACTCGACGAGTTCGGCGTCCATCTGTTCGAGGTTGTCCGGTTCCGGGCCGGGCAGCGGGCCCCTCATCGCCGCGTCCAGGAGTCGGCGCAGCCGGGGGTGACCGCCTCGACCAGCGACCATGCGAGTTCCTCGGGAATGTCGATCACCTCGTAGTGTCCTGCCCCGGCCGGCGTCGCGGCGACGACCGTGGCCACGCCTGCCCGGCGCTGGAAGAAAGATTGCCGCACCGTCCAGCCGATGATCCCCTCGGCGTCCAGGCTCACGCGTTGCCGGTCCACCGATCCGCTCCGCGTCACGAGACGACCGGGCACGACGGCGTGGCCGAGTCCGCGATAACGGTCCCATGCGAGTGCGCATGCCCCCGCGAGGAGTCCTACGGCTACCGCGACCGTTGCCGGAAGCGGTAACGAGCGCCCGGTCACCGCCAGAGCGCCGATCACGGCGGCGGCGACAAGACCCGCAGGGACGAGTGCGCGCGTGTAACGACGGCGACGCGCCGCGGGACCGTGGGCGAGCAGCGGCACGTGTACGGGGAGTGGATCGGTGAGCACCTGTGCGGCGACGCGGTGCACGTCGCGTTCCGGCGCCGACGGCAGTACCAGCGACGATTCGCCGCTTTCCGCGGCCACGCCCGTCATGATCGCGTCGAGACGCGCGCCGCCGGCGAGCCGGAGAGCGAGCGGCTCACGCAGGTTGACGCCGCGCAAGCGCTCGCGATCGAGGGTCGAATGACGGACCTTCACGAGGCCGTGGCCGATGCGCAGCATGCGCCCGTCGTCGGTCACCCGCAGGTTTCCGTAGAGCAACACGTAACGCACGCAGGCGCCGATACTCGCGATCAGCAGCACGACCAGCGTGAGGACCGCGACCGAGACCGCCACACCGGCAGCCTCGAATGCCGCGACACCGCGTTCGACGCTGCGGGACTCGGCGAGACGCTCGCCCAGCCCGTACTGGAAGGCGATGCCCACCACGGCAGCGATACCGATCAGGCCGGTCGCGGAGAAAGGGGCGTACCGAACCCAGCGCGGATCGAACCGGGCGATCTCGATTTCGGGCGACGTTTCCGCCGAAGGTGCCGTCGCTGCGGCGTCGGCATCGCCGGAGTCGGTGCGCGCCGACCTGTCGCCGAGCAGGGCGTCGCGCAACGCCGGAACGGAGTCGGCGGCGAGTCCGTTGAGTTCGAACCGGTTGCGGTCGCGGCCGGCGCCGGCGGACTGGCCGGTCCCGATCTTCACGACGGCGAGACCGAGAAGCCGGTGCAGGACCCGTTGCTCGACGTCGACCGACCTGATCCGGCTCCGCGGGATCGACAGTTCCTGTCGCTGGAGCAGCCCGCGCCGGAGTTCGACGTGGACAGGTCCCACGCGGTACGTCGTCGTGAACCACCGGGACAAGCCGATCACCACGAGCACCGCGGCGGCTGCGAGTCCCCAGTACGGGTTGCCGCTGCTGCTGCCGAGCACGACCGTGCCGACCAGCACGGGCAGCAGGCGCAGGATCTCTTCGACCGGGTGGACGAGCAGCATGCGCGGGTCGAGCCTCGACCACGATGCGGGCTCGTCGGTCCGGTCGGGCGCGGACACCGCGGCGACCCGGTCCTGGTCGGGGTGCGGATCGGTGGTCACGTCGCGTCGACCCCGTCGCGGCCGGCGATGTCGGTCAGTCGCGCGACTGTCTCGTCCGCGACGGCCACGTCGAGTGCGGTGATCTCGACGGCACCTGCGGACGACGCGGTGGTGACGGTGACGGTGGCCAGGCCGAGCCGGCGGTCGATGGGGCCGCGCTCGGTGTCGACCGTCTGGATGCGCGAGATGGGCGCGATGCGCCGTTCCTGGGTGAACCATCCGGATCGCGTGTACACAGCTGTATCGCTGATCTCCCAGCGGTGGACGCGGTACCGCCACTGCGGCACCACCGCGATGTGCAGTCCGCCGACGACGACGGTCGCCGCGGCGGCGGCGACATGCCAGAGCGTGAGACGGGGATCGACGACCCACCACACGATCTGCGCGACGACGACCGGCACCCACAGCAGAGCGGCGTTGATCGACCACAACAAGCGTGCTTTGTCGCTCGGGCGCCACGCCGGGTCGGCCATTCGAACCTGTGACACCGGCGCCTCGGCCCGCGGCGGCGTCTGTTCCACCGGAGGTTCCGAACGCACCTCGGCATCGCTGTTCACTATGGCCCTCCCATACTCGCCGGGGCCTGTGACGGCGGCCCGACATCCGTGTCGGCATCCAGGCTAGGCTGATGCCGGAACTCGAGCCCGGCCCGTCCGGGCCGGAATCGCACAAGGAGGATCGCCATGACCGAATCGTCGGACGCTCTCGACATCGACATCCCTCAGGGTGACGATTCCGAAGCCGATCGCATCGATCAGGCTATTCCTGTGGGTGAGGAACCCGCAGACGTGCCGCCCTCCGATGTGCCCCTCGAAGCCGACCCCGTCGACACCTACGAACAGCACCGCGAAGTGCCGTCGGACGACGACTACCCGCGGGAATAGACCCCGAGGTGGCATGGGCGCCGGGTGAGGCGGATGATCGGCCAATGACCGATTCCGCAGACGACACCGCGCAGTCCGCGATGCTCCCGACGCCCGCCGTGCGTCCCGGGGCGGTACCGCCGCCGGCGCCTTCCGCGATGCGTCGGGCGTTGCGCCGGGCGCGCGACGGCGTCACGCTCAACGTCGACGAATCCGCAGTTCTGTTGCAGGCACGCGGATCCGATCTCGAGGACCTGTGTGCCTCCGCGGCCCGGGTGCGTGATGCGGGTCTGCTCGCCGCCGGACGGCCCGGTACCGCCACCTACTCCCGCAAGGTTTTCGTCCCGATCACCCGGCTCTGCCGGGATCGCTGCCACTACTGCACATTCGTGACGGTGCCGGGAAAACTCCGCGCCGAAGGCCGCGGAATGTACCTCGAACCCGACGAGATCCTCGAGATCGTGCGCCAGGGCGCCGAGTTGGGCTGTAAAGAAGCCTTGTTCACGCTCGGGGACCGGCCCGAGGAGCGCTGGCCCGAGGCTGCGCAGTGGCTCGAAGAGCGCGGCTACGACTCGACGCTGGACTATGTGCGCGCAATGTCGATCCGGGTTCTCGAGGAGACCGGCCTGCTGCCGCATCTCAACCCCGGCGTCATGAGCTGGGCCGAGATGTCGAGGCTCAAGCCGGTCGCGCCGTCGATGGGCATGATGCTCGAAACCACCTCGGAGCGACTGTTCACCGACAAGGGACAGTGCCACTACGGCAGCCCCGACAAGGATCCCGCGGTGCGCTTGCGCGTGCTCACCGACGCCGGGCGTCTGTCGGTGCCGTTCACCACGGGAATTCTCGTGGGTATCGGTGAGACCGTCGCCGAGCGTGCCGACTCGATCCACGCGATCCGGAAGACGCACAAAGCATTCGGCCATATCCAGGAAGTGATCGTCCAGAACTTCCGCGCCAAGGACGACACCGTGATGCGCGACGCGGACGACGCCGATCTCGGTGAGTTCCTCGCGGCGGTCGCGGTGTCGCGGCTGGTCCTCGGACCGGGCATGCGTATCCAGGCGCCGCCCAACCTCGTCTCGGTCGACGAGTGCCGCGCTCTTCTCGGCGCCGGAGTCGACGATTGGGGCGGAGTCTCGCCGCTGACCCCGGATCACGTCAATCCCGAACGGCCGTGGCCGAACCTCGACACGCTCGCCGCGGTGAGCGCCGACGCGGGTTACGTCCTCACCGAGCGGATCGCAGCCCAGCCCCAGTACGTCCTGGCGGGGCAGCCGTGGATCGATCCCCGGATCACCACGCACGTGCGCGCCCTGGCCGACCCGGAGACCGGACTGGCCCGCGACGTGCTGCCGACCGGCCTGCCGTGGCAGGAACCCGACATCGACTGGGAGTCGTCCGGCCGGGTGGACCTCAACTCCGAGATCGACGTGAGCGGACGCAACACCGAGTATCGCTCCGACCTGGGCAGTGCGTTCGGTGACTGGGAAACCGTGCGCGAACAGGTGCTCGCCCTCGGTGAGTCGGCTCCGGTCCGGCTCGACAGCGACGTGCTGGCCGCACTTCGCTCGGCCGAGCGCGATCCCGCGGGATGTTCGGACGACGAGTACGTCGCGCTCGCCAACGCGGACGGAGCCGGTCTCGAAGCGCTGGTCGCGCTCGCCGACCAGTTGCGCCGCGACACCGTCGGCGACGACGTCACCTACGTGATCAACCGGAACATCAACTTCACCAACATCTGCTACACCGGTTGCCGCTTCTGCGCGTTCGCGCAGCGCAAGGGCGACGCGGACGCGTTCACGCTGTCGGCCCAGGAGGTCGCGGACCGCGCCTGGGAGGCGCATGTCGCCGGCGCCACCGAGGTCTGCATGCAGGGTGGTATCGACCCCGAGTTGCCGGTGACCGGGTACGCCGACCTGGTACGGGCGGTCAAAGCACGTGTTCCGTCCATGCACGTGCACGCGTTCTCGCCGATGGAGATCGTCAACGGCGTGGCACGCAGCGGTACGTCGATCCGCGACTGGCTGATCGATCTGCGCGAGGCCGGACTCGACACCATCCCCGGAACAGCCGCCGAGATCCTCGACGACGAGGTCCGGTGGGTGCTGACGAAGGGCAAATTGCCGGCCGCCGAGTGGGTGGAAGTCGTCACGACCGCGCACGAAGTGGGTCTGCGTTCGAGTTCGACGATGATGTACGGGCACGTCGACCAGCCGCACCACTGGGTCGGGCATCTGAACGTGCTTCGCGGCATCCAGGACCGCACGGGCGGGTTCACCGAGTTCGTGTTGCTGCCCTTCGTCCATCAGTCGTCGCCGCTGTATCTGGCCGGTGCGTCGCGCCCTGGTCCGACGATGCGCGACAACCGGGCCGCGCATGCTCTGGCCCGCGTGATGCTGCACGGCCGGATCGACAACATCCAGACCAGCTGGGTCAAGCTCGGTGTCGCCGGAACGCGCGCGATGCTCGAAGGCGGCGCCAACGATTTGGGCGGCACGCTGATGGAAGAGACGATCTCCCGGATGGCGGGTTCACAGCACGGCTCGGAGAAGTCCGTCGAAGAACTCGTCGCGATCGCCGAGGGCATCGGCCGTCCCGCGCGTCAGCGCACCACCGCGTACGCGCCCCGGGGGCTCGACGTCACAGTTCGGTAGGCTTTCGGAGTCCGGGTACTCGCGGGTACACGTTGCCGGGTCAGGGCACCCTAATGCACAGGCGTGCCCGAACAACGGGGGATACTGGACGAGTGGTGAGTGCGCCACGAACGATGGACCGCGCACGGCCGGCGGATCGCCGGTGCGGCCGGGTCGGCGGGCCGACAGAGAGGCAGGGAGACAGCAGTGACGTACACGATTGCGGAACCGTGTGTGGATGTGTTGGACAAGGCATGTATCGAGGAGTGCCCCGTCGACTGCATCTACGAGGGTGGACGCATGCTGTACATCCATCCCGACGAGTGTGTGGACTGTGGAGCCTGCGAACCGGTGTGCCCGGTCGAGGCGATCTTCTACGAGGACGACGTGCCCGACGAGTGGTCCGATTACGTCAAGGCCAACGTCGACTTCTTCGACGACCTGGGTTCGCCCGGCGGAGCGGCGAAGCTCGGCAAGGTCGCCTACGACCCGCCGTTCATCAAGAACCTCCCTCCCATGGGCGAGGAGTAGGTGTCGCTCGATGAACGAACGGGCGGTGCTGCGGTGAAGGCACGCGTACGCCGGTCGGTGGCCGGGAATCTCCCGGACTTCCCGTGGGACTCGCTGTCCGAGGCGAAGGCCAAGGCCGCCGCGCACCCCGACGGGATCGTGAACCTGTCGGTGGGCACCCCGGTGGATCCGGTCGCTCCGGTCATCCGCGATGCACTGACATCGGTCGCCGCGGAACCGGGGTACCCCACCAACCACGGAACCGAGGAACTGCGGGAGGCGGCCGTGGCCGCGCTCGCGCGCCGTTACGGCATCACCGGCCTCGATCCCGCAGCGGTGCTCCCCGCGATCGGGACCAAGGAAATGATCGCGTGGCTGCCCACGCTGCTCGGCCTCGGCGCCGACGACCTCGTGGTCATCCCCGAATTGGCGTACCCGACGTACGAGGTGGGCGGATTGCTCGCCGGGGTGCGCCTGATCCGCGCCGACGGACTCAACCGGCTCGGCCCCGAAGGCGCGGCGCTGGTCTTCGTCAACTCGCCGTCGAACCCCACCGGCAAGGTGCTCGGGCTGGACCACCTGCGCAAGGTCGTCGACTGGGCGCGAAGCCGCGACGCGATCGTCGTATCCGACGAGTGCTACCTCGGGCTGACCTGGGAGGGCGAAGCCCTCTCGATCCTGCACCCGAGCGTGTGCGACGGAGACCATACGAACCTGCTCGCGGTGCATTCGCTGTCGAAGACGTCGAACCTGGCGAGCTATCGCGCCGGGTTCGTCACCGGCGATGCCGAACTCGTCGCCGACCTGCTCGAGGTGCGCAAACACTCGGGCATGATGTTGCCGCTGCCGATCCAGGCGGCGATGACCGCCGCGCTGAACGACGACGAGCACGAGAACATCCAGCGGGAGAAATACCGGGCACGCCGCGACGTCCTGCTCGCTGCCGTCCGCGGCGCGGGCTTCACTGTGGATCACTCGGAGGCGGGCCTGTACCTCTGGGCGACCCGCGGCGAAGAGTGCCGGGCGACGGTCGACTGGTTCGCCGAGCGGGGCATCCTCGTGGCGCCCGGAGAGTTCTACGGTCCCGGCGGCGTGCTGCACGTGCGGATCGCGCTCACCGCCACCGACGATGCGATCGACGCTGCCGCCCGGCGACTGCGCTGACGCTCCGTCCGGTACCCGGCGCCTACGCTCCGGCGCGGCGGCGTTGCCGTGTGCCCGTTACCCGGATCGCCGGTAGATTGAGCGCGTGAGTGCATCCGGCGACGACCCATTGCTGTGGGCGTTCTACGCTGCCGTCGTAGCGCTCACCGCCCTCGCCGCGATGCCCGATCCTCGCTCGTCCCGCGCGGCGGCGCGCGCGTGGTGGTGGCCCCCGCCGATGGCCGCCGTCGTGCTGTGGGGCGTGGTTGCGGTGGCGTCGGTGACGAGGCTGATCGTGCCGTCCCTGGTCGAGTTGTTCCGGCGTGAACCGGTCCGCACGCGCGACGGGGGACAGTGGTGGCGCGTGCTGACCGCGGGGCTCGTCGAGGACGGCGGTGTCGTCGTGACCGCCGCGAACCTTGTCCTGCTCGCGGTGGTCGCCATCGCAGCAGTGCGGATATGGGGCTGGTACCGCGCGGCTGCGCTCTTCGTCGTCGGACAGATCCTGTGGGGGCTGTTCACGACCTTCGTTTCTCCGTCGGTGGGTGCCGGCACCTCCGGCGCCACACTGGCCCTCGCCGCGTCGATCGCGGGGCTCTGGCCGGTGGTCGGGGCGCGGCGGCGATTGCTGCTGGCCTCCTCGGCCACATTTCTTCTCGGGGTGGTGCTCGTGGCGTTCGACGATGCCCACGGTGTCGCCGTGCTGATCGGGATGCTGCTCGGCGCCGTGCTCGGAACCGTGCTGCCGCCCCGGCGTCCGGCGGTGCTCAACTCGGGGTCGCTCGGCGGCGTCGCGTCGTGACGAGAGTGCCGGTGCCGCCGGGAGGTATGGAATCCTGTCGCGTGTGTCTGCACTCCTCCGTTCGCTGAATCCACTGGCCGTCGCTCGCGGCGACGACATTCCCGACGCCGTCCGCATCGACGGCCACCCCCTCTCCCGGAGCGACGTCCTCGGTGCCGGAACCGCGCTCGCGGCGAGGGTCGCGCGGGCCGAGCGGGTCGCGGTGCTCGCGCACCCCACCGCGACGACCGTGGTCGCGATCGTCGGGTGCCTTCTCGCGGGGGTGACGGTCGTGCCGGTTCCGCCGGACTCGGGACCGGCGGAACTGTCGCACATTCTGAAGGATTCCGGCGCTCAGGCGTGGGTCGGCGCCGCTCCGGACACCCAGCACCCCGAGGTGCCGCAACTCCCGGTGCTCCCCGTGCGACTCCACGCCCGCGACTGGCACCACGTGCCCGAACCGTCGCCGCGTCGCACCGCGTTCGTGCTCTACACCTCGGGTACCACGGGTGCGCCGAAGGGCGTCCTGCTCAGCCGCGGCGCGATCGCCGCCGGAATCGATGCGCTCGCCGAGGCATGGGACTGGACGGACCGCGACACACTGGTGCACGGCCTGCCGTTGTTTCACGTCCACGGTCTCGTGCTCGGGTTGCTCGGCCCGCTGCGGATCGGTAGCCGCCTGATCCACACGGGTACTCCCACCCCGGAGGCGTACGCACGCGCACGCGGCACCCTGTACTTCGGTGTTCCGACGGTGTGGTCGCGCATCGTGCAGGACGAGGAGTCGGCCCGCGCGCTGAGCGGTGCCCGCCTGCTCGTCTCCGGAAGTGCCCCGTTGCCGGTTCCGGTGTTCGAGAAACTTCGGGAGCTGACGGGCCTGACGCCCATCGAGCGGTACGGCATGAGCGAGACGATGCTCACCCTGAGTACCCGGGTGGACGGTGAGCGCCGTCCCGGCTGGGTCGGGACGCCGGTCGCGGGCGTGCAGACGCGACTGCGGGACGAGCACGGTGCCGACGTGCCGCACGACGGCGAGAGCATCGGCGTCCTGCAGGTGCGTGGGCCGATGCTGTTCGACGGCTACCTGAACCGGCCCGACGCGACGGCCGCCTCCTGGACCCAGGACGGGTGGTTCGTCACAGGCGACGTGGCGGTCGTCGACGGCGCCGGTTTCCACCGGATCGTGGGCCGCGAGTCGACGGATCTGATCAAATCCGGCGGTTTCCGGGTGGGCGCCGGAGAAATCGAGACGGTGCTTCTCGGCCATCCGTCGGTGGGGGAGGTGGCCGTGGTGGGCCTGCCCGACGCCGACCTGGGGCAGCGCATCGTGGCGTTCGTCGTCCCCGCGCCCTCGGGCCCGGAGGTGGACGAAGACACATTGATAAGCTATGTTGCAGAACAACTTTCGGTTCACAAGCGCCCGCGCGAGGTGCGTGTCGTGGACGCGCTGCCCCGTAACGCGATGGGAAAGGTGCAGAAGAAGCAACTGGCGTCCGACGCCCCGTGACCGCCGGTCGTACAGCGTTTCGTGCGACTCCGGATCATAGAAAAGACGCCCCAGGGGTTGCGCATGCCGCGGTACGAGGCGGATTCTCTACTGCACGGTATATAGGTTTGTTACTTCGATGGGGGTTCGAGGGATGTCTGTAACGGATCAGATCCGTATAGCGGAGCACGGCCGGGGTGGCGGTCGTCAAAGCGAGGTTCCCAGATTCGTGGTCGACGGGAAGCCTGCGTCGGTACCGCTGCGAGATCTGCCCGCCGTCGCGCGCAAGCTCGTGGCGCACTTCGCGGACAATGTCGCGCCGTGTTCGCTGCGCCCTGGCGAGTCGCTGCGAGGCGACGTCACCGAGGTCACCGTCCGCTGTCTTCGTATCGCGATCCATCTGCTCGACGCCGGAGAGTTGCCGTCGGACTCGGATCTTGCCGACCTGCGCAGCAGCGCCGCGCAATGGGCACGCGCCGGGTTCCGTCTCGAATACATGCTGCGCATCTACCACGAGGGCATCCGCCTGGGCTGGGAACTCGTCACCGAGAAGGCACGCGAGGGTGACGTCGCCGCGGTCGCCGACGCGTCACGGTTGTGGATGGCGCTCCTCGAAAAGGTCACGGTAGCCGCGACCACCGGGTTCGTCGCGGAACTCGACGCCATTCGGCGTGAACGCGATGTCGCGGCCCAGGAATTGGTGACCGCGCTGCTCAGCGGACAGGACGCGGCATCGGTCGCGCAACGCTCGGGTCTCCAGCTTGCCGACGGCTACACGGTTCTTGCAGTCTCGCTTGCGCGGCACCCCGACGAACGCAATCCCCACGTCCGGCCGGAGGTGGTGGCGCGCCGCACCCTGCGCCGCGTCGAGATCGAACTCGAAACGCTGTGCGAAGGCAAGCATCTGGCGTTGCTCGGCCCGGAGGGCGGCACCGTCCTGCTGCCCGGTTCGTCGGCTACCGCACTCATCGACGAGTTCCGGGAGCGGATCGGCACCGTCGCGGGGGTGGAGGTGACCGTCGCGCTCGTCCACGCGGAGGTTCCGGAGATCCCGTCGGCCGCGAAACAGTCGCACGAACTCCTCGATCTGGTGCGCCGCCTGGGCCGGCCGGCGGGGGCCTACAGCATCGCGGACCTCGCCCTCGAGTATCAGCTCACCCGGCCCGGCCCGGCGCGTAAGCATCTCGCCCGCGTGCTCGAACCGCTCGACGACGCCGCAGAACTCGTCGAGACCCTCGAGACGCACATCGCGCACGATCTCAGCCGGCAGCTCACGGCGCGCACGCTGCACGTGCACGCCAACACCGTCGACTATCGCCTCAAGCGGGTCGCGCAGCTCACCGGCTTCGATCCCACCCGGCCGTCGGGCCTGCGGCAGTTGCAGGCCGCTCTGATCGCCCGCAGGCTCGAAGGGCTGTATCCCGAAGCGAGCTGACCTCACCGTCTCGTTACGCATCGGAAGTTCACCCGATACCATGTGGCCTAGTTCACACGGGTCGGGGTGGACGGCCGATCGTGGCGGGAGGGGAACACGTGACGGACGAACCCGGCGCGACGTCGCGGCGTCGGAGAAATTCCGATCGTGCGCGAATGGTTCTGGTGGGGATCGTGGTGGCGGCACTGGCCGTCGCGGCGCTGTCGTTCGTGTCGGGGCAATGGGGGATCGGATGCTCCACGACGGACGAGTACGCGCTTGCGGTGGCGCCTGCGCTGGCTCCCGCGGTCGGTGAGGCGCTCGCTCGTGCCGACACCGGATGCGCGGCCTTCGAGATCACCGCGGAGGAACCCGGCGACGTCGCGAGCAGGCTGGGAACCGGGGCCGGCGCGCCCGACCTGTGGATCCCCGAAGGGGGATGGTGGGCGCGACGGGCCCAGGACAACGCTGCCGGTTCGGTGCGAACGATCTCGTTTCCGCTCGCGACGTCGCCGCTGGTTCTCGCGGGTGCCCCGGACGCCGTGCCGGTAGCCCCCAACTGGCGGTCGGCACTCGGTCTCGCCGGCCTCGACCTCGGCAACCCCCTGCGCACGGGTACGGCAGCAGGCGTGATCCGGGCTGCCCTCGCCGAAACCGCCGACAACCCGGTCGCCGTGGGGACCGTGCGCTCGGCGCTCGCCGTGCACGCTCAGCGTGAGGGTGCACGCCGAGAGGAACCGCCGACCGGTCAGGCGGCACTCGAGCGCATCGAGGGCGACGACGTCATCGTGACCACCGAGCAGCAGGTGCAGGTGCACCGCCGGACCCGTGAGCGGGACCTCGACGTGTGGATACCGGAGAACGGCACCGTGATGGTCGACTATCCGATCGTGGTGACCGCACCCGACCCGGACCGCAACGCACGTGCGGCGCGCACCGGCGCGGCGCTCGCCGACGCGCTGCACGCGGCGGATGCGCGCGCGATCCTGTCGCGCGAAGGCTTCCGTGACGGAGTAGGACACGCACTGCCCGATATCCGCGGACTGGGAACCGTCCCGGTGCTCGAGCTTCAGGACGACGCGATCATGAGCGAGGCGATGCGAACCTGGACTCTGCTCGCGCTGCCGGTGCGCACCCTGATCGTGGTGGACGTCTCGGAGTCGATGCGGCGGCCGGTGGACGGCACCACCCCGCTCGAACTCGTGGCGCAGGCCGCGCGGGCCGCCGACGACGTGTTCCCTGACAGCGTGTCTGCCGGACTGTGGATGTTCGCCAGCGACATCGGCGTCCCGGGACGCGACTACGTGGAGATCGCGCCCGTTCGCCGCTTCGACACGATGATCGGAAGCGAGACCCAGCGCGAGATCGTGACCTCGCTCGACAAGTGGGTTCCCGACTCCACCGGCACCGGTACGGCGCTCTACGACACCGTGCTCGAGGCCTTCCGTACGGCTCAGGCCGGATACGACCCGAGAGCCGTCAACAGCGTGATCGTGGTGACGGACGGAGGGAACGATGATCCGGGCGGGATCGGGAAGGACGAACTTCTCGCCGCTCTGGGCCGACTCCGCGACCCCGCCCGGCCCGTACCGGTGCTGACCGTCGGAGTGACCGACACCGCCGACGGAGACGTTCTCGCCGAGATCGCGACGGCAACCGGGGGCTCGAGCTACCTGGCGGGCGACCCCAGCGAACTGGCCCAGATCCTCGTCAGTGCCTTGGCAGACCGAAGTCGTCGCTGACCCGTGCGTCCTGCCTGCGATGCCACAGGAAACCGAGTGCGGTGATGAACAGGAACAGGACGAACGTCGACGCGAGCTGAACGCGAGCGTTGCTGTCGGACAGCATCAGGGCGATGAAGCCGATCAGCATCGCCAGGGTGAACCAGCTCAGGTAGGGGAAGGCCCACATGCGCAGCCGCAGCGTTCCCTCTTCCTCGAACCGTCGCCGCAAACGCAGGTGCGCGACCACGATGAAGATCCAGATGGCCAGCAGCGCCGACCCGACAGCGTTGAGCAGGATCTCCAGCAGGGTGTCGGGCAGCAACCAGTTGAGCAGCACGCTCACGAAGCCGAAGAACACCGAGAGCAGAACAGCGTTGCGCGGAACACCACGGTGGGTGAGCTTGCCGAGGAATGCCGGTCCGTCGCCGCCACGGGCCAGCGAGTACGCCATCCGCGAGGTGCCGTACACGTTGGCGTTGAACGCCGAGAGCAGTGCGACCACCACGACGAGTTCCATGAGCCCGGATGCGTAGGGCAGGCCCGCGACGTCCAGCACCGCGATGAACGGAGACGTTTCGCCGCTCGCCGTGGTCCAGGGCAGGACCAGCACCATGATGGAGATCGCGCCGAGGTAGAACAGCGTGATCCGCCAGACCACCGTGCGCACGGCCACCGCGATGGACCGCTCGGGATCCTTGGACTCGGCCGCGGCGATGGTCACGATCTCGATGCCACCGAACGCGAAGGCGACCGCGAGCAGGCCGGCCGCGATTCCGGCCATGCCGTTGGGTGCGAATCCGTCGCCGTCGCCCAGCAGATGCTCGGTCCCCACCGGTTCGGTCCCCGGGAGCAGCCCGAACACCAGCAGGACGCCGATGATCAGGAAGCCGATGATGACAGCGACCTTGAGCGCGGCGAACCAGAATTCGAATTCACCGAAATTCGCGACCTGGGCGAGGTTGATGACCGCGAAGAAGCTCACGAACACCAGCGCGACCGTCCATTGCGGCACCCCCGGCAACCAGGATTGCACGATCGCCGACGCACCGGTGATCTCCACGCCGAGCACCATGATCAGCATGAACCAGTAGAGCCAGCCCATCGAGAAGCCGGCCCAGCGGCCGATACCGATGCGGGCGTAGTGGGAGAACGATCCGCTGACGGGCAGAGCAGCGCCCATCTCGCCGAGCATCCGCATCACGAAGATGACCATGATGCCGGCGAGAACGTAGGAGACGAGCACGGCCGGGCCGGCCGCCTGGATACCGACGCCGGACCCGAGGAACAGTCCGGCACCGATCGCTGAGCCGAGTCCCATCATCGTCAGATGCCGGACTTTCAGTCCGCTCCCGAGGTCCTCGGGATCGTCCGTTTGTGGAACTTGGCTCACTATCTTCCTCAGTCGTTGGCGTGCAGTGCGGCGTTCAGTTCGACGCCTGTGCCCTTGTTGGGCACGACCTCGACGGCACCGCTCACAGAGTTGCGGCGGAGCAGCAGGTTCGACGCTCCGCTCAGGTCCTTGGCCTTGACGACCGTGCCGTCCGGGCCCGTCACCTTGGTGCCGGCGGTGACGTACAGGCCGGCCTCGACGATGCAGTCGTCGCCGAGCGAGATGCCCACACCGGCATTCGCGCCGAGCAGGCAACGCTTGCCGACGGAGATGACTTCCTTGCCGCCACCGGACAGCGTGCCCATGATCGACGCGCCGCCACCGACATCGGAACCGTCGTCGACGACGACTCCCGCGGAGATCCGGCCCTCGACCATCGAGTTTCCGAGAGTGCCGGCGTTGAAGTTCACGAAGCCCTCGTGCATCACGGTGGTGCCGGAGGCGAGATGGGCGCCCAGTCGCACGCGGTCGGCGTCGGCGATGCGGACTCCCGTCGGCACGACGTAGTCGACCATGCGCGGGAACTTGTCGACACCGAAGACGGTGACGGGTCCGCGGATGCGCAGACGCGATCGGACGGTCTCGAAGTTCTCGACCGCGCACGGGCCGTAGTTGGTCCACACGACGTTGGCGAGCAACCCGAAGATGCCGTCCAGGCTCTGTCCGTGCGGCTTGACCAGGCGGTGGGAGAGCAGGTGCAGACGCAGGTACACGTCGTGCGTGTCGACCGGCGGCGCGGACAGATCTGCGATCGTGGTGCGCACCACGACCTGGTTCACGTCCCGCGCCTCGTCGGCGCCGGCAACGAGCGCCAAGTCGGACGGGATGTCGGTGCCCTCGAGCCGCACCGTTCCCGTTTCGGCGTATTCGCCCAGCGTGGGCGCCGGATACCAGGTGTCGAGAACGGTCCCGTCGGCCGCAATGTTCGCGATGCCTACTGCTGCTGCTCCGTGTGCACTCACGGTCGAGAATCGTACTTGAGCCCAGGATCGGGCCGATCAGGCCCTGGGAAAACCCGACGCGGCCCGCGCGGGAGACACCGTGCTCCGTATCGTTCACGTATGGCCGTACCGCACCTGGACCTGCATGCCGATCCGATCGAACTGACCGCCGCCCTCGTCGATATTCCGAGCGTGTCGCAGGACGAGACGCTCATCGCCGATGCGGTCGAGAAGGCGCTGCGCGAGCAGACCGACGGGTTCGAGGTCGTGCGCAGCGGCAACTGCGTGCTCGCCCGTACCCACCGCGGGCTCGGGAGCCGGGTGATGCTGGCCGGGCACCTCGACACCGTGCCCATCGCCGACAACGTGCCCTCCCGGCTCGACGGTGGCGTGTTGTGGGGCTGCGGCACCTCGGACATGAAGGCCGGCGACGCGGTGTTCTTGCATCTGGCGGCCACGATCGCCGACCCGGCGCACGACCTGACCCTGGTCATGTACGACTGCGAGGAGATCGCGGCGACCTACAACGGCCTCGGACGGATCGAGCGTGACCTGCGCGACTGGCTGGACGCGGACGTCGCGATTCTCGGCGAACCGACGGGCGGCGAGATCGAAGCCGGGTGCCAGGGCACGTTGCGGGTGCGGATCACGGCCGACGGTGTCCGCGCGCATTCCGCGAGGTCGTGGCTGGGGGAGAACGCGATCCACAAGCTCGCTCCGGTGCTCGAGCGGCTTGCACGCTACGAGGCGCGCTCGGTCGATATCGACGGGTGCGTGTACCGCGAGGGACTGTCGGCTGTGCGTATCGGTGGTGGCGTCGCGGGCAACGTGGTTCCCGACGCGGCCGAACTCGATGTGAACTTCCGATTCGCTCCCGACCGGAGTCCCGGCGATGCGCTCGCCCACGTCGAGGAGGTCTTCGCCGGTCTCCCGATCACGATGGAAACGACCGACATGTCGCCGGGCGCGCTTCCGGGACTGTCCCACCCGGCTGCGGCGGCCCTGGTCGACGCTGCCGGTGGCAAGTTCCGGGCGAAGTACGGATGGACGGATGTGTCGCGGTTCGCGGCGCTGGGGATACCGGCGGTGAATTACGGTCCGGGCGACCCGAATCTCGCTCACAAGCGCGACGAGCACGTCGAGGTTCAGCGCATCACCGATGTCACCACCGTTCTGCGCGATTACCTGACGCGATAGCGTTGCCGTCATGCCCGGAGATACGAATTCCTCCTCCGATCGGTCCGGCTCGCGCGACGATGTCGTGCAGCGTGGCCCCGTTCAGTTGCGCGGTGAGCGTGCCCGCGACACCACGACCCGCGATCAGCGGTTGCTGGACCGGCGGGGCCCGTCCGATTGGGTGCATACCGACCCGTGGCGGGTGCTGCGCATCCAGAGCGAGTTCATCGAAGGTTTCGGAGCACTGGCCGAGGTGCCGCGCGCGGTGGCGGTGTTCGGTTCGGCCCGCACTCCCGTCGACCATCCCGACTACGAGGCCGGCCGGCGGCTCGGTGAAGCGCTCGTCGAGGCGGGGTACGCCGTGGTCACCGGCGGTGGCCCCGGGGTCATGGAGGCCGCGAACCGCGGCGCGTGCGAAGCCGGGGGTTTTTCGATCGGGCTCGGCATCGAGCTTCCCTTCGAGCAGCGTCTCAACGACTGGGTCGACCTCGGCCTGAACTTCCGGTACTTCTTCGCGCGGAAGACGATGTTCGTCAAGTACGCACAGGCTTTCGTGTGCCTGCCGGGCGGCTTCGGCACCATGGACGAGTTGTTCGAGGCGCTCACACTCGTCCAGACCGGCAAGATCACCCGTTTCCCGATCGTGCTGTTCGGCACCGAGTACTGGTCGGGGCTGGTCGACTGGCTGCGGGCGACGATGGTGCGGGAGGGGAAGATCTTCGAGTCGGATCTCGATCTGCTGTCGGTGACCGACAGCGTCGACGAGGCGGTCCGGATCATCCGCGAGGCACATCGCGGCAACGAGGAGACCCTGCTGTTCGGAGAGGAGACGTCGTGGTGAGCGAACCGCGGCGGGTATCGGTGTGCGTGTACTGCGCGTCGGGACCGGTCGACCGCAAGTACCTCGAGCTCGCCTCGGCACTGGGAACGGAGATCGGCCGGCGCGGGTGGCAGCTGGTATCCGGCGGCGGCAACGTGTCGATGATGGGCGCTGTCGCCGAGGCGGCCCGTGAAGCGGGTGCTCACACGGTCGGCGTGATCCCCAAGGCGCTGGTGCACCGGGAAGTGGCGGACGTCGACGCCGACGAACTGATCGTCACGGAGACGATGCGGGAACGCAAACGCATCATGGAGGATCGCGCCGACGCGTTCGTGACGCTGCCCGGCGGCATCGGCACGCTCGAGGAACTCTTCGAGACATGGACCGCCGGGTACCTCGGTATGCACGACAAACCGGTCGTGATGCTCGACCCGCTCGGGCATTTCGACGGACTGCTCACCTGGCTCGAGTCGATGGTCGACACGGGCTTCGTGGCGCGACGCGCGCTCGACGGGCTTCATGTCACGTCCGATCTGGAGGACGCTCTGGACCGGTGTGCGGAGTCGAGCGGGGAGCACTGAGGGACCGAATCGACCATTCGTTCCCTACTCTCCGGTAAGTTCGGGAGGCATTGCCGCCGTAGTCCCGACAGACCCGACGTCGTAGTGAGGATCCGCCAGTGAAAACCGCCCCCGCCGAGAGCACATCGACCATCTCCCTTCCCGGTCTTGTGGCCGCGCTGCCCGGGATGCTCCCCGACCTGCCGAGTCTGTTGCGCGGCGCCGTTGGGATGACCCGGAAGCCGAGTGCGCGGGAGACCATCGGATCGGTGTTCCAGAAGCAGGCCGCCCGCCGGCCCGACAGCCCGTTCCTGCGGTTCGAGGGCGACACCCTGAGCTACGGCGAAGCCAACGCGCAGGTGAACCGCTACGCCAACGTCCTGACGGCGCAGGGTGTGCGCACCGGAGACGTCGTGGGCATTCTCATGGAGAACAAGCCCGAGGCGCTGCTGCTCGCGCTTGCCACCGTCAAACTCGGTGCCGCGGCAGGCATGCTCAACAACAACCAGCGCGGCGAGGTGCTCGAGCACAGCCTGTCGCTGCTCGACTCCCGCGTTCTCGTCGTCGACGAAGAATGCGCAGAGGCCCTCGAGACGCTCGACTCCGAACCGCAGGCCGGGTCGGTGATGCGTCTCGCCGAACTCGACGCACTCGCCGCGGACGCCGACTCGGCGAACCCGGCAGTGACGGAGACGCTCTCGGCGTCCGAGATCGCGTATTACATCTTAACCTCCGGAACCACCGGCTTGCCCAAGGCGAGCCGGATGTCCCATTTCCGCTGGCTCAAGTCCATGTCGGGACTGGGCAGTCTCGGTGTCCGGTTGCGCCGCAACGACACTCTCTACTGCTGCCTGCCGCTCTATCACAACAACGCGCTGACGGTCGCGCTGTCGTCGGTGCTCGGTGCGGGTGCGACCTTCGCGCTGGGCAAGAAGTTCTCGGCGTCGAAGTTCTGGGAGGACGCCGAGCGCAACGGGGCGACGGCGTTCATCTACATCGGTGAGTTCTGCCGTTACCTGCTCGGGCAGCCCGAGCGGCCCACCGATCGCGACCACGGCATCCGGCTGATGGTGGGCAACGGCCTCCGCGCCGAGATCTGGGACGAATTCACCGAGCGCTTCGGCATCGACCGGGTCGCGGAGTTCTACGGCGCGAGCGAATGCAACATCGCCTTCATCAACGCGCTCAACCAGCCGCGCACCGCGGGCGTATGCCCCTTGCCGTACGCGGTCGTCGAGTACGACCCGGAGACCGGTTCGGCCCGGCGAGACGCGAACGGACGACTGGTTCGCGTGGGGCGCGGCGAGGTCGGGTTACTGCTCGCGAAGATCACCGACCGTGCACCGTTCGACGGGTACACCGACCCCGACGCCACCGAATCCAAGCTCGTCCGTGACGGGTTCGACGACGGTGACGTGTGGTTCGACACCGGCGACCTCGTCCGGAGCCAGGGCTACATGCACGTCGCGTTCGTCGACCGGCTCGGTGACACGTTCCGCTGGAAGGGTGAGAACGTCGCGACCACGCAGGTCGAGGGTGCGATCTCGTCGCACGACTCGGTTTCGGGTGTCGTCGTCTACGGCGTCGAGGTGCCGGGCACGGACGGACGCGCGGGCATGGCAGCAGTGACACTGAAGGAAGGCGCGGAACTGGACGGTGCCGCACTCGCGGAGTCCCTGCATCGTTCCCTGCCGGGATACGCGGTCCCCCTGTTCGTCCGGGTCGTCGAGGAACTCGAGTACACGTCGACGTTCAAGAGCCGCAAGGTGGATCTGCGCGAGCAGGGGTACACCGACATCGGGTCGGACGAGCTGTACGTCCTCGCGAGCCGCAGCGAAGGCTTCGCGCCGATCTTCGAGGGGTACGTCGACGGGGTGGCACGAGGGGATCTGCCGAAGCCCTGAACGGGCCGGACACCGGGAGGGCCTGAATCGGCGCTCGTGTCAGGATGAAGGCATGAGCGGCTCCGCTGTCGATGTTCCCGAGCATCCGCCCGTCACACCCGGCGGCGACGTCCCGACCCCTCCGGGACCTCTACCGCCGACGCTGTGCGGGCGTCCTGTCGCGACCGATCGCGCACTCGTCATGGCGATCGTCAACCGCACACCGGACTCGTTCTACGACCGCGGCGCCACCTTCAGCGACGACGCGGCGCTCGCGGCCGTCGACCGCGCCGTCTCCGAGGGTGCCGACCTGGTCGACATCGGCGGGGTCAAGGCCGGCCCCGGTGACGTGGTCGACACGGCGGAGGAAATCCGCCGCGTCGTCCCGTTCGTGGCTGCGATCCGCGAGCGGTACCCGGACGTGCTCATCAGCGTCGATACGTGGCGCAGCGAGGTGGCGCGTCACGCGGTCGCCGAGGGCGCCGACCTCATCAACGACACATGGGCCGGGGCCGACCCGCAGCTCGTCGAGGTCGCGGCCGAACTCGGCGCCGGCATCGTGTGCTCGCACACCGGGGGCGCGATCCCGCGTACCCGGCCGCACCGGGTCCGGTACGAAGACATCGTCGCGCAGGTGACCGGCGAGGTCGTCGCGGCGGCCGAGAGCGCGGCGCGAGCGGGTGTCGCGACCGATTCGATCCTCATCGATCCCACCCACGATTTCGGGAAAAACACCTATCACGGGCTCGCTCTGTTGCGGGGCGTGGAAGTTCTTGTAAACAGCGGGTGGCCTGTGCTTATGGCGCTGAGCAATAAGGACTTCGTAGGCGAGACTCTGGGTGTCGAACTCGAAGACCGGTTGGAGGGCACCTTGGCAGCGACAGCATTGGCCGCAGCAGCAGGAGCGAGAATGTTCCGGGTACACGAGGTCGCGGCCACCCGCCGGGTGGTCGATATGGTGGCGGCCATCGCGGGCACACGTCCGCCGGCCCGCACAGTGAGGGGGCTGGCATGAGCGCACCGACTCGCATCTGGACAGAGGCGAACAGCTGGGACCAGCCGACATGGACCGTCGCCGAACTCGAACGGGCCAAGGCGGGACGTACCGTGACCGTGGTGCTGCCCGCGCTCGACGAGCAGGAAACCGTCGCGGGGGTGATCGACACCATCCACCCGTTGCTCGGCGGACTCGTCGACGAGCTCGTGGTGCTCGATTCCGGATCGACCGACGAGACCGCGGCCCGCGCGCGTGCCGCGGGAGCGCGCGTCGTCTCCCGCGAGGAAGCAGTACCCGGACTCGCCCCGGCACCGGGCAAGGGAGAAGTGCTGTGGCGATCGCTCGCCGGCACATCCGGCGACCTCATCGCGTTCGTCGACTCCGACCTGATCAACCCCGATCCGGCGTTCGTACCGAAACTGCTCGGACCGCTCCTGCTCGGCGACGGCATCCATCTGGTGAAGGGCTACTACCGCCGTCCCCTCCGGGTCGCCGGGGGAGAGGACTCGAACGGGGGAGGACGCGTCACCGAACTCGTCGCCCGGCCGCTCCTCGCGGCGCTGCGACCCGAGCTGACCTGCGTGCTCCAGCCACTCGGGGGTGAATACGCCGGCACTCGGGAACTGCTCGAGGCGGTGCCGTTCGCGCCCGGGTACGGCGTGGAGATCGGGCTGCTGCTCGACACCTACGACCGCCTCGGACTGAACGCGATCGCGCAGGTCAACCTCGGTGTGCGTAAGCACCGCAACCGGCCGCTGTCCGAGCTGGGCGCAATGAGCCGGCAGATCGTCGGCACGATGCTCGGCCGGTGCGGAATCCCCGACTCGGGGGCACCGCTGACCCAGTTCCTCGTCGAGGGTGAGTCGTTCGTGTCGTTCGACACCGATGTGAACCTCGAGGACCGTCCGCCGATGAAGACCATCACCGGCTGATCTTCTTCGCACGGCCCGCCGACCTCGAAGCCGTCGGCGGGCCGTGCCAAGATCGGTACATGGTGACGGTTCTGGTGTACGTGGTCGTCATGGTGGTTGTCGGCGCCGTGCTGTTCTTCATCGCTTCCGCTGTGTTCGGCCGAAGCGAGGTTCTCGCGCCGATCCCGCCCGGCACGACGACGACGGTGCTCCCGGCAGCCGACGTCACCGGCACGGACGTGCGCGACCTGCGTTTCCAGCAGACGTGGCGGGGCTACAAGATGAGCGAGGTCGACTGGGCCCTCGACCGGCTCGCCCGCGAAATCGACGATCTGCGTGCCGAACTCGCACGGACCGCCGGAGAGCCGCTGCCCGGGGAAGACTCCGCGCCCGAGCTGCACGCGGCGCCCGAGAACGCCGCCGACATCGAGGACACCGCCGACACCGAGGACGACGGCGCCGGGGACGCGTCCGGCGACGAAGCGGTCACGGAGGAAGTCCGCGTCGTCGACCACCCGGAGAAGCCGTGAACGACGACGGACTCGTGCGGTGCCCGTGGGCTGTCGACCGCCCGGGGAGCACGATCTACCGCGACTATCACGACGAGGAGTGGGGGCGCGAACTCCACGGCCGCGACGCGCTGTTCGAGCGACTCGCCCTCGAGGCATTCCAGTCGGGCCTGTCGTGGCTGACGATCCTGCGGAAGCGAGCGGCGTTCCGTGAAGCTTTTGCCGGCTTCGACGTCGATGTCGTCGCCCGCTTCACCGAAACGGATGTCGACCGGTTGCTCGCGAACGCGGACATCATCCGCAATCGCCGCAAGATCGAAGCGACGATCGCGAACGCACGAGCGATCCTCGAACTGCCCACCGATCTCGACACTCTGCTGTGGTCGTTCGCGCCCGCACCCGCGCGGCGCGCGCGACGTCCGAAAAGTGTCGAATCGATTCCGGCGGTCACGGAGGAGTCCACCGCAATGGCCCGTGAACTGAAGCGACTCGGACTACGTTTTGTGGGCCCCACCACTGCATATGCGTTGATGCAGGCCACCGGAATGGTCGATGATCACCTCGCCGGGTGCTGGGTGTCGCAGGCCCGAGAAGGGGCACGACCGGCCCTTACGGCGGAGTCAGCTACCCGACGCACACCGCAATAGGGAAGAATGGGATAGCGCGCATCATCGAGGTCGGTGGTGCAACCACACGGTAACCCACGCGCCCGGCGGTCGGGTGCAGATTTGGAGGGAGCAGAGGATGGCGGCCATGAAGCCCCGGACCGGGGACGGTCCCCTCGAAGCAACCAAAGAGGGACGAGGAATCGTCATGAGGGTTCCACTCGAGGGCGGCGGACGTCTGGTCGTCGAGCTCACGCCGGAAGAGGCTGCGGCCCTCGGCGACGAACTCAAGAGTGTCACCAGCTGATCGGCCCCTCTTCGGGCAACCCGGGCCCCGCGCTCCTCGGCGCGCGGGGCCCGGAGCTGTCCGTACCGGGAACGGGTGAGGAGTCCGCGTGCTCGATGCCGTCATAGACCTTCTCGCGTGCCCGCACTGCGACGGTTCGATGGATCTCGACGATGCCGCGGTGCTGTGCGAACGCGGCCACAGCTTCGACGTGGCGCGCCAGGGTTACGTCTCTCTGCTCACCGGATCCGCCACGCCGTTCACCGGCGACACCGCCGACATGATCGCGGCGCGCGGCGACTTTCTCGACACGGGGTATTACGACCCCGTCCGCACTGCCGTGGCGTCCGCGTGCACGAGTGCCGCCGGCGACGACTCCCGCATTCTCGAGGTCGGCGCCGG
This sequence comes from Rhodococcus sp. BL-253-APC-6A1W, assembly GCF_012843405.1. NCBI lineage: Bacteria > Bacillati > Actinomycetota > Actinomycetes > Mycobacteriales > Nocardiaceae > Rhodococcus > Rhodococcus sp. BL-253-APC-6A1W. The sequence goes on from NZ_JABAFB010000007.1 coordinate 273,016, forward strand.
AACGGGCCAGTACCTCGCAACCGTCCTCGACGCCCTGCCCGCCGCGCGGGGCATCGGACTGGACGTATCCAAACCCGCCGTCCGGCGTATCGCGCGCGCTCACCCGCGCGCGGGTTCGGTGCTCGCGGACGTGTGGCGGCAGCTACCCGTGCGGTCGGGGTCGCTCACCCACGTGCTGTCGATTTTCGCGCCCCGGAACGCTGCCGAGAGTCATCGGGTACTCGCGCCCGGCGGCGTTCTCGTCGTGGCGACGCCCACCACGGAACACCTGCGCGAACTCGTGTCGCTGCCGGGGATGGTCAGCGTCGACGAGCACAAGACCGAACGGTTGTCGGCGGCGCTGTCGGGGTTGTTCGAGCGCACGGCGCGGATTCCCGTGCAGTTCTCCGCGGCGTTGCCGCGTCGAGCACTCGCGGACCTGGCGGGAATGGGCCCGTCGGCCCATCACCTGTCCGCCCCGGAGCGCACGGACCTGCTGGCAGCGCTCCCGGACCCGTTCGAGGTCACCGTGTCCGTCACGGTGTCGACATGGACCCGGCGGGGAGACGTGACGGTGCCCGGCGGGCACGGCGACACCGCTGTCAGGGGCGGTTGATCACACCCTGGTAGACCGTGAGGGTCTGCCGGGCGATCTGCGCCCACGAGAACTCGGAGATGGCGCGGTCGCGACCTGCCCGGCCGTACTCGGCGGCACGGACCGCGTCGCCGGCAACCTCGTTGAGGGCTGCGGCGAGAGCCCGCTCGTACGCCTGCGGCTCGTACGAGTCGTAGTGCACCAGGACGCCCGTGACGCCGTCCTGCACGACCTCCGGGATACCGCCCACGTCCGACGCCACCACGGCGGTCTCACATGCCATCGCCTCGAGGTTGACGATGCCGAGCGGTTCGTAGACGGACGGACACACGAACACGCGCGCGGCGGAGAGGATTTCCCGCACCGACTCGACGGGAAGCATTTCCTGTACCCAGAAGACGTTCCCGCGTGCCGCCTGGAGTTCGGCGACGGCACGTGCGGTCTCGGCGGCGATCTCGGGAGTGTCGGGGGCGCCCGCACACAGCACCAACTGGATGTCGGGGTCGAGGTGATGCGCCGCGGCGATCAGGTGCCCGACGCCCTTCTGCCGCGTGATACGCCCGACGAAGGCGACGATCGGACGATCGGGATCGACCCCGATGCGCTCCAGCGCCGACTCGGTGCCCGGTTCGGCCGGGCCGGGATGCCACGTCGTCGTGTCGATCCCGTTGCGCACGACGTGCACGCGAGCGGGGTCGACGAACGGATAGGCGTCGAGGACGTCGAGCCTCATGCCTTCGCTCACCGCGATGATCGCGTCGGCGTACTGCACGGCGTTGCGTTCCGACCACGAGGAGATCCGGTAACCGCCGCCGAGTTGCTCGGCCTTCCACGGCCGGCGCGGTTCGAGCGAGTGCGCGGTCAGTACGTGCGGCACGTCGTAGAGTTCGGCTGCCAGATGCCCGGCGAGACCGGTGTACCAGGTGTGAGAGTGAACGACATCGACGCCCGCGGCCGCGTGAACCATGCGCAGCTCTGCCGACAGCGTCGTCAGAGCGGGATTCGCCCCTGCCAACGCGGGGTCGGGCGCGTGCACGGTCGCGGTGTCGCGGGGTGCACCCATGCAATGCACGTCCACAGTGCACAGTCTCCGGAGCTGCGCGACGAGCTCGGTGACGTGAACACCCGCACCGCCGTACACTTCCGGCGGATATTCCCGCGTCATCATCGCCACCTGCATCGCCTCAAACTATCGGGCCGTTCGAGTTACAGCCAATCGATCCCCGCCGCAGGCGCGAATGCGGTTCAGGACTTCACGAGGCGTGCAATCGCGGCCGATGCTTCCGCCAGTTTCGCCTCGCCTTCCTCGCCTCCGAGTTTCGCGGCGTCCACGACGCAATGCCGCAGGTGATCGTCGATCAGGTTGAGTGCGAGGCCTTCCAGGGCGCTGGTCAACGCAGCGATCTGAGTGAGGATGTCGATGCAGTACTGCTCCTCGTCCACCATGCGGTGGATGCCCCGGGCCTGCCCTTCGATCCGCTTGACGCGCGCGAGATATTTCTTCTTGTCGCCGATGTAGCCGTGGGTGTGGCAGGAGCCGCCGTCCTCGGTGGTCTCGGTCACCGGGCTAAGTGAGTCGTTCATAACACCCATTCTATACCCCAGAGGGGTATATACCCTGGCTGGACGTTGTGCGCTCGTGTCCGGAACCTCTCGCCGGGCGGGACGGAGATCACGCTTCGCTGGCGGCAGTGTTGGGCGACCGATAGGTTGGGCGTGTGAGGAGCCAGCCACATGTGCTTGGAATCGTGCTTGCCGGCGGCGAGGGTAAGCGTCTTTACCCTCTGACCGCAGACCGTGCGAAGCCGGCAGTGCCCTTCGGGGGCGCATATCGCCTGATCGACTTCGTGCTCAGCAACTTGGTGAACGCCGGTTACCTGCGCATCTGCGTACTCACGCAGTACAAGTCGCATTCCCTCGACCGCCACATCTCTCAGACGTGGCGTCTGTCGGGCTTCACCGGGGAGTACATCACCCCGGTGCCGGCCCAGCAGCGACTCGGACCGCGCTGGTACACCGGTAGCGCCGACGCGATCCTGCAGTCGCTCAATCTGGTCTACGACGAGGACCCCGAGTACATCGTGGTGTTCGGCGCCGACCACGTGTACCGGATGGACCCCGAACAGATGGTGCGTCAGCACATCGAGTCCGGAGCCGGTGTCACGGTGGCGGGTATCCGGGTGCCGCGCAACGAAGCCTTCGCGTTCGGATGCATCGACAGCGACGAGCAGGGCCGAATCACCCAGTTCCTCGAGAAGCCTGCGCACCCACCGGGGACGCCCGACGACCCCAATGTCACCTTCGCCTCCATGGGCAACTACGTGTTCTCGACGAAGGTTCTGGTCGAAGCGCTGCGTGCCGACTCCGAGAACCCCGATTCCGATCACGACATGGGCGGCGACATCATTCCGGCACTCGTCGCCGACGGCGTCGCACACGTCTACGACTTCAACGACAACGTCGTTCCCGGCGCGACCGAACGCGACCGGGCCTACTGGCGCGATGTCGGGACGCTCGATGCCTTCTACGACGCGCACATGGACCTGGTGTCGGTCCACCCGATCTTCAACCTCTACAACCGGCGCTGGCCAATCCGAGGCGCCGCGGAGAACCTGCCGCCCGCGAAGTTCGTCCAGGGCGGTCTCGCCCAGGAATCCATCGTGGGTGCGGGGAGCATCCTGTCCGCCGCCACCGTCCGCAATTCGGTGCTCAGCTCCAACGTCATGGTCGAGGACGGCGCCACCGTCGAGGGCAGCGTGCTGATGCCGGGTGTCCGGATCGGCAAGGGCGCGGTGGTGCGACGCGCGATCCTCGACAAGAACGTGGTGGTGGGCGACGGCGAGATCATCGGCGTCGACCTCGAGCGCGACCGTAAACGATTCGCTGTCAGCGGCGGCGGCGTGGTCGCCGTCGGCAAGGGCGTGTGGATCTGACCGGAGCTGTGCGACTCCGCGGGCCGGTGCGACTCCGCGGGCCGGTGCGACTCCGCGGGCCGGTGCGACCCGACGGGCCGGGAGTCGTGCGGCCCGTCGGGCTCAGCTGAGCCGCACCGCGCACAGGAGCCCGTCTCCGAGCGGCAGGACCACCGGAGCGAGCCGTTCGTCGTCCGAGACGGCCCGTGTTGCCTCTCGGACGGCCAGCACGGTCGAATCGCGTGCGGACGGATCGGCGACCCGGCCGCCGAGCAGCGCGTTGTGCAGCACGATGACGCCGCCCGGCCGCAGCAGACGCACGCCCTCGCGAACGTAGTGCGGGTGGTCCGACGGGGTGGCGTCGACGAACACCAGGTCGTAGCCGGAGTCGGCCAGTCGCGGCAGTACGTCGAGCGCACGGCCGTTGATGAGCCGCGTGCGGGAAGCGACGACACCGGCATCGCGGAATGCGAGCTTGGCAGCCCGCTGATGTTCGGGTTCACTGTCGATCGTGGTGAGGACGCCGTCCTCGCGCAGGCCGTGCAGCAACCACAGCCCGCTCACTCCCGCACCTGTACCGATTTCCACCACGGTCTTCGCGTCCAGCATGCGGGCGAACATCGCGAGAGCAGCCCCCACCGACGGGGACACCGGATCCGCGCCGAGGTCCTCGGCGCGTTCCCGCGCGACGGCGAGCTGTTCGTCCTCGACGACGATGTTCTCCGCGTGGGTCAAAATGCGGTCTGCATTGGTCTGCACGAGACCGAGGCTATCCGCGCCGGGATGTTTGTGCGGGCAGGCTCGCAGATGTGGGCAAGGATGTGGCGATGTTTTCTCAGCTTCGTTTCAGGTAACTCACACGACCAGCACATCCCCATAGGAAAGACTCGGGTCACGAAGTCGAAGGCCGGCAGGACACGGAGCTTCGGTGGAGTAGGCCTCATGGGACCCTAGTGGTGAGGAACAAACCTCAGGGCCCGGATGTTGAACCTTCCACCACTGTTCCGCGTAGCGGTCCCGAAGAGGAGGATCCAGCGATCCACATGCCCGAATCCCGCACCGTTCTCCCGCCCGATGCCGTCCCGTTCGACGAAGCCTCCCTGGAAGACCTGAGCGGAACCGCGGTGTTCGACGCGACGGGAGATCGTGCGTCCATGCCCTCGTGGGACGAACTCGTCCGCGAGCACGGCGACCGCGTCTATCGGCTGGCTTACCGGCTCTCGGGTAACGCACAGGACGCCGAAGACCTCACCCAGGACACGTTCATCCGTGTCTTCCGTTCACTGCAGGACTACCAGCCCGGCACGTTCGAGGGCTGGCTCCACCGCATCACGACCAACCTTTTCCTCGACATGGTGCGTCGCCGGAACCGCATCCGGATGGAAGCGCTGCCGGAGGACTACGATCGGGTCCCGGCCCAAGGGCCGAACCCCGAGGAGATCTACCACGACGCGCGACTCGGCGCCGACCTGCAATCCGCCCTGGATTCGCTCGGTCCGGAGTACCGCGCCGCGGTGGTGCTGTGTGACATCGAAGGTCTGTCCTACGAAGAAATCGGTGCCACACTGGGGGTGAAACTCGGGACGGTGCGCAGTCGCATCCACCGAGGTCGCCAGGCACTCCGCGAGTACCTGCGCGAGAATGGGAAGGCCGAAGTCGTTCGCGTCGATGCGGGGTAGCCGCCGGGAGGTTTTGATGACGATGGTGCAGCCACCTCGCAGGTTCGGTTCCACGGAGCACTTGGCTAGCGAGGCGGTTGCCGCGTACGTCGACGGCGAGCTCCGGATGGCGCCGTACCTTCGGGCTGCACAGCATCTGGCGGAATGCCCCGAGTGCGCGGCCGAGGTCGAGGCGCAGCAGCAGGCCCGTCGCGCCCTGCGTGCCGCCGCCGAGGACGCACCCGAGATGTCGAGTTCCCTCCGGGGCGCACTCTGCAGCATCCCCAGCCACCTCTTCGACGTCCCCGGAGCGGATCGGACCCGGAACGGCGCGAAGGCCCCCGAGGTCGACGCAGCGCAGTCCGAGGCGTGGTTCGCAGCGCGGCGATGGGCGATCCGTCGCAGGCGGTGATCGGCAGGAAGGTCACCACAGCCCGGCCGGTCGGAGACCGGTCGATCACAGGGCACCCGAGGCCATCGGTGATACTGGGCTCTGTGACGGACCTACACGGGGGAGACGGGTACGCGTGACCGCGGATTCTGTGGAGCACAACGGCCGACGCGCGAGCGACGACACCGACCTGCCGGACGCCTCGTCCGGCAGGCAGGAACAGGCGAACGGCGCCATCGAGCGCCCCGCCGACGCGCCGCGCCTCGACCCGCGACCGGTGTACCGACCCAGGGTGGACCCCGCCGCCGAGCGCGTCTTCGGGCGACCGGCCGGTACCGAGGGCCCCTTCGGGACGACACCCGGCGCGCGGGCGTCCGAACCCGAAATCCGGCACGCCCCGCCGACCGACGCCATCCTCGCCGAGGCATACGGAAAGCCGGAGTCGGCGGACGAGACGCTGCAGCGGCCGCCCTCCACACCCGACGACGGCGTCGGGGACGACCCGGTCCCGTCCGACCCGTGGCGCGACCCCGACTCCGCCGTCCGGCTCGGTGCGCCGCTCGAAGCGGAGGACGAAGAGGATCTGCCGCCGGCCCCCAAGCTGACTCTGCGTGAGGTCCTGTTCGACCGTCGCGTCGAGCCCCGCGCCCTGGTCTCCCTCGCAGCGCTCGCACTCGCGATCGCGGTCGTCGGCGGGCTGGCCGTGGCGGTGGTGACGTCCGACAACGGCTCACTCACCAGCCGAGGCGTGTCGCTGTCGCAGGTCGCGTCGGACGGGGAAGTGCCCGCCGGGACCGTCGCACAGGTTGCCGACGCCGTTCTGCCGTCGGTCGTGTCCATTCAGGTCACCATGGGTGAAGAGGCAGGAACAGGCTCCGGCGTCGTCATCGACGGGGCCGGATACATCGTCACCAACAACCACGTCATCTCCATGGCGGCGACCAATCCCGACGCGAAGGTTCAGGTCACTTTCGACGACGGCACCAAGGTCCCCGCGACGGTCGTGGGACGGGACATCAAGACGGATCTGGCGGTACTTGCGGTCAAGGACGTCGACAACCTGGTCGTGGCCGAACTCGGGCGATCCGAGGACGTGCAGGTCGGTGAGGACGTCGTCGCCGTGGGTTCCCCGCTCGGCCTGAGCAAGACCGTCACCCGCGGCATCGTCAGCGCGCTGCATCGGCCCATGCGGCTGAGCGGCCAGGGCACCGACACCGACGCCGTGATCGACGCGGTCCAGACCGATGCCTCCATCAATCCGGGTAACTCCGGTGGGCCGCTCGTCGACATCGAAGGTCGCGTCATCGGCATCAACTCCGCGATCAAGTCCGAAACCGGCGGGTCCGTCGGTCTCGGCTTCGCGATCCCCATCGACGACGTGACCGAAGTGGCGGGGGAACTCATCCGCAACGGTGAGATGCGCCATCCGGAGATCGGTGTCAATGCCCGCTCGGTGGTCAACGAGGTCGCCAGCGGGGCAGAGGTCGCGAACGTCCAGAGCAACAGCCCGGCACAGCGTGCGGGAATCGTCGAGGGCGACGTGATCGTGCGGGTCGGCGACCGCGAGGTCACCACCGCCGACGAGCTCGTGGTCGCGGTGCACGCTCAGGAGATCGACCAGCCCGTGACCGTCCAGATCGTCCGGAGCGGACGCCTCGTGGACATCGAGGTCACCCCGGAATCGGACTGACGTACCGGTTCCGGAGGTGCTTCCGGTGTGAGTTGAGCCCGCTCGCGCTGAATTCCGGCGGGAAACACGTAGTCTTGACCCGTGTTCGGCAACATCGGTTGGGGTGAATTCGTAGTCCTCCTCGTGGCGGCCCTCGTGGTGCTCGGTCCCGAGAGGCTGCCAGGTGCTGTCTCCTGGGTGACCAAGTCACTGCGACAGGTGCGCGATTACGCCTCGGGCGCACGGGATCAGCTGAAGGAAGAGCTGGGTCCGGAGTTCGACGATTTCCGTCAGCCGCTCGCCGAACTCAACCAACTCCGCGGCATGACCCCCAAGGCCGTCATCACCAAACACCTGCTCGACGGTGACGGTTCTCTGTTCAACGACATGGGCAAGACACCGGGTGCGCCGGCAAACGGATCGTCGCCCTCGACGCCCAACCTGACGAAGCCCCTCGCACGCGACGAGAGGCCCCCGATCGATCCGGACGCGACGTGAGTCGTCACTCCGCCTGAGTTCCCCGGCCCGGACTTTCCACGGTCGCCGCAACATCGTTGCGGCGACCGTGTGCGTTTACAGGTGCCGGGTGGTGTCGATTCCCAGCGACATGCCGGCCAGTCCACGCTTGCGCACCGCGAGCTTGTCGGCGATCTCCGACATCGCGATCGCAGGCGCCGACTCCGGAGCCGACAGCACGATCGGCGTTCCGGCGTCACCGGACTCACGGACGGCGGGGTCGAGCGGGATCTGGCCCAGCAGGGGCACTGTGGCCCCGACGGCGCGGGTGAGGCGCTCCGCGACGGCCTGGCCGCCACCGGTGCCGAACACGTCCATGCGCGTCCCGTCCGGCAGTTCGAGCCACGACATGTTCTCCACGACGCCCGCGATGCGCTGGCGCGTCTGCAAGGCGATCGAGCCTGCACGCTCGGCCACCTCGGCCGCGGCCTGCTGCGGGGTCGTCACGACCAGGATCTCGGCACCCGGGATCAGCTGGGCCACCGAGATCGCCACGTCACCGGTGCCCGGGGGCAGGTCGAGAAGGAGCACGTCGAGGTCGCCCCAGAACACGTCCGCGAGGAACTGCTGGAGCGCCCGGTGCAGCATCGGGCCGCGCCACACGACCGGGGTGTTGCCCTCGGTGAACTGCGCGATCGAGATCATCTTCACGTCGTGCGCGACCGGCGGCATGATCATCCGCTCGACCTGTGTCGGCTTCGCAGAGGTGCCCAGCATGCGGGGGATCGAGTGGCCGTAGATGTCGGCGTCGAGGACACCGACCGACAGGCCGCGTGCGGCCAGCGCCGCCGCGAGGTTCACGGTGACCGACGACTTGCCGACGCCTCCCTTACCGGACGCGACCGCATACACGCGGGTCAGCGATCCGGGCTGGGCGAACGGGATGACGGGCTCGGCGGAGTCACCGCGGAGGGACTTGCGTAGTTCGGTGCGCTGCTCGTCGTTCATCACGTCGAGAGTGACGCGGACCGGGCCGACTCCCGCCACGTCGGCGACCGCCTTGGTGACGCGATCGGTGATCTCGGTGCGCATCGGGCATCCCGAGGTGGTCAGGTACACCTCGATATCGACGCTGCTGTCGTCGCGGATCTCGATGCTCTTGACCATGCCGAGATCGGTGATGGGTTTCCGGATCTCGGGATCCTGTACCCGGGCGAGTGCACTGCGGACGTCGGACTCACTGACTGCCATGACGCCCATGGTAGGTGGGTGCCTGTCAGTGGATGCGCGGCAGGTCGGCCGGACTCGGCGTCACACCGGTGGAGTAGGCCGCCGACCACGCCAGCACGTTGGCGACGTAGGCCATCGAATTGTTGTACCGGTGGATTGCCTTCGTCGCATGGCCGAGGTTGTGCATGTCGAGGCCACCGTCGCACAGGTACCGCGCGGTCGTGAGCGTCGAGTCGTAGAGGTTCTGCGGGTCGGCAACGCCGTCGCCGTCGCCGTCGCCCGCGTACTGATTCCAGGTCGTGGGGATGAACTGCATGGGCCCCACGGCGCGGTCGTACACGGCGTCGCCGTCCAGAACGCCGCCGTCGGTGTCCGCGATGGTGGCCTGGCCCGGGAGGCTGCCGTCGAGGGGCAGGCCGATCACCGGTTCGAAGAGATTGCCCTTCTCGTCTGCCTTGCCGCCGTTGGCATGACCGGATTCGACCTTGCCGATACCGGCGAGCAGTGTCCAGTACATCCCGCAGCCCGGGTTCTCCTCGGACAGGATGCGCTCGGCATTGCGGTATGCGTCGAAGTTGATGCCGGGGATGCCGAGAGGCCCCTCGGTAAGCACCTTCGTCTCGGGTGCGGGCGCCGGCTGGGATGCGGACTTCGGTGCCAGCGCCGGTGCCGGGGCGGGCTCGAGCATGATGGACTGCGCCACGGATACGGCTTCGGGGACCTGGGGGAGCGTCTCGGGGACTGCGTTCCCCATCGTGGTCGCCTGGGCGTCCTGGTGGACTCCGAGCAGCGCACGCGGTGATGCACCCGCAGTTGTCGCGGCGGCGGCAACGAGGCCTACCGGTACCAAACCTGTCATCGCGATCACTGAATTGCGGCGGATCTTGGAATCCGTCGGTCTGGCGTGCCGGCCCACTCGTACCTCCCTCGGGCGAATCTCGAACCCGAGATGCCTCCGTTATTTACGGGGCTGACAGTACACGGTTCGTAGCCGTTCCGTTATTTAAACGTGATGTAACGCCTGGTTTAGGGGTATGCCAGAGGGGTTTGTGCCGTTGAGGCGGCTCCGCGGTTATCCAAGTGTGACCCGCGTCATAATATGGGCGGCGTGTCGCCTCGGGCCGCGCTGGGTACCTGCACGCCCCCGGCAGAAGGTCCCCCGGGCAGTGTCTTGCTACGGGCAGTGTCTCGGTACGGGCAGTGCCCCGTTACGGGGTCATTCGCAGAAGGCGGGTACGAGGCAGGGAACCGGCGGAAGTTCGGGCAACTGCGGCAAGGGCGGAAGGGCCGGCGCCGGAGCGTCGCCTCCGGGCTCGCCGGTCTCGTCTGCTGCGGCCGGGTCGCCGGGAGCGCTCTGCGGGGCCGGAACGGGTGCCGGAGCGGCGATGTCGGAGGCGGCCGGAAGGGGCCGCGCCGGAGCCGGCGCCAAGGCGGACTCGGCGACTTCGGCGCCCTTGGCATACGTAGCCGACCACTCGCGCACGTTCGCGAGAAACTCGGGCGACCCGTTGAACAGTGCGACCGCGCGCGCCTCCCCGTCCGGCTCGCGAAGCCGGGCGCCGTCCGCGCACATCCAGGCGCTCGCGGCCAGCGTGGCGTCGAACACGTTCTGGGCGTCGGCGTTTCCGTCTGCGTTCCCGTCCGCGCGATGCTGCTCCCAGGCAGCGGCGGGGAGAAGCATCGGGCCGAGGGCTCCGGTGGGTGCGACGACGGGCGTGGTCAGCGTGCCGAGGATGTCCGTGCGTCCACCGTCGGCGTGCTGGGACGCGAGGCGCCCGAGCGCGGCGAGCAGGTGCCACGGCATTCCGCATTCCGGACTGTCCACGGCCATCTGCATTTCCGCGGCCCGGTACGCGTAGTAGACGAGTTCGGGAATTGCGGCCGGACCCTCACCGAATACGGAGGGGACGGCCCCGGCGGGTGCCGCTGGTGGGCGCTGGAGCACCGGATCGGACGGTTCGCCCGGGGTGCGGAACGTGATCGGCGACGCGGGTTCGGCAGGTGCGAGGCCGACGGCGGTAGCAGGAGCCGTCAGCGCGGCCGCAGCAGGCTCCGGTACGTTCTCGGCGACGCTCGGTGCTGCCGACGACGCCGTCGCAGCCAGTCCGGCCGCCACGATCACCGGAATCGCCAATGTCGCCGTCCAACGCACCCGACCGCCCCCTTCTGTATCCGTCTGCCACATCGGTTGGTGTTGTGACGAACGTTACATAACCGGGTCGGCTTATGTGTAATTCCGGGTGTCAGCGCCTGGGCGTGCGTCCCTTTCCGGAACCGGATGCCGCGTCGTCCTCGTCCTCGTCGACGAGCAGCGACCGGAGATCGTCGAGTTCTCGCCGCAGGTAGTCGCGGGTCGCCACCTCGCCCACCGCGAGGCGCAGAGCAGCGAGTTCCCGTGCGAGGAACTCCGTGTCGGCCTTCGTCTGCTCGGCCCGGGCCCGGTCCTCCTCGAGCGACACCCGGTCGCGGTTCTCCTGCCGGTTCTGAGCCAGAAGGATCAGCGGTGCGGCATACGCAGCCTGGGTCGAGAACGCGAGATTGAGCAGGATGAACGGGTAGGGGTCCCATCGCCCGACGACCGCGGTCATGTTGAGGGCGATCCACACCACCACGAAAATGGTCTGGATCGCCAGATACCGCCCGGTGCCGAGGAAACGCGCGACGCGTTCGCTGACCCGTCCTACTGCCTCCACATCGAAGTTCCAGCGGAACCGGGACGACTGCGGTGTCTCGAGACGCGATCGGCCCTGCGAGAGTCGGTCACTCATCCTTCGGTCTCCTCGTCACGCCAGTCCTCGGGCAGCAGATGGTCGAGCACGTCGTCCACGCTCACCGCCCCGAGCAGGTGCTGCTCGTCGTCGACCACCGGACCGCACACGAGGTTGTAGGTCGCGAAGTAGCGGGTGACGGTCGTCAGCGCGTCCCCGGGATCCAGGCGCGGCAGATCGTTGTCGATGATGCCGCCGATCAGAGTCGCCGGGGGCTCGCGCAGTAATCGTTGCAGATGGACGCAGCCCAGATACTTGCCGGTGGGTGTCGCGGTCGGTGGCCGCACCACGAAGATCATCGAGGCGAGCGCCGGAGTGAGGTCCGGGTGCCGTGCCCGCGCCAGTGCTTCCGCGACGGTCGTCGCGGGACTGAGTGTGACCGGCTCGGGGGTCATCAGACCACCGGCGGTGTCGGGGGAGTGTTCGAGCAGGCGCCGCACCGGCTCGGAGTCCTCCGGGTCCATCCGCTGCAGGAACGACTCCGCATCCGTTTCGGGCAACTCGCCGAGAAGGTCGGCGGCGTCGTCGGGATCCATCGCTTCGAGCACCGACACCGCACGGTCGACACCCAGTTCGGTGAGCAACTCCGTCTGGTCGTCGGACGGGAGTTCCTGCACGATGTCGGCGAGCCTCTCGTCGTCGAGGGCCACTGCGACTTCCGTGCGCCGTTTGGCGGGCAGATCGCGCAACGAATTGGCGACATCGGCGGGCCGCATGTCCTCGAACTGCATGAGCAGTTGCGCGACACCCTGGCCGGGCAGGGACAGCGCCTGCTGCGTCAGACCGTGGACGTGCGGCCATTCCACGATGTGGATGGGGGCACGCCGCGCGAGCCGGCCGCGATGCCGGCGCACCGCAACCCGCGCGACCACCCAGTCCCGGGTGCGCGTGAGCTCGATGCCGAGGTCCACGACCACGGTGTCCACACCGATCAGGTCGGGCAGTTCCGGGTCGTCGACGCGCACTTTCGAGTCGAGCACCTGTGCCAGTGCCAGCACCTCGGAGGGGCGCTGCGTGAACCGGCGCAGACTGACGTTGCCGGTCACGAGCGTGACCGATCCCGGTTCGATGGCCGTGACTCGCAGCATCGGGACGAAGATGCGTTTTCGCGTGGGCAACTCCACGACGAGTCCCAGGACGCGTGGTGCTTGACGACCGACGCGGATCGTGAGGACCACGTCGCGCACGCGGCCCACGGATTCCCCGTCGGGCCCGAGAACTACCAGACCCGTGAGCCTTGCGACGAAGACCTTGCTCACTGCTGCCAAGAGGTCACTCCCAACCGTATCGGTGCCGCGCGGAGCTCAGCATAAAAGCGGCCCCGGGCGGTGCGGACACACCGTCCAGGGCCTCTCGGCCACTGCGGACGGACGTTCGCGGTGGGCCGCATGAACCGTAGTCATCGTACGCATCGTCGCCCCGGCTTCCCGTGCGTCGGCATCGATCGGCAAAACCGATGCGCGTCGCCGGTTTCATGCAGCGGACGAGGGGTAGCCCGTGCACGTCTCATTCCTTCGTGATGGAGAAAGGACGGCCATGGCCGAACGTGTAATGCGAGCGAATCGAACGCCGGTCCAGCTTGCCGCAATGGTTTTCGGCGTGGTGTTTCTGCTGGTGGGGATCCTCGGGTTCATCCCGGGAGTCACCACCGACTACGACACCATGACCTTCGCAGGCCACCATTCCGGAGCAATGCTGCTCGGAATCTTCGAAGTGTCGATTCTCCACAACATCGTGCATCTGCTCTTCGGTGTCGCCGGACTGGCCTTGGGCCGGACGATCTCCGGCGCCAAGGCGTATCTCATCGGTGGCGGTGTCATCTACGCAGTCCTGTGGATCTACGGCCTCCTGATCGACAAGGACAGCGCAGCGAACTTCGTGCCGCTCAACACGGCGGACGATTGGCTGCACTTCGTGCTCGCGGTCGCGATGATCGCACTCGGGGTGCTGCTGCCGCCGCGCCGCCGCGCCGCCGTCTAGACGCGGGAAGGTTTGTTTGTCAGCGGGCCGACGTACGGTGTCGGCCCGCTGACGGACGTGCTTCCCGCGTCGTTCGGGATCGGTCCGGAGAACGTCATGAGCAGCACTCTGAGTGAAACACACTCTGTCCCAGGCGGAATCCCGCTCCTCTCGAGCTTGCGGGAGGTCGCCGACTTCGTCGCGGGAAACCCGGATATCCATGTCCGGTACTCCAAAGGTCCCGCCGCCGACGAGGCCGCGGGTCCGAGCCGGGACTACGAAGCCGGTGTCACGTTGCCCGGCTTGTCTGTGACCACCCTCGCCCCGGAACCGTGGTGGCCGGGACCGCTGGAGGATTGGCTGGCGCGCCGAATCTGCAAGTACGGCGAGCTCGGTGAAGAGGACGGCAGATTCGCGTGGTTGCTGGAAGGAACGGTCGTGGGCCGGGGACCCGATCACGAGCCGCTGCTGACCGACATCCGTCCACTCGCACGACTGGGTCGTGCCGTCCTGGAAGAGGCGTCGCGCCGGTACCACGAGCGATTCGCAGTAGGGAACGATTCCCGCAGCGACACGTGAGGGCGCATTCGCGGTCCCCGAACGCCGGTCTCTGTGGTCCCGAACGCCGGTCTCCGCAGCGGTAGCATGAGCACCGCCGTCGGGCCGTGGGCTCGTGGCTCGTGTCGTTTCCGAACGTGGAGGTCTGTGCGGTCATGTCGTTTTCTTTCAGGCCCCGGCGGTCGGTACTCGCGGTTCCGGGCAGCAGCCGCAAGATGATCGACAAGGCCAAGGGTCTGCCCGCCGACGAGATCTTCCTCGATCTGGAAGACGCGGTGTCGCCGCTCGCCAAGGCCGAGGCCCGCACGACGATCGTCGAAGCGCTCAACGAGGACGGGTGGGGAGACCAGCTCAAGGTTGTCCGGGTCAACGACTGGACCACCGATTCGACGTACCTCGACGTCGCCGAAGTGGTCGGGGGCGCCGGTGCGCATCTGGACGCGATTCTGCTGCCGAAAGTGCCTGACGCGAGCCATGTCCACGCGCTCGATCTCCTGCTCACGCAGGTGGAGAAGGCGCACGGACTCGAGGTCGGGCGCATCGGCATCGAACCCCAGATCGAGAACGCTCTCGGCTTGACCAACATCGACGCGATCGCCACTGCGAGTCCGCGCGTACAGACACTCGTGTTCGGGCCCGCGGATTTCATGGCGAGCATCAACATGCGCACGCTTGTGGTGGGGGAGCAGCCCGACGGGTACGACCGTGGCGACGCGTACCACCACATCCTCATGACGATCCTGATGGCGGCGCGCGCTCACGGCCTGCAGGCCATCGACGGCCCGTACCTCCAGATCCGCGACGTCGACGCGTTCCGTCGTTCCGCACAACGGACCGCCGCGCTCGGTTTCGACGGAAAATGGGTACTGCACCCGAGTCAGATCGATGCCGCGAACGAGGTTTTCAGCCCGCGGCAGCAGGACTACGACAAGGCCGAGATGATCCTCGACGCGTACGAATGGCACACCTCGGCGGAAGGCGGCGCGCGCGGTGCCGCGATGCTCGGCGACGAGATGATCGACGAAGCCAGCCGCAAGATGGCACTCGTCATCTCGGCCAAGGGGCGAGCGGCAGGGATGTCTCGCACCGAAACGTTCGAGCCTCCCCGCGGCGAGTAATCGTGTTCTCGCCGCCGGTCCGGGCAGAATGGACAGCGGGCGTGCCGGTGAAGACGGCACGCGGCCATCGAGAAGGAGCCGAATACTCATGACCAACCCCATCGGACCTGGCGGCCGTCAGGTGCCGGGCCTTCCGGAACCCCCGACCGGCTGGCCGGTCGGGTCGTACACGACCTACGCCGAGGCGCAGCGCGCCGTCGACCACCTGTCCGATCAGAACTTCTCCGTCGAGGACGTCACGATCGTCGGGGTGGATCTCATGCAGGTCGAACGGGTCACCGGACGGCTGACGTGGCCGAAGGTCATCGGGGGCGGAATCGTCTCCGGCGCCTGGCTCGGTGTGTTCTTCGGTTTGCTGCTGGGTATCTTCTCCACCGACTTCCTCGGCCCGCTGCTGGTCGGTCTCGTGGGCGGCATCATCTTCGGCCTGATCTCGGCCTCGATCCCGTACGCCGCGACCCGTGGGCAGCGCGATTTCTCGTCGACGATGCAACTCGTCGCGGGGCGGTACGACGTGCTGTGCAAGCCGAGGACGGCCGAGCAGGCCCGCGACCTGCTCGCCAAGCTCGCGCTGTAACCCTCGGTGCGGGCCGGGCGGCGACGAGGGCTGCACCGGCCCGGCCCGCGCCACTAGTGTCGGTCGTATGCCCGATCTCGATTCGGTGGCCGACAGGCTCTACGGTCTCGATCCCGGTGACTTCGTCTCCGCCCGCGACGAATGTGCGGCGGAAGCCCGCCGGGCGGGCGACCGTGAACTCACCGCCGCTATCGGCAGGCTCCGGAAGCCGACGGTGGCGGCATGGATGGTCAATCTGCTCGCACGCGAACGCGGGGACGAACTCGCAGCACTTTTCGATCTCGGTGACGCACTGCGCACCGCGCAACGGCGGCTGTCCGGCAGCGACATGCGTGCGCTGTCGGCGCAGCGGCGCAAGGTGGTGGCAGCGCTCGAGAAGGCGGCGGCCGACCTCGCGGACGACCACGGGCGCCGTGCCACCGAGGGCGCCCTCAGGGAAGTGAGCCAGACGCTCAACGCGGCGCTCGCCGATCCCGAGGTGGCCGACGAGGTCCGCGCGGGAAGACTCTCGTCGATAGTCGAGCACAGCGGGTTCGGTGACCTGTCCGCCGTGCCGTTGACGCTCGTGCCCGAGACCTCCGACGACGACACGACGGAGGCGCCCGCGCCCGAGCGGCCCAGGACCTCCGGGAAACGGACCGCCGCATCGAAACGCGGCCGGAGCGCCGGCGCGCGCGAGACGGCCGAGAAAGCCGCACGCGACAAGGCGGAACGTGAGGCACGAGAGGCGGAAGTCGACGCGGTCGCAGCAGAGGCGGAGTCGGCGCGTGCGTCGGCCGAGCAGGCGCGATCTGCGGCCGGGGACGCCGATGCCGAGCTCGAACGATCCGAACGAGAGGTCGCCGACCTGCGCCGGAAACTCGACCATGCCGAGCAGCAACGGCAGTTCGCACGACGAGCCGTGGCCCGCGCAAAGAAGGAAGTGACGTCTGCGGAGCGGGTGGCGTCCGCCGCCGAGACGAAACTCGTTCGCTTGCAGAACGCGACACGGTGATGAGACACCGCTGCGGTGCCGAAGCGTCCGTGCCGCAGGCCGAATACCCGGTCGCGGGGAGGAGCCGGCGCGGGCTAGGGTCCCGGGATGGGTGAAAACGCAGAGCCGCAGGTGCGGGTCCTCGAGTCGGAGGCCGAACTGGTGCAGGCGATGGCATTGTTCCGGACAGCGATGGTGGGACTGCCGGCACCGACCTATCCCGACGGGACGATCCACGACTATCTCGAACCCGGCCGTACCTTCGGGGCGTTCGTGGACGGTGTCCTCGCCGGCACGGTCGATGCGTTCTCGGGGGAGATCGTCCTTCCCGGCGGCGCGCGGGTCGCCCACGCCGCCGTCACCCACATCGGCGTGCTGCCCACCCACACACGCCGGGGAGTCGTCACTGCGCTCGTCCGGCAGCAACTGCGCGACGCGCGTACCCGCGGCGACGTGGTGGCGACACTTCGGGCCTCCGAGGCGACGATCTACGGCAGGTTCGGGTACGGAATCGCCTCGTGGTCGGTGGAGTCCGAGGTGGACCTGCGCCGGGCGGCCTTTCGGCCCGGGGCGCCGGAAGGCGGCCCCGTTCGGCTGCTGACCGGATCGGAGGCATGGGATCTGTTGCCGCACATCCACTCCCGCCACCTTCCCCTTCGTCCGGGCACTCTCGAACGGTGGTCGCAGTGGTGGAACTCCCAGAGAATGCGTGCGCAGTCGACCTCGGGGGCACGTTACGTTGCTGTTCACGGGCAACCCGGACACGAGGACGGGTTCGTGCGCTACCGCCCCAGCACCGCCGACCCCCACGACTGGTTCACCAGCGAGACCCCCACGATCGTCGTCGACGATTTCTTCGCACCGTCCGTGGAAGCGCACGCCGGCCTCGTGCGCTTCTTGCTCGGCCTCGACCTCGTCGCCCGCGTGAGATTCGCCGAACTGCCCACGGACGATCCGATGCCCTGGCTTCTGCGCGACCACCGTGCGGTACGCACCCGGTCGATCGAGGACGAGACGTGGCTGCGGGTGCTCGACGTGGAGCGGGCACTGGCGTCCCGCGTCTATACGGGAGACGGGACGGTGACGCTCGGCGTCGTCGACCCGATGTTCCCGGAGAACGAGGGTACGTACACGATCTCCGCCGACGGCGCGGCGCGCAGCGACGGGCAGGCCGATCTGCGGATCGGTGTGGCCGAGCTGGGGTCGCTCCTGCTGGGCGGCGTCGCCTGTCGCACGTTGGCCGCGGCGGGCCGGATCGAGGTTCGGCACGCGGACGCGGTGCCGGTCGCGGACCGGCTCTTCGGATGGGTCCCGGCACCGTTCGCCGGTACTTCTTTCTGAGCGACCCGCACCTCCCTCCCGGCGGCATGCGCCCAAAGCCCGTTTTGCTCCGCTTGTGCGACCCCAAGCGATATTGTCGATTTCGGTGACACAAGTCACTGTCTCGGCAGTGCGGGCGGAGGCGGTATGCGACGGAAGTGGGCAAGACACGTCACGGCCGGCGCCGTTGCTGTGCTTGTCGGAGCCGGTCTGACGGCCTGCGGAAACAACAGCAGCGGTACCGTCCTGAGTTTCTACACGGCAGCGGACGGTGCCGAGCAGTACGCGCAGGCAGCGGCCGTGTGTACCGAGCAGGCTCAGGGGCGCTACACGGTCGAGCAGCGGACGCTGCCGAAGAACGCAGACGACCAGCGCCTGCAGCTGGCGAGACGGCTCACCGGCGGCGATGCGAGTCTGGACCTGATGACGCTCGACGTGGTCTGGACCGCCGAGTTCGCCGAAGCGGGATGGGCTCTACCGCTTCCTCCCGACATTGCGGCCGACGTGACCGAAGGGACCCTCCGAGGGCCTCTGGAATCGGCCACCTGGCAGGACGTCCTCTACGCCGCACCGCTCAACACCAACACTCAACTGCTCTGGTACCGCCAGGATCTGATGCCGGACGGGCAGCCGCCGCAGACATGGGACGAAATGATCGAGATCGCGAGCGGCCTCGCCGAGGAGGGGCTACCGAGCTGGATCGGGGTCACGGGACGCCAGTACGAAGGTCTCATGGTGTGGTTCAACACCCTTCTTGCCAGCGCCGGTGGGTCCGTCGTCGCCGACGACGGCACCACCGTCACACTCGAGGACGGCGATGCGGCGGAGACCGCCCTCGACATCATGAAAAGGGTGGCGACCGCGCCGGGAGTCGACCCCTCCCTGAACCAGGCCGACGAAGCGGCAGTGCGACTGGGGATGGAGAGCGGCCGCACGGCGTTCGAAGTGAACTGGCCGTTCGTGCTTCCCGGGATCCTCGAGAATGCCGCCGACCTGCCGTTCATCGACGAGAACGGCAATGTCACCACCGAGAACACCGGCAACACGGTCCTCACCGTCGACGGGGAGCAGAACTTCCTTCCGGCGCCGTACCCGTCCGTGATTCCGGGTGAGCCGGCGAAGGTCACGATCGGTGGATTCAACATCGCCGTGGCGCGGACGAGCACTCATCCCGACCTCGCCTTCGAGGCGATGACGTGCCTGCGCAACGAAGAGAATCAGCGCAACAACGCCATCGGCGGTGGCGTACCGCCGACTCTGGAAGTGCTGTACGACGACCCGGTTTTCCAGGAGGCGTATCCGGCGTGGCGGGAGGTGCGGGCCAGTCTCGAGAACGCGGCCGTACGCCCCGCTTCGCCTGCATACCAGAGTATTTCGACGCTGGTGACCTCCATCCTCAACCCGGTGGACCGGATCGACCCGCCGAAGACCGTCGGCGAACTCGCCGAACAGGTCCGCAAAGCGGTCAACTCGGAAGGGCTGGTTCCGTGACGGCAGTCGAATCGCAGAAACAGAGCGACGAGCAGGACGACAGCGCTCGCCCGGCGAAAGTTGCTCTGTCCGAAGGGAAGAAGGCAGAGCGGCGCCTCGGTCTCTGGCTCGTCGCACCCGCTGCTCTGGTGATGGTCGCGGTGACGGCCTACCCGGTCGCCTACGCCGTGTGGCTGAGCTTGCAGCGTTACGACCTTCGCTTCCCCGACGACCGGACGTTCGTCGGCCTGTCGAACTATGTCGACGTGCTCACCGACGGGTTCTGGTGGCAGGCGTTCTTCGTCACGCTGGGGATCACCGTGGTCTCGGTGGCGATCGAGTTCGTCCTCGGCCTGGCAATCGCTCTCGTCATGCAGCGCACGATCCTCGGCAAGGGACTGGTACGCACCGTCGTGCTCATCCCGTACGGCATCGTCACCGTCGCGGCCGCCTACAGCTGGTACTACGCGTGGACGCCGGGAACCGGGTACCTTGCGAACCTGTTGCCGGACGGCAGTGCGCCGCTCACCGACCAACTCCCGTCGCTGGCGATCATCGTGCTCGCGGAGGTCTGGAAGACCACACCGTTCATGGCGTTGCTCTTGCTCGCAGGGCTCGCCCTGGTTCCCGACGACCTGCTCAAGGCCGCGCAGGTGGACGGCGCGGGAGCGTGGACCAGGCTGATCCGCATCATCGTGCCGCTGATGAAACCGGCGATTCTCGTCGCGTTGCTGTTCCGCACACTCGACGCGTTCCGGATCTTCGACAACATCTACGTGCTCACGCGCGGCTCCAACGGCACCGGCTCCTTGTCGATCCTCGGCTACGACAACCTGTTCAGGGCGTTCAACCTGGGTATCGGATCTGCGATCAGCGTGCTCATCTTCGTGTGTGTGGCCATCATCGCGTTCGTGTTCATCAAGTTGTTCGGTGCGTCGGCGCCCGGGTCGGACGAAGGGAAGCGGTGACGATGGCGGATACCCGCAACAAGACCGTGTCGTGGTCCGCGGTCAACGTGCTCGTGCTCCTCTACGCGCTCGTGCCGGTGCTGTGGATCGCCAGCCTGTCGTTCAAGCCGCCCGGCACCATCCAGGACGGCAACTTCATCCCGCAGCAGTGGACCCTCGACAACTATCGGGGCATCTTCAAGACCAACGCGTTCACGAGCGCGTTGATCAACTCCATCGGGATCGGGCTGATCGCGACGTTCATCGCCGTGATCCTCGGGACGATGGCGGCGTACGCCGTCGCCCGCCTGGACTTCCCGGGCAAGAAGGTGCTGGTCGGGGTCGCCCTGCTCATCGCGATGTTCCCGCAGATCTCCCTGGTCAGCCCGCTGTTCGAGATCATGCGCAGCATCGGGTTGTTCGACACCTGGGCCGCGCTGATCATCCCGTACATCACCTTCTCGCTCCCACTCGCGATCTATACGCTCTCGGCCTTCTTCCGGGAGATCCCCTGGGAACTCGAGAAGGCCGCGAAGATGGACGGCGCCACCCCGGCGCAGGCGTTCCGGAAGGTGATCGCGCCACTGGCTGCACCGGGAATCATCACCGCCGCGATTCTGGTGTTCATCTTCTGCTGGAACGACCTGCTGTTTGCGATTTCGCTGACATCGACGGAGCGGTCGATCACGGCACCTGCGGCGATCGCGAACTTCACCGGGGCTTCGCAGTTCGAGGAACCGACCGGTTCCATCGCCGCTGCCGCGATGGTCATCACCATCCCGATCATCGTGTTCGTACTGATCTTCCAACGTCGTATCGTCGCCGGACTGACGTCCGGCGCGGTGAAGGGGTGAGCGTCATGGCCGAGATCGTGCTCGACAAGGTGACGAAGGAATACCCTGACGGCGCCAAAGCCGTCCGCGACGTGGATCTGACGATCGCGGACGGCGAATTCATCATCCTCGTGGGCCCGTCCGGTTGCGGAAAGTCGACGACGCTGAACATGATCGCCGGCCTCGAGGACATTTCGAGCGGTGAACTGCGGATCGCGGGTGAACGCGTCAACGAGAAGGCTCCGAAGGACCGCGACATCGCGATGGTGTTCCAGTCGTACGCCCTGTATCCGCACATGACGGTGCGCGAGAACATCGAGTTCCCACTGACTTTGGCGAAGCTTCCGAAGAGCGAGATCGCGGAGAAGGTCGACGAGGCCGCGCGCATCCTCGATCTCACCCAGCATCTCGACCGCAAGCCCGCCAATCTCTCCGGTGGTCAACGGCAGCGAGTCGCCATGGGACGAGCCATCGTTCGCAACCCCAAGGCGTTCCTCATGGACGAACCGCTGTCCAACCTGGATGCGAAACTCCGGGTGCAGATGCGGACGGAGATCGCCCGGTTGCAGAAGAGGCTGGGCACGACCACCGTGTACGTCACGCACGACCAGACCGAGGCGATGACACTCGGTGACCGAGTGGTGGTCATGCGCAGCGGACTCGTGCAACAGGTGGGTGCACCGCAGGACCTGTACGACCATCCCCGGAACCTGTTCGTGGCCGGGTTCATCGGCTCACCCGCGATGAACTTCACCTCGGGGCAACTGGAGTCGGGCAAGATACGTTCCGCCTTCGGGGATTTCGCGCTCCCGGACGACCGGTGGGAGATGGTCCGGCAGCACAATCCTTCCCGCGACGTGGTGCTCGGTATCCGTCCCGAGCATTTCGAGGACGCGGCGCTCCTCGAACCCGCGCAACGGGAACAGGGCGTGACCTTCACGGCCGATGTGGACGTCCTCGAATCGATGGGGTCGGACAAGTTCGCGTACTTCACCGTGGAAGGCCCCGAGGTGCGGTCGAAGGAACTCGACGAACTCGCCGCCGCGACGGCCTCGGTCGATCTCGCCGGCGGCACGCTGGTGGCACGACTCCCCGTCGAATCCGGGGTGGCCAAGGACAAGCCGGTGGATTTGTGGTTCGACCCGGCCAAAGTCGCGCTTTTCGACCAGGAAACGGGAACCAACGTCACGCTGCAGAAGTGACGCAACCGCGGTGACGGCCGGACGGACCGTCACCGCGGATTGCGTCGCCGCAACGTCTCCACGATGTCGTCGTTCCACACGTGGCGGCGGACGAGGCGATAGCGTTCGCGCGCGATCCAGAGGTATGCCTCGGCGTCCGTCCGGTTCGGCAACATGCCGGCGGCGCGGACCAGCGCGACCACGGGCACGAACTCGTCCTCGTACCAGCGCCGCGCGACATCTTCGCGGGTCAGAAACTCACCGAGGTCCTGCATGAGACGGAACCCCCACGCCTCCACCGCTTCGGACAGTTCGGCGTAGTCCCACGGGTCCGTGACCCGCACGGCGTCAACGGCGTCGGCGGGCAGGGGCACACGCGTGCAGAACATCCGGTAATGGTCCTTGCGCACGAGGTCCGACTGCCCGGTGATCCCGTCGGCGGAGATCCGGGTGATGATCTCGGTGACGTACGCGTCGATGGTGCGGTCGTGCTGGGCGTAGGCGATCGACACGCGGTGGTGCCCGTCCTGCACGAAATGCAACGAGCCGACCCGGTACACGGAGATGGGCGGCATCGCCTCGCCTCGCCGCCGTGCGACAGCGATCCTCTCCCAGCGTTCGCGCAGACGCGCCGACGTGGGACGGAAACGCCGATCGAAGTCGTCGGTGCGGTCCACGCTGCCGACGATCGACGACACCTCGATGATCTGCAGGCCGAGTCGGCGCTCGTCGACCCTGCCGAGCGCACGAACGACTTCGTCGAACGGCAACACGGTGTTGACATCGTCGGGTTCGCGCCGCAGCCATGCGATCAGCCGGGCGTACTCGGCGCGGCGACGTTGCCGCGCGAAATCGTCACCGGCATCGGAAACCGGAAAACCGGTGTCGCGCGCCATTCCTCGACGGTACCGGGTGCTGGGCCGCAGCGGGGGCGTCCTGCGTGTCGGAGACCTGTGCGACAGTCGACCCGTGACGAACCGGACCCTCACCGTTCGCGAACTCGGTCGCGCCACCCTTGCCCGCCAGCACCTGCTCAGGCGGAGCGACCTTTCCACCGCGGAGATGCTCGAGCACCTGATCGGGTTGCAGGCGCAGGCGCCCGAGCCACCGTATTTCGCGTTGTGGACACGGATACGCGGATTCACACCCGACCGATTGTCGGATCTGATCGCCTCCCGCGAGGTGGTGCGCATCGCGCTGATGCGCGGAACCGTCTTCGCGGTGACAGCGCCCGACGCCCTCGCGCTGCGGTCCTGGATGCAGCCTCTGCTGACGCGCGCGCTGCGCACCGATACGCAACACGCCGCGGGCCTCGCGGGCATCGACCACACGGCACTGTCCGATTTCGCCGCAGAGCTGGTCCGCCACGAACCGCGCACCGGCCAGGAACTGGGCCGTCTGCTCGCAGAACGTTTCCCCGGTTACGAGCCCGGTGCCCTCGCCTACGCGGTACGCGGATTGCTACCGCTGGTGCAGGTGCCTCCGCGCGGACTGTGGGGGCGATCGGGTCTACCGCGACTCGCGCTTCTCGACCATTGGGTCGGGCGCGGCGGCGAATCCCTTCCTCCGCTCGCACCGGAACCTGTCGCGCTCGTACGCCGGTACCTCGCGGCGTTCGGCCCCGCGAGCGCACGCGACGCGCAGGCATGGTCGGGGCTCACGGGTCTCGGCGAGATCTTCGACGCGCTTCGGCCCGATCTCACCGTCTTCCGCGACGAGAACGGGGTCGAACTGTTCGACCTGCCGGACGCTCCCCGTCCCGATCCGGCGACGCCGGCACCGGTTCGCATCCTCGCGCAGTACGACAACGTGCTGCTCTCGCACGCCGACCGCACCCGGCTGGTGTCCGACGCCGACCGCCGCCGGCTCGTCACGAAGAACGGGATCGTCCACGCGGCCGTCCTCGTCGGCGGGACGGTCGCCGGGTCGGTCCGCCGCACCACGACACGTCGTTCGGCGGTCCTCGAGGTCACGCCGTGGCGCCGTCTCACCAACGCGAACCGGTCGGCGATCGAGGCCGAAGGGATGCGCCTGCTGAAGTTCTCGGCGCCGGGCGCAGACGACCGCGAGGTCCGGATCCTGCCCGAGGCGCACTAGTGGCACGGACCGACACCCGGTCGCGGGCGCAGACTAGATTGCAGGGGTGACCGACGCAGTGCTCGACGCAGTCCGCGCCCATCTCACCGCCCACCTCTCCGGCCCCGGCGGTGGGGAACCGGAGTCCGCGTCGGTGACGTTCCTGGGACTCGAACCCATCGATGTGCTGCGGTTCCGCAGTCCCGAGACCGGACTTCTGCGGTTCGCCACGTTGGGATGCTCCCGGCATCCCATGGGCGACCCGACGGAGATGGTCGCGGACCCCAATCGTGGGCCGCGTGCCGAACTGGTTCTGAGTCTGCGTAATGCGGAGGGCCTGACGACCGGGGTGCACCGCACGCTCGCGTTGCTCGCCGCGCTTCCGGCGGTGGAGGGAGTCGTGCTGACCGACGACGCCCTGCTCGATCTGGGTGAGCCGCTCTGGGAGGGTGCACCGTTCACGGCGGTGCTGCTCGGCAGCGGCGACGTGCCGGATCTGGTGTTGCCCGAGCCGGCCGATCCGGTGCGGTTCTTCGACGCGATTCCGCTGACCGGCACCGAAGCGGCGTGGAAGCGGTTACGCGGCGCGGACGCACTGCGCGAGGCGTGGACGGAGGCGGGCATCGACCTCCGCGACCCCAAGCGAGCGCAAGCCCGCTTCTGAAGGCGGGTGCGTCAACGCGGTACGACCACTCCCACCGGCCCCGCACCGACGCACACGCTCATACCGGGGGTAGCGGTGCGAACCTGTAGACCGTCGCCGTCGCCGGGCACCCGCACGTACACCGTGCCCGGACCCTCGGTGACCTCGACGCGAGCCGGTTCCCGCGACGGGAAACCCACCTCGATCTCGCCGTCGGCCGACGCCAGATAGTTCAGCTGGACGGTCCACGTCGCTTCCAGCATCGGCCCGGTCGGCAGCATCGTGGTGGTGCCGGGCACCACGTGACGACCGCATCCCGGTTCGGGGCCCGGATCGACCCAGCGCACCGCCATCAGATCGGCGGGCACGAGTGCCCCCGCCTCGTCGAGGACGCGTAGTTCCGTCGTGCTGTCGCCGATGTCGGACCGGTCGGGGAGCGCGGCGAACACCGATCCCATCAGGTTGTGCGGAAACGTCACGGGAAGGAGGACCCACACCGAGACCGGATGGTCGAGTACGGCCACGTCCGGGCGGGAGACCAGACCGGAGCGAGCGTTGTCCAGGTACTCGCCGGTCGGATTATCGGTCCAGCTTCGGGTGAAGGTCACTGTGGACCACAGGGAACCGACGGCGAACGTTGCTGCGGCCACGGCCGCGACCGCCCGCACCACAGTCGTGGGGATCGCCGGCGCATCCGGCCTGGGTGGCGCCCGCAGGATCAGTGCGGCCGCGACAGCGACGACGACAGCGGAGTCGGCGAAGTACCGCAGCGTCTGGGCGAGTTCGTATGTGGTGCCGGGCCCGAATCGGGTACTGATCATCGCGACCATCGATGCCGCGACGTATGCGCCGGTCGCGGCCCAGACGAATCCGGTGCGCTGCCGTGTCCGCAGGCTCCATGCGAGCGCGACGGCGAGCGCGGCCCAGGCCACGACGACGAGCACTACCGGTGGGTCCGCCCACGGCGGTCCGGGGTTCCACCGGTCCCACTGCCACGGGCCACCGACCAGGGAGGGGAGCAATCCGTACGACAGGCCGTGGTGGCTCAATCCGAGCGCCATGTCGGCGGTCGGTACGCCGAACCGTGATTCGACCGTGGAGACGTAGAGACCGCTCCACACCGCGAGCACGACCGCCGAGGCGAGCCACAGCGGTGCCGCCTGCTGCAACGCGGTCCGCACCGGCCGGCGCTGCCCGTCGACGCGGTAGGTGAGGGCGAGCACGGTGAACGCGACGAACGGAACGAGGATCGCCTTCTCGAAGAACATCAACGCGAGGGCCGTGACGAGTACGCCGCTCACGAGATACCGGCGCCGGCCGGAGCGGGCGTACCGAAGGGCGTCGCCCGCGACCCAGGCGAGAGCCGCCTGCATCGGTAGCGAATTGAGTGCCGCCGCCCACCATGCGAACGCAGGCAGCGTCAGCGGGGTGAACAGGTAGAACAGGAGAGGCGCCCAGAGTGCGCGCCGTGCACCGAGCAACAGCCACAGCACGCGGAGCACCGCGAGCGAGGCGAGTGCCTGCGCCAGCACGAGAGTCACCGCGGCAGGCCACCACTGCAGCGGGGCGATCATGGTGGCGAGCCCTGCGACGAGAAACGCGCCGGGCATGAGATGGCCGTCGTGGTCGTACCGCAGGAAGGACTCCGACAGCAGCGACTCGGTGCCGGCCCGCCCGATGAGGATCAGGTCGTCCCAGTAGAACTCGCTCGTGACCGCGATCGCGGTCCGGAGCGCCACCTGCGCAGCGATCAGCGCGAGGGCGACGACCAGGACGATCCGGCCCCGGTCGTGCTGCGCCGCAGGACTTCCCGGCCCGCGTTCGAAAAGTGCGGTCGTCACAGCCACTTGTTGCGTCGGAACGTGACGAACAGTCCCACAGTGATGACGACGATGACACCCCACACGAGGAAATAGCCGTAATCCCAGTGCAACTCGGGCATCTTGTCGAAGTTCATTCCGTAGATACCGGCGATCATCGTAGGCACCGCGGCGATCGCGACCCACGCCGAGATGCGTCGCATATCTGTGTTCTGTTGCACGGTGACCTTCGCGATGGCCGCGTCGAGCAGCGTGCCGAGAGTCTCGTCGAACGCGGCGATGCGGTCGGAGACGGTGGTGTGGTGGTCGGCGACGTCACGGAAGTAGCGGCGCACGTCCTTCGGCACAGGGTTGCCCGGCGACCGGATGAGTAGCTGCAACGGTTCGGCGAGCGGGACGACCGCGCGTCGCAACTGCACGATTTCGCGCTTGAGGAGGTAGATCTGTTCGACCGCGATATGTGTGTCGGGGGTGAAGACGAGTTCTTCGAGATCGTCGACGTCGGGTTGCACGGCGGTGGTGACCGCGAGATAGGAATCGACGACGTGGTCGGCGATCGCGTGCAGCACCGCGGCGGGACCGAGCATCAACCGCGCCGGATTCTTCTCGAGCCGGCTGCGCACCCGGGAGAGTTCGGAATGGTCGCCGTGTCGCACGCTGATGATGAAGTCCGGCCCGGTGAACAGCATGATCTCGCCGGTTTCGACGATGTCCTTGGTCGTGGTCACGCTCTCGTGCTCGATATAGCTCACGGTCCGCAGAACCAGGAACAACAGGTCGTCGTAACGCTCGAGTTTGGGGCGCTGGTGCGCGTGGACCGCGTCCTCCGCCATCAGTTCGTGCAGGCCGAACGTCCGGGCCACGCTCGTCATCTGCTGTTCGTCCGGTTCGTGCAGGCCGAGCCACACGAATCCGTTTCCGCGGCGACGCACTTCGGCGAGCGCCTCGGAGTGTGTGTACTTGCCCGGTTCGCGCCGGCCGTCGATATAGACCGCGCAGTCCACCACGGCCTGTTCGGTGGGCACCGGTGGGGGCGGCCCGGCCGCCTCGGGTGGTGCCACCGAGATGTGCCGATCCGATCGGGAGGGCAGGTTGGCCATGGTCTCCCTCCCTCCGTTGTGGTCGAGCGGCACGAGATGTCGCGCCGTCATGTTAGTCGCCACACCTGACAGACTGGTGACGTGCGCATAGATCTGCATTCCCACTCCACCGCGTCCGACGGCACGGACAGTCCGTCCGCGCTGGTTCGCGCGGCTGCCGAGGCAGGACTGGACGTGGTGGCACTGACCGACCACGACACCACCACCGGATGGGACGAGGCGGCCGCGGCGACGCCGTCCGGACTGCGACTCGTGCGCGGGATGGAGATGTCGTGCACGGGGCGCGGTGAGGATGGCGCGCCTGTCGCGGTGCACCTGCTGGCGTATCTGTTCGACCCGGACGACCCGGACTTCGTGGTCGAACTCGGGCGGTTGCGCGGGGAGCGCGTGTCGCGGATCAGGACGATGGCCGAGCGCATGGCCGACGACGGGCTCCCGATCGATGTCGACGCGGTCCTCGCACAGGCGGGGCCGGCGGCGGGCCGGCCGCATCTCGCCCGTGCGCTCGTCGACGCCGGGGTGGTGGCGACGGTGGGAGACGCATTCGCCGAACTGTTGTCGCCGCGAGGCCGCTATTACGTGTCGAAAGCGGACACGCCGCTCGCGGACGCGGTGCGGATGGTGACGGCCGCGGGCGGTGTCACCGTGATCGCGCACGCTCGTGCGCGCGCACGCGGGCGCCTGCTGGCCCTCGACCACATCGAGGAACTCGCGGAGATCGGCCTGGGCGGACTCGAAGCGGATCACCCGGACCACAGCGACGCGGATGCCCGGTTGATGCGCGACATGGCTGAACGCCTGGGGTTGTTCGTCACCGGATCGTCGGACTATCACGGACGGAACAAGGACATCGCGCTCGGACGGTTCACGACCGACCCCGGCGCGTACGAAGCTCTGCTCGACAGGGCGAAGGGAGTCGAGGTGGTCGTGGGATGAGGACGTCGGGGACGGGGCATCAGGGCGCCGGACGGGACGACGAATTCGCCGCGGCGCCGGAGCATCACGACAGCCGGGCGTACGACAGGCGGCAGTACGACAGGCGGCAGTACGACAGGCGGCAGTACGACAGGCGGCAGTACGACAGACGGCAGTACGACAGCAGGCAGTACGACAGGCGGCAGTACGACAACCGGGAGTACGGCAGGGCCGGGCACTCCGGGCAGCCGCGTAGGGCATCGTTGCCGGTTCGTGCGGGGCGGGTCGTGTCCGGCGTGGTCGCCGGGGCAGTGCTCGTGCTGGCTGCGGTGGTGGTCGGCGCGCAGTATCTCGGCGGCCAGCGGGGCTTTCCCGGACCGGGCTCGGCTTCGGTGGCGGCCCACGTCGTCGCGGCACTCGTGGCCGTCGGCGCCCAGATCGTCGCCGACCGCGCACGGGGCTTCGCCGCGTTCGCCGCACCCGTTGTGGTCATCGTCACTGCATCGATTCTGTTGATCACGCAGTGGTGGGGCTGAATCGGCGGCGCTCCGGTGCTACCGACCGGTAGCACCGGAGAATCCCCAGGAACCGGGTTGCGCCGTACCCGGGGTTACCGCAAACTCACAGGTGAGACCACAAAAAGGTGAAACCTTTGCAATCGATGCCGATTTGATTGTTGGTCTGTAAAGGTGGCAAACTCGCCACCACGACCGAGGCCGGAGTCACCCTTCCGGTATCGGAAGAAAGATGGCAGAGCCGCTCGAGGGCTTGTCGCCGAGGCCACCCGCCCCGGCGCCATCGCGCTCCGGAAGACGTACAGCGTTCCACAGCCGTAACCATGATCGCGCGCCGGATGCTTCATCGAATATGTCCTTGGCGGAGCACCGTATCTCCATGTGAAATGCATGAGAGTGCAGTTTCTTCGCAGTAACCGAGGCCAGGACTGGTCTCGGAACACGCAGGAGTGTCATCGTGTCAATTGTGTCTGCTGCACATACCCCCGAGAAGCTCGAGCTGACCGACGAAGAGATCTTCGCAAGCCATGTGGGCGGGAAGCTTTCGGTCGAGCTCGCCGCGCCCCTCGAGACCCAGCGCGACCTCTCCATCGCCTACACCCCGGGCGTCGCCCAGGTCAGCCGTGCGATCGCGGCCGACGAGACGCTCGCCGCGCGGTACACCTGGACGAGCCGGCTCGTCGTGGTCGTGTCCGACGGCACGGCCGTGCTCGGACTCGGCGACATCGGCCCCCGCGCGTCGCTGCCCGTGATGGAGGGTAAGTCCGCGCTGTTCAAGAAGTTCGCCGGGCTCGACTCGATTCCCTTGGTGCTCGACACGAAGGATCCCGACGCGATCGTCGAGACACTGATCCGGTTGCGTCCCAGCTTCGGTGCCGTGAACCTCGAGGACATTTCGGCGCCGCGCTGCTTCGAGATCGAGAAGCGCGTCATCGAGGCACTCGACTGCCCCGTCATGCACGACGACCAGCACGGCACCGCGATTGTCGCGCTGGCTGCGCTCAAGGGCGCCGTGAAGGTGCAGGACCGTGACATCAAGACGCTGCGCGTGGTCATCTCCGGCGCCGGTGCCGCGGGTGTCGCGTGCGCGAACATCCTTCTCGCCGCGGGCATCGAGGACGTCGTGGTGCTCGATTCGAAGGGCATCGTCTCGTCGGATCGCTCCGACCTGCACCCGATCAAGGCCGACCTGGCTTCTCGTACCAACCCGGCGGATCGTCGCGGCGGTCTCATCGAGGCTCTCGACGGGGCCGATGTGTTCCTGGGCGTGTCCGCGGGCACCGTCCCCGAAGAGATCATCGCGACGATGGCCGACAACGCCATCATCTTCGCGATGTCCAACCCCGACCCGGAGATCCACCCCGACATCGCGCGCAAGTACGCCGCCATCGTCGCCACCGGTCGCAGCGACTTCCCGAACCAGATCAACAACGTGCTCGCGTTCCCGGGTGTGTTCCGGGGCGCGCTGGACGCCGGTGCCCGGCGCATCACCGAGGGCATGAAGCTCGCGGCCGCCGACGCGATCCTCTCGGTCGTCGCCGACGAACTGTCCGTCGACAAGATCGTGCCGAGCCCGCTGGATCCGCGGGTCGAGCCGGCCGTCGCGGAAGCTGTTGCGGCAGCGGCCAAGGCCGAGGGCGTCGCCTGATCCGAGCTGTTCTGTTCGCCGAACGCCCGTCCGGGACTCCGGGCGGGCGTTCGGCGTCGGTGAGAGGAAGCGGTGCTGCGGTGCCTCCCGCCGATGCTGCCGCAACCGGATGGGACGATAGGAGGCGGCCTAGCAACGGGCGAGTTCGAGGAGTGTGACGATCGGTGAAGACACGGATGCTCGGCGTCGCGGCGATGATGGCGACGGCCGCGACACTCGTCGGATGCTCGACCGGCCAGGTCCTGTCGGCGGATTCGGATCCCGGTGTGCTCACCGTCGGCTCGGGGCAGTCGCCCGACAGCCGGGTCCTCGCCGAGATCTACGCAGCGGTGCTGCGCGGAACCGGGTCGCCCGTGGATACCCGGCTCGGGCTCTCCGAAGGCGAGGATCTGGCGGCGCTGGATTCCGGCGCGGTCGACGTGCTGCCGGAATACATGGGAGGGCTGCTGCTGCGGTTGCAGCCCGGCGCCACTGCGGTCGAACCGGACGACGTGTTCGAGGAATTGAACAGATCGCTGCCGCAGGGGCTCTCGGTCTCCGATTATGCGGTCGCCGAGCAGCCCGGGTCGGGAGATGCAGGGGACGCCGGAAGCTCCGCGGCGGCCGCGAATGTCGTCCCGCTGATACGCAGCGGTGCACTGACACCGGAGCAGGTGAAGGCGCTGAACGTGGTGGCAGGGGAGCTCACCACGGACGAACTCGCCGAGATGGGGGACGCGGTGCGACGCGGGGAGCTCGAACCCGGCCGCGCAGCGGACGATTGGCTCGCCGCGCGCTGAGACTCAGGCCGAGGGCGGGCCTCACTTCTCTCGTTTGCTGTCGCCGCTCTCGAGCTGCCGGATCCTTTCCGCCGCTTCCCGCAGGCGCGCTTTGCGCTCATCGGCGCTCGATTCCTTGAGCTCCTCGTAGAGCTCTTCGTCCTCGTCGCTGAAACCCAGGATCATGCGGGGCACACTCAGCGTGACGATCAGCGACGGCCATACCACCCAGGCGTACTCCCAATCGACGATCATCTGCAGCACGAGAAACGTCATCAGGGTGATGCCGATGATGATCCAGTCGAGAGACTCGACGACGCTTCCCCGTTGGCGCAGCGAGACGAGTTCGGTTTCCGGATCGGTGGGTGCGGGCGCATCGTTCGGGCGCACCGCCGGAACGGATGCGGACCCGTCGACCACCCGGACATGCCCGTCGGCGATTTCCAGCGGTACACCACCCGGAAGGCCGTCGAAGGCCGGCCGGGCGGCGGACAGGCTGCGTGCCTGCGCGACCCAGCCGGATCGGTCGTAGAACTCCGACGAGTCGAGCCGGCCTGCGGCGTAGTGCTCACTCAGGACGTTGAGCGCGTGCAGACGCTCGCTATCGCTGAGCAGGATGTCCGGGGTGTTCGGGTCGTCCGTCATGAGATCCGCCGTCCGGTCGAATTGTCGGATCTCAACTATAGAATTAATCGGCTCTTCCGGTCGACTGTCAGTCGTGTGTGCCTGCCGGTGCCGCACCGGACATGTGCCGTCGCAGGAACGTTCCGACATCGTCCACCGCCTCGGCCGCCTCGCGTACGAGTCCGGCCTGCAGGTGCGCGACGTGCCACAACTCGGGCTGTTCGGTGTACTCCAGATCGACGCCCGCCGCACGCAGCTTCTCCGCGAACTCGGACATCTGCGGGTACAGCACTTCCCTCACGCCCACCTGGATCAGCGTCGGGGGGAGTCCCGTGAGGTCTCCGTGCAGCGGCGCGTAACCGGGATCGGCCGGGTCGCCTGTGCCGAGGTAGGCCTCGGCGGACGAGAACGCCCAAGCGGTGTTGACGACGACGTCCCGGTCGAACGGCACGGTGCGGGAGCCCGGATCGACCCACGGCGACAGCAGGCCCAGCGCTGCCGGTGTGACGCCGTGCCGGTCGATGAGCCGGCGCGCGGTGGCGACCGACAGGCCGCCGCCCGCGGAATCACCGGCGAGCGGGGTGGTCGCCGCATCTGCGCCGTGCTCGGTGATCAGATCGATGTACGCGGCCACCGCGTCGTCGAGAGCGGCCGGGTACGGGTGTTCCGGAGCGAGGCGGTAGTCGAGTGCGTACACCACCGATCCGGTCGCGGCCGCGAGATGCGCGACCAGCGATCGGTGGGTGGCGGGGGAGGCGCAGGTGTATGCGCCGCCGTGCAGATACAGCACCGCTGTGGGTCGCTCCGTCGCCCCTACCGTGACCCGTTCGGCGGGTCGTCCGCCGAGCGTGACCTTCCGGACGACGGTGCCCTCCGGCAACGGCTGGATCGGTGCGGCGGCTTCGAGCAATCGCCGCTGCACCGAGTACGGCAGCCGCGCGTTGAGAGTGAGCCGGTAGAGGGGACGCAGGGTCGTCCGCACGAGGCGCAGTGGAAGCTGTGGCATCGGCGCAGCCTAGTTCTTGGGCATGATGCGACCCGCAACCGTCGCTACGACACGCTGGTAGGACGGACCGACGATCCGGACCCAGCCGTCGAGCAACTTGGCGTCGGCGCCGATGAGCACGCGGGGGCGG
Source organism: Rhodococcus sp. BL-253-APC-6A1W (assembly GCF_012843405.1). Classification (NCBI taxonomy): domain Bacteria; kingdom Bacillati; phylum Actinomycetota; class Actinomycetes; order Mycobacteriales; family Nocardiaceae; genus Rhodococcus; species Rhodococcus sp. BL-253-APC-6A1W. The sequence continues at coordinate 306,845 of NZ_JABAFB010000007.1, forward strand.
TTCTTCCGGACGCCCCGGAGGATCGTCTTCGCGGCAGCCTCCGGGGTGGTACGGGCGAGTTTGCTGTCGAAGAACTGCGCGAAGCTCTGCTGGTCGTCGCCGTCGGGCACTGCCGCGTTCCGTGCGATGGCGGTCTTGATACCGCCCGGGTGCACACAGGTCACGCGGACAGGATGCTTGGCGATCAGCATTTCCTGGCGCAAGGATTCGGTGAATCCGCGAACCGCGAACTTGGCGGCGTTGTATGCCGTCTGGCCGGGGATGCCCAGGAGGCCGAACAGGCTCGAGACATTGATCAGGTGCCCGTCTCCGGATGCGATCAGGTGCGGCAGAAAGGCTTTGGTGCCGTTGACGACGCCCCAGAAATCCACATCGACGATCTGTTCGATGTCCTTGAACTCGGACCGTTCGAACTCGCCGTGATAGGCGATCCCCGCGTTGTTGTACAACTGGTTGACCTTGCCGAAGCGGGCGACGACGGCGTCGGCGTACGCGTACACAGCTTCCCGCTGCGTGACGTCGAGGTGATCGGACTTCACCTCGGCACCGAGACTGCTTGCCAGGCGCGCGGTTTCCGCGAGACCCACCGTATCGACGTCGGACAGTGCGAGTGCGGCGCCCCGACCGGCGAGGTCGACGGCGAGCGCCCGCCCGATTCCGGATGCGGCTCCCGTGATGACGACGACCCGGCCCTCGAATTCGCTCACTGGAGTGCAGCCTTCCTGGATGCGGGCGCGGTGCGCTCGGTGGTGGTGCCGGCGGATTCGACGGCTTCGGCAGGTGCCGGGAGATCGGACTCGGCCACGCTACGGTACGCGTCGAGGTCGAAATGCTTGGTGATGCGGCGGAATTCGAAAGTGAAACCGGGCCAGAGCGTCGTGTTGTTGCCGTGCTTGTCGAGGTACCAGCTAGCGCAGCCGCCGTTGTTCCACACGCTGTTCTTCAGTGCGTCCTGGATTCCCCGGTTGTACTCGTCCTGGGCGTCCTGGCGCACTTCGACGGTGCCGAGACGATGCCGATCGATCGTGTCGATCGCGTCGACGAGATAGTTGAGCTGCGACTCGATCATGTACACCATGGACGTGTGTCCGAGGCCGGTGTTGGGGCCGACGAGGAAGAACAGGTTCGGGAACCCCGCGACCGTGGACCCCTTGTATCCCTGCATGCCGGTTTCGTCGAATACGTCTGCGAGAGAGCGACCGTCCTTGCCGAAGATCCCCGCGAACATCGGGGAGTCGGTGACGTGGAATCCGGTGGCGACGACGATCGCGTCGACCTCGCGGGTGGTGCCGTCCTTCGTCACGATGCCGTCGGTGGTGACCTCGGCGATGCCGTCGGTGACCAGGTCGACGTTCGGGCGGTCGAGTGCCGGGTAGTAGTTGTTGGAGATCAGCATGCGCTTGCAGCCGATTCCGAAATTCGGGGTGACCTTGCGCCGCAGGGCGCGATCGGAGATGCCCCGGCGGATCTGCGCCCTCGCGGCGAGTTCGAGCGGCTTCATGAAGACGGGTGCCTTGGCGAGCCCGACCACCTGTGTTTCCCGCATGAGGTACTGCAGGGTGCGTGAGAGTCGCTGGAAGCCGGGAATGTACCGGAAGGCGAACTTTTCGGCCTTCGTGTATTCGCGGTCGGCGCGGGGGAGCACCCACGGCGCGGTGCGCTGGTACACGTCGAGGTGCGCGACCGTGCCGGCGATAGCGGGCACGATCTGGATGGCAGAGGCGCCGGTCCCGATGACGGCAACCCGCTTACCGGTGAGGTCGGCGTCGTGGTTCCACCGGGCGGAGTGGAAGATCTCGCCGCCGAAGCGGTCGAGTCCCGCGATGTCGGGAAGCGAGGGTTCGCACAGGGCGCCGACCGCGGAGACGAGGTTCTTGGCGCTGAAATCGCCACGGGTGGTGCGCACGTCCCAGCGGTGCGTGTCGCCGTTCCAGTGTGCGTCCTGGACGTCGCAGCCGAACACGGTGCGCCGGCGGACCTCGTACTTGTCGGCCACGGAGGTGATGTACGCCTGGATCTCGGGCTGGGGCGAGAACGAGCGTGTCCATCCGGGATTGAGTGCGAACGAGTAGGAGTAGAGGTTCGACGGCACGTCGCACGCGGCACCGGGATAGGTGTTGTCGCGCCAGGTGCCACCCACCTCGGCCGCGCGTTCGAGGACCAGGAATTCCTTGCCGGCCTGCGAGAGCTTGATGGCGGCGCCGAGTCCGGCGAACCCACTGCCGATGATCAGCGTATCGATCCGGCGGGTGCTCTCACCGGCGGAGGTGTCTGTAACCGGAAGACTCATGTATCTGAGATTAAGGGGTCGGCGTGACGTGGTCAATAGGTTGTTGACCATTATTCAATAAGAATGCTTGCATGGAACGGTGAAAGGCAACAGTTCCGTGAAACGAGGGCGGCGAACCCGCCTGAGTCCACAGCAACGCCGTGCTCAACTGATCGAGCTCGGCGTGGAGCTACTCGCCAGTCGCTCCCTCGACCAGATCTCGGTCGAGGACATCGCCGACCGCGCCGGGGTGTCGCGCGGACTGCTGTTCCACTACTTCGGGTCCAAGCACGATTTCCAGGTGGCGGTCGTGCAGCACATCAGCCGCGACATGCTCGAACGGACCGCTCCCGACGAGAGCCTGGATCCGATGGAGATGCTGCGCGGCACCGTCGTCGCGTACGTCGACTACGTCACCGAACGCCCCGCCACCTACGTCTCGATGCTCCGGGGTTCGGTCAGCGGCGACCCCGACATGCGGGCGGTCTTCGAGGAGACTCGGCGCGCCATGGTCGAGCGCACGGTCACGCACCTGCCGAGCATCGGTATCGATGTCGACGCAATGGTCCGCCTCGCGGTCCGCGGCTGGGTGGCGTTCGTCGAGGACATCACGATCGCGTGGCTGCAGGAGCAGGGCATCTCGCCGTCTCCGGCGCACGACCCGGACACCGCGCCGAACCACGACTCCGCACTCACCCGCGAGCAGTTCGTCGATCTGGCGGTCGCCGCGCTTCCTGCGGTGGTGGCGTCGGCTCAGCCGGACTCGATCGGCGGGCTGCCGTCGGAGCCGATCGCCGTCGAAACCTCGCGAGCCGGGCCGGTCGTCCCGTAGGACGAACCGACCCGGCTCGCATGAGAACCGTCAGGCCCCCGTGAGGGACCGCAACGGGGCTTCTTACCGCGTGAAGGCCTTCTCGAGGATCTCCTGCTGTTCGACAGCGTGGACCTTGCTCGATCCCGAGGACGGCGCGGACATCGCGCGACGCGAGATCCGCTTGATCCCGGCCAGCTTCTCCGGGAGCATCTCGGGCAGCGCCAGACCGAAGAACGGCCATGCACCCTGGTTCGCCGGCTCTTCCTGGACCCAGAAGAACTCGGACGCGTTCGGGTACTGCTCGAGCGTCTCGGCGATACGGCGACGCGGCACCGGGTACAGCTGCTCGACACGGACGATCGCGATGTCGTCGCGGCCTTCCTTCTGCTTCTTCGCGAGCAGTTCCCAGTAGATCTTGCCGGAGGTCAGCAGGACACGTTCGACCTTCGAGCGGTCGGCAGATCCGTCCTCGAACGGGACCTCTTCGAGGATGGAACGGAACTTGCCCTCGGTGAAGTCCTCGATGTTGCTGACCGCAGCCTTGTTGCGCAGCATCGACTTCGGCGTGAACACCACGAGCGGGCGGCGGATGCCGTCCAGGTGGTGACGGCGCAGCAAGTGGAAGTAGCTCGCCGGGGTCGACGGCATCGCCACGGTCATCGAGCCCTCGGCGCACAGCTGGAGCCAGCGCTCGATACGGCCCGAGGTGTGGTCGGGGCCCTGACCCTCGTGGCCGTGCGGCAGCAGCAGCACGACGTCCGAAAGCTGGCCCCACTTGGCCTCACCCGACGAGATGAACTCGTCGATGATCGACTGCGCGCCGTTGACGAAGTCGCCGAACTGCGCCTCCCACAGCACGAGTGCATCGGGGTTGCCCACCGAGTAGCCGTACTCGAAGCCCAGGCCTGCGAACTCGGTCAGAGCCGAGTCGTACACCATGAAGCGTCCGCCGTTACCGGCCTCGGCGGCGACTGCCGCGAGCGGGCTGTAATCCTCGCCCGTCTTGCGGTCGATCAGCACCGAGTGACGCTGCGTGAAGGTGCCGCGACGCGAGTCCTGGCCGGCCAGGCGCACGAGTGCGCCCTGCTCGACGAGCGAGCCGAATGCGAGGAGCTCGGCGTAGGCCCAGTCGATGTGGCCCTCGCGCGACATCGTACGGCGCTTCTCGATCACGGGCTTGACGCGCGGGTGCACGCTGAAGCCGTCGGGCACATCGGCGAACGCGTCGCCGATCCGCTCGAGCACGTCCTTGTCGACAGCAGTCTTCAGACGCGCGGGCGGAGTCTGGTCGAGCTCGACCGATTCGGACGGTTCCGGCTGGTACTTCTCCAGCTCGCGCACCTCGTTGAAGACCCGCTCGAGCTGACCCTGGTAGTCGCGCAGGGCGTCTTCGGCTTCCTTGAGCGAGATGTCCCCGCGGCCGATCAGGGCCTCGGTGTAGCTCTTGCGGACGCTGCGCTTGGTGTCGATGACGTCGTACATCGCCGGCTGCGTCATCGAGGGATCGTCGCCCTCGTTGTGGCCGCGGCGGCGGTAGCAGATCATGTCGATCACGACGTCCTTGTGGAACTTCTCGCGGAAGTCCACGGCGAGCTGCGCGACCCACACACACGCCTCGGGGTCGTCACCGTTGACGTGGAAGATCGGCGCACCGATCATCTTCGCCACATCGGTGCAGTACTCCGACGAACGCGAGTGTTCCGGGGCGGTGGTGAAGCCGACCTGGTTGTTGACCACGATGTGCACGGTGCCGCCGGTGCGGTAGCCGCGCAGCAATGCGAGGTTGAGCGTCTCCGCCACGACACCCTGACCCGCGAACGCGGCGTCGCCGTGCAGCAGCAGCGGCAGAACGGTGAAGCCGCTCTCGCCCTTGTCGAGGATGTCCTGCTTGGCGCGAACCAGGCCCTCGAGCACCGGGTTGACGGCTTCGAGGTGCGACGGGTTGGCGGTGAGCGACACCTTGATGTCGTTCTCGCCGAACATCTGGATGTAGGTGCCCTCGGCGCCCAGGTGGTACTTCACGTCGCCGGAGCCGTGTGCGGCGGCCGGGTTCAGGTTGCCCTCGAACTCCGTGAAGATCTGGGAGTACGGCTTGCCCACGATGTTGGCGAGCACGTTGAGGCGGCCACGGTGCGGCATCGCGATGGCGACTTCGTCGAGCTGGTGCTCGGCGGCCTGATCGATGATGGCGTCCATCATCGGGATGACCGACTCGGACCCCTCGAGCGAGAAACGCTTCTGGCCGACGTACTTGGTCTGCAGGAACGTCTCGAACGCCTCGGCGGCGTTGAGACGGCTGAGGATGTACTTCTGCTGGGCGACCGTCGGCTTGACGTGGTGCGCCTCGACGCGTTCCTGGATCCACTGCTGCTGCTCGGGCTCGAGGATGTGCGTGTACTCGATACCGACGTGGCGGCAGTACGCGTCGCGCAGCACCGACAGGACGTCGCGCAGCTTCATCTTCTGCTTGCCGTGGAAGCCGCCGACGTTGAACTCGCGATCGAGATCCCACAGCGTCAGATCGTGGGTGATCACGTCGAGATCCGGATGCGACCGGAACTTGTCGCGGACGAACTGCAGCGGATCGGTGTCGGCCATGAGGTGGCCGCGGCTGCGGTAGGCGGCGATGAGCTCGAGCACGCGGGTGCTCTTGTCGACCAGGCCCTCGGGCACGTCCTTGCGCCAGCGGACCGGCTCGTAAGGAATGTGCAGCGTGTGGAAGATCTCGTCGTAGAACTCGTCGGAGATCAGCAGCTGGTGGATGGTCTTGAGGAACTCACCCGATTCGGCGCCCTGGATGACCCGGTGGTCGTAGGTCGAGGTCAGCGTCAGCAGCTTGCCGATGCCCATCTCGGCGATACGCGCATCGGATGCGCCCTGGAACTCGGCGGGGTACTCCATCGCACCGGCACCGATGATCGCTCCCTGGCCGCCCATCAGGCGCGGCACCGAATGCACGGTGCCGATGCCGCCCGGATTGGTCAGCGAGATGGTGACGCCGGAGAAGTCTTCGCCGGTGAGCTTGCCGTCGCGCGCGCGGCGGACGATGTCCTCGTACGCCGAGTAGAACTGCGCGAAGTTCATCGTCTCGCAGTTGCGGATTGCGGCGACGACGAGCGAACGCGAACCGTTCTTGCCCGGCAGGTCGATCGCGAGACCGAGGTTGGTGTGCGCGGGGGTGACGAGGTTGGGCTTCCCGTCGATCTCGGCGTAGTGGTTGTTCATGTTCGGGTACGCCTTGACCGCCTGGACGATCGCGTAGCCGAGAAGATGAGTGAACGAGACCTTGCCGCCCCGGGTGCGGGCGAGGTGGTTGTTGATGACGATGCGGTTGTCGAACATCAACTTCGCGGGGACCGCGCGAACGCTGGTGGCCGTCGGGATCGACAGCGAGGCGTTCATGTTCTTCGCGACGGCAGCAGCCGCGCCCCGGAGAACCTTGGTCTCCTCGGACTTCTTGTCGGAAGAGGCGCTCGCCGGCTTCGGAGCAGGCTTGGACGCGGTCGCAGGCTTGGACGCGGTCGCAGGCTTGGCCGGTGCGGCCTTCGCCGGCGCGGCAGCCGGCTTCGCAGCAGAGTTACCGGCGTTGTCGGAGGACTTCGCGGGAGCCTTGGTAGACGAGGCGGACGCCTTCGGCGCTGCGGGTGCAGCAGCCGGGGCAGTCTTGGTGGCGGAGGGCTGAGTGGACTTCTCGGGGGTCTTCACCTCGGCGCCGTTGGAGCCTCCGGCCACGTGTGCCTCGGGAGAATAGTCGGTGAGAAACTCGTGCCAGCTCTCGTCCACGGACGACGGATCGTCCTGAAACCGCTGGTACATCTCGTCAACCAACCACTGGTTCTGTCCGAACTGTGATGTAGAGCTGCTGCTCACGGCAGTTGTTCGCCTCGTTTCTTTCTTCGGTACCCGATCGGAGCGCCTATGCATATGAGGCTAGCTGGTGGGTGTGTGACGATCCGAACTGATCATCCATGCCCGAGAGCCACCTCACAATCTGAGTCGACGGGGTCACCATCGACGACGGTTCTCGACCGCCGATTATTCCCTCAATCGTGCATCGCCGCAGAACGGACCCCGTTACAAATGCGAGGACTCACGTGTGATCTGTGACGAAGACGGGTGTACGACGCCGTCGCCCACCGTCTCCGGCACGAGCGCTCCGCTGGCGAGTTGCCACAACGTGGTGTACAGACCGCCCGCACGACGCAACGTCTCGTGGGGTCCGGCTTCGACGATCCGTCCGCCGTCGACCACCACGACGAGATCGGCGCGCGCTGCCGTTGCGAGGCGATGCGCTACGACGACCGCGGTGCGCGAACGCGTGACGGTCGCCCCTGCCTCGAGCACCGCGCGTTCCGTGGCGGGATCGAGGGTCGCGGTCGCCTCGTCGAGCAGCAACAGGTCGGGGTCGACCAGTTCCGCGCGGGCGAGCGCGATGAGCTGGCGCTGCCCCGCGGACAGTCCTTGCCCGCGCTCACCGACGGGATGGTGCATACCGCCGCTCAGCCCGGCGATCATGTCCAGAGCACCGACGGCCCCGGCCGCACTCTCGATGCGCTCGCGACTCGACTCGGGCCGGCCGTAGGCGATGTTGCTCGCGATGGACCCGGTGAACAGGTGCGCCTCCTGCGGCACCACGCCGAGCCTTGCGCGGTAGTCCGGCAGGCGGTAACGCCTCACATCGGTCCCGTCGACGCGCACCGCACCGGAGGTGGGGTCGTAGAACCGCGCCAGCAGTTTGACGACCGTCGACTTTCCGGCGCCGGTGCGGCCGACCAGCGCCACGGTCGCGCCCGCGGGAATGTCGAGATCCACGTCGGTGAGCGCATCGCTGTCGGCGCCGCTGTACCGGAACCCGACGCCGCGAAGGCTCACGTCGCCGTGCAGGTGACCGGAAATGGGAACGTCCCCGGTCGGCCCGGTTTCGAGGGAACTCTCGGTGCGCAGAAGGTCGCCGATGCGGCGGAGCCCGACGCGGGCCTGCTGGTAACCGTCGAACACCTGCGACAACTGCTGGATGGGAGCGAAGAGCAGGTTCAGATAGAGCACGAAGGCGATGAGCACACCGGGAGTGGCAGCACCCGACGCGACCTCGCGCGCGCCGACGAACACGACAGCCGCCAGCGCGAGGTCCGAAAGCAGCGAGATGAAGGGGAAGTACAGCGAGATCGCTCGCTGCGACCGCATGCGGCTGCGACGGTACGAGTCGGCACGCTCGGCGAACAGCCGGGCCGCGTTCTCCTCACGGCGATAGGCCTGCGCGGCCCGCAGACCCGTCACGTTCTCCTGGAACATCGCGTTGACCTGCGATATGCGCTCGCGGGACTGCGCATATGCATCGCGTGAGACAGACCTGAACCAGAACGTCACCGCGATGAGGACGGGGATCGCCGCCAGGACGACGAGGGCCAGCGATCCGTCGGTCACGATCAGCGCGACGGAGATGCCGGTCAGCGTCAGCACGCTGACCACCGCGGTCGACAGACCCGTCTGGATGAACTGGGACAGCGCATCCACGTCCGTCGTCATGCGCGTCATGATCCGGCCCGACAGTTCCCGTTCGTAGTAGTCGAGCCCGAGTCTCTGCAGGTGCGCATAACTGCGGACGCGCAGTCCGAACAGGACCCGCTCGCCGGCCCGGGCGGTCAGGATCGTCAGGATCGCCACCGCCGCCCAGCCGAGCAGCGCGAGGACTGTGCCCGCGAACGCCGCTTCCCACAGCGCCTGCGGGTTGCCGGGCGTCACGCCGCGGTCGACGGCGAATCGCACGATCGTCGGAAACGCGATTCCGATGAGCGACTCGACCGCCAGGCACACTGCCACGGCGGCGAGCAACAGCCGCACCGGCCGCAGGGTGGTCCACAAGCGGAACTCGGGATCCGGTCGGCGCAGCGCATCCGAACGCAATGCCGGGGCGTCACCCGGGGTCTCGGTAGCCGGTGGCAGTGCGGCCACCGCTGCGCGCAACTCCGGTGTCGGAGCGACGGCGCCGAGTGCGCCGCTGCCCGGTCCACCGCCTCCGGGGCCGCGTGGAGCGGGCGGTGCCCCGGTGGCCGCCGGTGTGGTGGCCTCGGGCTCGAATTCCGTGGGCCAGAGGACATGGGCGTCGAGGGACTCCGGCTCGCCGGGCAGGTCCTCGTCGAGAACCTCACTGCTCGACAGAAGCCGCCGGAACACGGGACTGCGTGCGTCGAGTTCGTCGGCGGTGCCCACGTCGACGATCCGGCCACCGTCGAGCACCGCGACGCGGTCGGCGAGAGCCAGCGTGGAGCGGCGGTGGGCGAGCACGAGGGTGGTGCGCTGGGGCTGTGCCCGGAGCGCGGCGTAGATCGCGGCTTCGGTTTCCGCGTCCACCGCGGACGTCGCATCGTCGAGAATCAGGACACGCGGGTCGACGAGCAGAGCCCGGGCGAGTGCGACGCGCTGTCGCTGTCCGCCCGACAGCGTCAGGCCCCGTTCGCCGACGACGGTGTCGTACCCGTCGGGCAGCGCCTCGATGAACTCGTCCGCCCGTGCCGCCGTGGCGGCGGCGCGGATCTCCTCGTCGGTCGCATCGGGGCGACCGAGCGCGATGTTGGAGGCGACGGTGTCGGAGAACAGGAACGGTTCGTCGAAGACCAGGCTCACCGCCGAACGCACGTCGGCGGCGCGCAGCGATGCGACGTCGACGTCCTCGCCGTTCGAGGTCACGCACACCGATCCGGCGTGAGGCGCGTAGAACCGCGGGACGAGCAGCGACATGGCGGTTTTGCCGGAACCGGCGGGGCCGACGACCGCGACGGTCTCGCCGGGGGACAGTTCGAGGTCGACACCGCGCAGGACATCGCGGCCGGGTTCGAAACCGAAGGTGACGTTGCGGAACGCCAGTCCGAGCGGACCCTCGGGGAGGGTCGCAGGGTGCGGGGGATCGGCGACATCGGGCTCGGTGTCGATCACTTCGTACACACGCTCGACGGCCGCGCGGGAGAGTTGCGCCATGATCACGACCTGGGCGAGGGTCCGGGTCGTCGCGGTGGTCGTTGCGACATAGGCAGTGAACGCGACGAACGTACCGACGGTGATCGTGCCTTCGAGGGCGAGCCAGCCGCCGATCGCAATGGTGGCTACCAGTCCCAGCTGGGGGATGGCGCCCATCGGTGCGGCGAACCGGGAGTTCACCCGGGCCGCGCGCAATCGTTCGGCGTAGAGCCGGCGCCCGTGATCCTCGAGTTGATCGACCGCCCGGCTTTCCTGTCCGAAACCTTTGACCACCCGCACGCCGGTGACCGTTTCCTCGACGTGCTGTGCGAGATCCGCCGCGCGCTGCTGCGCCGACCACGTGGCCGCGAACAGTGTGGGACGGACGACGCGGACCACCGTCACGATGATCGGCACCGCCACCACCGCGACGAGTGTGAGCAGCGGGGACAGCGCGAGCATGATCACGACGGAGAGAACGAACTGCAACAGCGCACCCGCGGACATCGGTACGAGTGCGAGCAATCCCTGGACGAGTTGCAGGTCCGTGATCGACCGGGACACCACCTGGCCGGTCCGGATCCGGTCCTGTCCGTGACCGTCGAGCCGTTGCAGCGATCCGAGCAGCCGGAGCCGAAGGTCGTGCTGGACGTTCAGAGACAAGCGTCCGGCGAGCATGCGCCGGCCGTACTGGCATCCGAACCGGACGACCGCACCGGCAGCGATCGCACCCGCGGCCAGCCCGATCAGTCGCGTGTCGTCCGGGGCGACGTCGCCCTGTCCGGTCGCACTGTCGAGGGCGACCTTCGTCAGCAGCGGGAACGCGATATCGATCAGTGCAGCGACGATCGTGACCGCGAGAGCCCCCAGCGCCTGAGTGCGGTGGCGCAGGGCTTCGCCTCCGAGCCGGCGTATCCAGCCGGTCGGAGGCGACTCCGGTGCGGTGAGGTGTGCCATCCGATCGACACTATCGCCGCCCGGCGACACCGGTGAGCGCGCGGGGTCAGACGAAGTCGCGGTTGCGGGTCCGCCACCAGCCGAGGCCACAGAACAGCACCGTCCAGAGAATCAGGAGGAGGGGTGCGAGCGGCCACCGCACCGCCATCTCGACGTCGTCCGGCATTTCGACCACCGAGAACAGCGTGTACCAGGTGACCTGTCCGGGCAGGTACTGCGCGATCGCGCCCAGCCCGATCCCGTGCAGGACCAGCGAGACGATCAGTTCACCGAACGGGATCCACGCGCAGATCGCGAGAACGGAACCCGTCATCGAGCCGGTGAGCAGTCCGAGTCCCGCGCCGATCAGCGCCCACAGCACGGCGCAGAGCAGACCGGTGCCGAGGACCGCGCCGACCGTTCCGAAATCGGCACCGCTGAACCCGCCGCCGAACAACAAAATGGTCAGGGCGGAGATTGCTTCGGCGACGAGGCAGTACGCCAGACCGAAGATCGCGACGACCGCCAGCTTTGTTGCGAGAACCCGGTCGCGGCCCCGCGTGGTGAGGAACGTCGTGATCACCGTGCGGTGCTGGAATTCGCTGCCGGTGTTGACCACCCCGAACAATGCCGCGAAGAGGAACACCAGTGCCAGGGCCAGTGAGATGCCCACTGCCGCTGCGGCGGCTTCCGCGAAGTCCTCACCGACCACGTCTTCGAGTTGACGCATCACCGGCAGCGTCAGCGCCCCGCAGAACAGTCCGACGAGGAGCGGAGCGATGCCGAGAATCCACCAGTAGCGCAAGCTCAGCACTTTGCGGAACTCGGCGGTCAGGAGCGCGGTCATGCGGAGGGTCCTTCTGATCCGGTCGGCTGTTGCTGCGGTGGGCCGTAGTACTGCTGTGGCGGGTTCGGCTGGGCGGGATACGGCTGCGGGGGGTACGGCTGCGGGGGGTACGGCTGCGGCGCGTACTGCTGGTGGGGCCCGGGGTGCTGGGGATTCGCGTATTGCGGCGGGTGAGTGATCTGCGCGGGTCCCGGATACTGCTGGTAGCCCGGGTACTGCTGGGCCGGGTGCGGCGGCTGTCCCCAGCCGGGGCCGTTCCACGGGCCGCCGGGCCCGGGGTGCGTAGCCGTGTAGCGACCGGCGGTCATCGACAGGTACACCTGCTCGAGGTCGACACTCTCGACGGTCGTGCCGAAGAGGGTGACCTGTGATTCGGCGGCGAGCGTGGTGATCCGGTCGACCGAGAGGCCCACGACCGCCAGACGCCCGTCGGGCTGGACCTGCGCGTCGGTGTGCCGGGCCGCGGCGAGGGCGGTGGCGAGCCTGGCAGGGTCCGATGCGGCCACCAGGACACGTGGCCGGTACGTCGCACGGAGTTCCTCCATGCTGCTCGCGGCCACGAGTGCTCCGTTGCTGATGATGACGAGGTGGTCTGCCATCTGTTCGACCTCGCGCAGGATGTGGCTCGAGATCAGCACGGTCCCGCCGTTGCGGGCGTAGGAGACGAGGAAATCGCGTAGCCAGGCCATGCCCTCGGGATCGAGACCGTTGGCCGGTTCGTCGAGGACCAGGTACCGCGGCTGCCCCAGCAGCGCGGTCGCGAGCGCGAGGCGCTGCCGCATGCCGAGCGAGAACTCACCGATACGGCGCTTCGCGGCGGGCGCCAGGCCGACCAGGTCGAGCATCTGGGTCGCGCGGGTGTCGGGAACCCCGATTGCCGCGCAGTACACGCGCAGGTGTGTCAGAGCCGTGTGTTTCGGGTGTGCGCTGCGCGCGTCGAGTACCGCGCCCACGGTCTGTGCGGGGTGCTCGAGGTCTGCGAACGGGACACCGTCGACGAAAGCGGCTCCGGAGGTCGGGCGGATGAGGCCGAGCACCATGCCCAGCGTGGTCGTCTTACCGGAACCGTTGGGTCCGAGAAAACCGGTGACGGAACCGGGAGGAACCGTGAAACTCAGGTCCGCCACCGCGGTGTGAGTGCCGAACGCCTTGGTCAGTCCTTGGACGACGATCCCCGCGGGCGGCACAGACGGCTGCCCACCGAATCCTGCACCGCCGTACGGCGTGTGCGCTGACGGTGTTGTCACCGGTGAGAACCCCCTTGCACTCGGCCACGCGGCACCGTGCCACGAGCCTTCGTGAGCTTACGTGCAGGACCGCGACGACTCACGATGTCCGCATGGCGGGAATGGGCACACGACGAGTTCACGAGGGTGGACGCAAACGCACCCGGGGAGCGGTTCAGGGGCGGCACACTGGACACGCCCGTACCGCTCCGACGAGGAGGGCACATGTCCGACGAAATGCCCGTGGACTGGGACCCCCGCTCGTCTGCCGTTCAGGACAACCAGATCGCCGCCTACGACGACATGCGGCACCGGTGCCCCGTGGCCCACAGCGCGTACGGCAATTGGGCGGTGTTCCGCCACGCCGACGTGGTGCGCATCCTCGACGACCCCGCGGCCTTCAGCAATCGGGTCTCCCCTCGACGGTCCGTCCCCAACGGCATGGACCCGCCCGAGCACACCCTGTTCCGCGACATCAACGACCGGTACTTCACTCCGGAACGGATGCGCGCCTTCGAACCCGACTGCCGTGAGGTGACGCGCGGACTGCTGGACGCGCTCGGCGACGGGGAAGTGGAAATCATGTCGGCTCTGGCCGAGCCGTTCGCGAACCACATGCAGTGCCGATTCATGGGCTGGCCCGAACGGTTGCACGAACCGCTCCGCGAGTGGGCTCGCAGGAATCGCGAGGCCACGCTCGCACTCGACCGTGAGGCGATGGCCGCCGTCGCCGGCGAGTTCGACAGCTACATCCGCGAACAACTCGACGAGCGGCGTGAGAACCCTACGCACGACGTGACCTCCGAACTGCTCGCAGAGCGGGTCGACGGAAGGCCGCTCTCCGACGACGAACTCGTCTCCATGATCCGCAACTGGACGGTCGGGGAACTGAGCACCATCAGTGCGGGTGTCGGCATCGTCGCGTCATTCCTGGCATCCCGCCCCGACGTGCAGAGTGTGCTGAGAGCCGAGCCGGACCGAATCCGCGCCGCGTGCGACGAGATCCTGCGAATCCGGCCGCCGCTCATCGCCAATCGGCGTCGCACGACGCGCGATGTCGTCGTCGCCGATCGCGCCATCCCGGCGGGCGAACGCGTCCTGGTGCTGTGGGCGTCCGCCGACCGTGACGAGGAGATCTTCGGCGATCCCGACGAATTCTCATTCGACCGTGACCCGGAACCGAACCTGCTCTACGGACGTGGCGTCCACGCGTGTCCCGGAGCACCGCTCGCGCGACTCGAACTGACCGTGCTCGTCGAGGAACTGCTCGGCGCGACCACCTCGCTGACCGCGGCCGAGGGCGCCCACCTTGTCTACGCCACCTATCCGGCCGGCGGGTACAGCGAGGTTTCGGTCTCGCTCGTACGGAGGTGAGCCGGGACCGTATCGGTACCCGGGTGTGGGACAGCCGCCGGACGTACGCGGACGGCACGTCCACCGTCAGGCCACGGGAGGCACCGTCCGGAGTTCGCTCCAGGTCGCGGGCGGCGGGCCGAAGGCGTCGCGGGCGTTGGTGATGGTGCGCTTCCCGATCGCACGGTTGCCCGCGCCACCGATCGCGGCACCGATTCCGGCGGGGACCAGTTTGCCCAGCACCAGTGCGCTCCGTTTGGCGAGGTACTTGCGAACGAATCCCTTCACGAGCGAGTTGTTCACGACCTTCAACTGCTTGTTGTCGAGTTGGCCGGTGAGCGCTTTCGGCAAGTTCTTCATCGACGTACCTGTGGCCGCCGCGACGATCTCCTTGCCGGTGTCGCCGAGCGCGACCGCCAGCACGAGTGCCCGTCGCTGTTCGTGGTCGTGGGGTTCGATGCCGTGTACGGCCGCGATCGCGAGGGTGAGCAGAGCCGACGCTTCGAGGAAGAAGATCGTCTCCGCGCCCACCGCGCCGAGTGCCGCGACGGTGCCCACTCCGGGGAAGGCTGCGGTCGCGCCCACCGCGGATCCGCTGCCCGTGACGCCGAGCAGGAACTGCTTTTCGAGACGCGTGATGATCTGCGCGGGGGATTCGTCCGGATGCGCACGACGCAGGAGGTCGACGTACTTCGCAACTGCGGGTCCCTGCAGCTTGCTGCCGTTGTCGAGCAACCGCACGAGCATTTTCTCGACGGGTCCCGTGGTGTCCTTCATTCGGCTTCTGTCCTCTTTTCTGCGGGAGCTGGTTACGCTTGTCGAGTGACCGGCTCTTCTGGCGCAGTCGGGGTTTCCCAGGGTGCTCGGCAGCGGCCTGCGCCGCTGCTGAGACCGTTCGTGCGTTGGTACGAAGGATATCGGCTGGCGGGCTTTCCGCCCGGAATCCATCGCGGTATGCCGTCACCGGAAGTTACGGTAATTATCACGTTTGGCGAGCCGGTTGCCTTGCTTCCCGACGTCGGACCGCCCGACACATTCGACGCACTCGCGAGTGGTTTGTCGTCCGCGCCGGTGATCATCGCGCACACCGGATTCCAGCACGGAATCCAGTTGTCGCTCACGCCCGCCGGCGCCCGCGCCCTCCTCGGCGTACCTGCTGCCGCACTGGGGTCGTGGGCTGTCGATCTCGAGGACGTGCTGGGTGTGGACTATCGGGAATTGAACGACGGTCTGGCCGGCACGCCGACGTGGCCGGAAAGATTCGCGATTCTCGATCGCATCCTCGCCAGACGCCTCGTGGCGAGTGGCGAGGTGGGAATCGACAGCGCACTCTCGCAGGCGTGGCGGATGCTGGTGTCCGACCCCGGACGTCCGGTTCGGGCAGTGGCCGACGAACTCGGCTGGAGCCGTAGGCATCTCACCGGCCGGTTCGTCGCAGAATTCGGCCTCCCACCCAAGGAGGTCGCGCGGGTCGCGCGTTTTCACCGCTCACGAAGTCTGTTGCGAACCGCGGGACCGCACCGCCTCGCAGACGTCGCCGCTGTGTGCGGCTACTACGACCAAGCCCACCTGGCCCGGGAGTGGCGCGACCTCGCCGGTGTGCCGCCGTCCCGCTGGCTGGCCGAGGAAGTGTTCCCAATCGTCCAAGACGAGTGAGCCACCGGCGCGAAGACTGGGGTCATGACGAACACATCGGAGACCACAGCAACCACGACAACCACCGGCAGCGGCCACGCCCCCGGAGTATGGCCGTGCCTGTCCTACAGCGACGCACGGGCCGCGATCCGGTTCCTCGTCGACACCCTCGGATTCGCCGAAAGCGCCGTCTACGGGGAGGGGGACCGCGTCGACCACGCCGAACTGACGTGGCCGTACGGCGGCGGACTCATGCTCGGGTCCGTCAAGCGTGAGACCGAGTTGAGCCAGCACCCCGACGACGGCTCGGTGTATCTCGTCGTTCCCGAGGACTCCATAGCCGACGACCTGTACCGGAAGGTCGTCGACGCGGGTGCGACCGTCACCGTCGAACTCCGTGACGAGGACTACGGATCACACGGGTTCGTCTGCCGCGACCCGCACGGCGTGTACTTCAGCATCGGCACCTACCCCGGTCACGGATTCGGAGAGTGACGACGCGGCGCGTGGTCGGGAGGAACACTCTCGGCCACGCGCGGCGGCGGTGGCGGAGTGCCGTCGCCGAACGGCCTCCCGCCCAGGACGTCGCGTCCGTGCGGGCTGAGCCAATTCGCCAGATCGGGTCCCCGCGGAACGATCCGGCTCGGGTTGATATCGGTGTGCACCAGGTAGTAGTGCTGTTTGATCTGCACGAAATCGACGGTGTCGCCGAAACCGGGCGTCTGGAACAGGTCTCGGGCGTATCCCCACAACGCGGGAAACGCCGTGAGCGGATTCCGGTTGCACTTGAAGTGGCCGTGATAGACCGGATCGAAGCGCACCAGAGTCGTGAACAGCCGCACGTCGGCCTCGGTGATCGACTCGCCCACGAGGTAACGACGGGTGCCCAGTCGTTCCTCGAGCTGATCGAGTCGCGCGAACAGCCGGTCGAACGCCTGGTCGTACGACGCCTGCGAACCTGCGAACCCGCACCGGTACACGCCGTTGTTCACATCGCGGTACACGGCGTCGGACACCTCGTCGATCTCGTCCCGCAACCTCTCCGGATACAACTCGGGTGCACCGTCGCGGTGATACCGCGTCCACTCGGTGGAGAAGTCGAGCGTCATCTGCGCGTAGTCGTTGGTGACGACTTCGCCGG
Organism: Rhodococcus sp. BL-253-APC-6A1W; assembly: GCF_012843405.1. Classification (NCBI taxonomy): domain Bacteria; kingdom Bacillati; phylum Actinomycetota; class Actinomycetes; order Mycobacteriales; family Nocardiaceae; genus Rhodococcus; species Rhodococcus sp. BL-253-APC-6A1W. The sequence continues at coordinate 324,020 of NZ_JABAFB010000007.1, forward strand.
TCGGGACCTCGACGATCGCGGGAACGGTGATCCCCCGGTCGTACCCGGGGAACCGGGCGAAGTAGGCGTCCTGGAGCCGCGGGATGCCGAGTACCGGGTCGACACCGCCGGGATCGAGGTCGAAGGTCCAGCTGCGTTCGTCGTGTGTGGGACCGCACAAGCCGAGCGACAGCGCGTCTTCGAGCCCGAGCAGTCGCCGCACGATCACGGCGCGGTTCGCCCACGGGCACGCCCGTGCCGCGACGAGCCGGTAACGCCCGGGCTCGACGGGATAGCCGTCGCGGCCGTCGGCGGTGATGCGGGTGTCGATGTACCGGGTGTCACGGGTGAAGCCGGAACCCGGCTCGACGTAGGTGCCGCCGGTCTTCTTGTCTGATCCGCGGTTCTCGGCCACGGCGCACCTCGCTCTGTCTCGTGCCGACGCGTATTAGGGGTCGGCGGGTAGTCGCACGGTCATCTGTGTTCCCCATTCGGTGTACCCCGACACCGCAGCGAGTCCACGCGCGGCGGCGTTGCCCCGCCGCACACGGGACATGGGGATCAGGCCTGTGTCGAGCGCGTCGTGGGTCGCGAGCGTTGTCACGGTCGCGGCGAGTCCGATCCGCCGGTACTCGGGTGCGGAGATCACACGCACGTCGGCGAGCAGCGAATGCAGTTCGCGGTAGCCCGCTCCGGCGAGGGGCCGGCGATCGTCGTCGAGCAGAACGAACGATCGGCTCGGCCACGCGAGCGGCAGATCGGTTTCGGTCACGTCGTCGGGAGGGCAGTGGCGCAAGAGTTCGGCGAGGTCCTCGGCCTCGTGGGAGACGAGGGGGTCGCGTACGCGCGTCGCGTCCACCCAATCGGCGCACAGTCCCAGGTTCTCGATGCGTACCGCGCGCCCGCCGGTGGCGTCGCGTACCGCGGTCTCGTCGATTCGGTCCGGCGTGAGTTCCGCGATCGCCGACACGGCCGATTCGGGACCGACCACCGCGACGGCCTCGCCCACCCGCAGGATGCGAAGGGTGCGCGTCGTCGCGTCCACGCGCAGTACCGCACCCGGCGTGGTGAGTGCGTTGTCGGCGAGTCCGAGCGCACGGCACCATGCCAAGGTGGCGATGCTCGAGAGATGCGGGTCCACCGGGATACCGTAGACCTTCGAGGAGCGGAGGGGTTTTCGTGAGCGGTGTCACCGAGGGGAGCGGTACGGCCACACCGGAGGGGGCCGGCGGGCAATGGGCGGCCTTGGCCGCGCTGTGCCTCGGGTTCTTCATGATCCTGGTGGACAGCACCATCGTCGCCGTGGCGAACCCGGCGATCCTGCGTGCGTTCGACACCGACATCGACAGCGTCGTCTGGGTCACCAGCGCCTATCTGCTCGCGTATGCGGTGCCGCTACTGGTCACCGGACGCCTGGGCGATCGTTTCGGCCCCCGGCGGATGTACCTGGGCGGTCTCGTCGTGTTCACGGGAGCGTCGCTGTGGTGCGGCATGTCGTCGACGGTCGAGATGCTCATCGTGGCGCGCGTGTTCCAGGGGTTCGGCGCGGCGATGATGTCCCCGCAGACGATGACCGTGATCACCAGGATTTTCCCGCCCGACCGTCGTGGCAGTGCCATGGGGTTGTGGGGCGCGGTGGCAGGCATCGCGACGTTGGCCGGTCCCCTCGCCGGGGGCGTTCTGGTGGACGCCCTGGGGTGGGAGTGGATCTTCTTCGTGAACGTCCCCGTCGGCATCGTCGGTTTCCTCCTCGCCGTACGGTATGTGCCGGTTCTGCCGACTCACGCCCACCGCCTCGACATTCCAGGCGTGATCCTGAGCGGACTGGGCTTGTTCTGTCTCGTGTTCGGCATCCAGGAAGCCAACTCGTACGACTGGTCCGCGCGGGTGTGGTTGCTGATCGGTGCCGGCATCGCGTTGCTGGTGGTGTTCGTCCGGTATCAGGCGGTCACCCGCGGCGAGCCACTCGTGCCGCTCGTGTTGTTCCGCGACCGAAACTTCTGCCTGGCGAACGTGGGAATCGCCTCGATCGGCTTCGCGATCACGTCCGTGATGCTGCCGTTCATGTTCTACGCCCAGGCGGTGCGGGGACTGAGCCCGACCGGCGCGGCAGTGCTCATGATTCCGATGGCCGTGCTGAGCGGGGTGCTCGCGCCGGGCGTGGGCCGTCTGGTCGACCGGGTGCATCCGAGGGTGATCGCGTCCGCCGGGTTCGCCCTCCTCGCCGTCGCGTTCGCGTGGCTGTCGCTGGTCATGACGCCGGACACGTCCAGTCTGCAGTTGTTGCTGCCGATCGGGCTGATGGGTGTCGCGAGCGCCGCTATCTGGTCGCCGTTGTCGGCGACCGCCACCCACCACCTCTCGCGGGCCCTGGCCGGTGCGGGTTCCGGCGTGTACAACACCACCCGGCAGGTCGGGGCGGTACTCGGCAGCGCGGCACTGGGATCGCTCATGGCCGCGCGACTGTCGGCGAACGGCTTGGGCAGTGGTGGTGCGTCCGAGATGGATGCCCTCGAGATGCCGGTCTCCTTGCACGAACCGTTCGCGGCGGCGATGGCCCAGTCCATGTGGCTGCCGACGGCAGTCCTGCTGGTGGGGCTCGTCGCGTCGCTGGCGTTCGAACGTCCGCGGAGCCAGAGACTGCGCCGCGAGGCGGGCGCGCAGACTGCCGCCGAGAGCGCCGCACTGTGACCCGGCGTGTGCGTTCTACGCCGCTTTGTCGTTCACGCCCCCCGAGTGTGACGCGCGCCATATAGTTCAACCACGCGCAGCCGTGGGAGGTGGCATGTCATTGGCGGTGGTGGAGATTCCCGCTGGGGCCGGGTGGTTGAGGGACGAGCGTGTCACGCGCCGTTCCGGAGGTATCCTCCAGTACGAAGGGCTCGAACCGTGCCTGGCGGAACTCCTCGACCGCAGTGCGCTCAGATTCTCGAACAATGTTGCGGCGGTTGATCGTTCGGGACACACCCTGACCTACCGCGAGCTGTGGTCGGCTGCCGCCAGGGTGGCGGGCGGGTTGCTCGACCAAGGTGTCGGACCGGCAGACCGGGTGGTCGTGGACTACTGCAACGGCTTCGAGTGGCTGCGAGCGTTTCTCGGCGTCGTACTCGCCGGTGCCGTACCCGTTCTGCCCGATCCGGCATGCAGCGAAGCCGAACTCGAGTGGATCGTGGCCGACAGCGGTGCGGTGCTCTGCCTCCAGGGCCCGCCGCCCGACGGCATCGCGTTCCTCGACGGCGGAGCGTCGCCGGACGAACTCGCGCTGCTGTACTACGTGCGCAGATGGGGCGGAGGCATGCACGGGGTCGAACTGACCAACACCAACGTGCTGTCGACGATCGAAGCAGTTGCGCGCGCGATGAATCTGGCGGGCGAGAGTGCCCGCACGGTCATCACCGCGCCGCTGTCGACGTCGGTCGGGTGCAGTGTGCAGTTGCTGCCCACCTTGGCGTTCGGCGGCACGGTGGTCGCGTCGGGTTCGCGCGGAATCAGGGTGCCGTGGCGGCATCCTCGTGCGTCGTTCCCCTCCGCGCGATGCGTCCGCGGGTGGGGAGTGGCCGAGACGGGCGGCATCGGGCTGTTACTGCCGTCCGAGTACCGCAAGCAGCATCCCCGCAGTGTGGGTGTCCCGTTCGGGGGAATCGAGGTGGGTCTCCTCGGTCCCGGTGCCGAAAGCGGTGTAGGTGAGTTGCTGTGCCGGGGCCCCAGCGTCGCGAGACGCTATTGGAACGACCCGGTAGGGACGGCCGACACGTTCTCCGACGACGGGTGGTTCCGTACCGGCGACCAGGTGTACATCGACGACGAGGGGTTCGTCTATCCGGTGGCCGTGCGGGTGGCGTGAGCGGTGGGACACGGCATTCTCGCGACCGCCGGCGTCCGGTATACACCGGGTAACCGAATTCTCCGGCCGAGCGAGCGGGGACGGTCCGCACCCCACAACAGAAGGATGTTTTCATGTCCGACGAAGTCCTGCTCGAGCGTCGTGGCCGAGTCCTCGTCATCACCATCAACCGGCCCGACGCCCGAAACGCGGTCAACGCGGCGGTCAGTCGCGGTCTCGCCGACGCGGTCGACACCCTCGACGAGGACGCCGGACTCTCGGTCGGTGTGCTGACCGGCGCCGGCGGGAACTTCTGCGCCGGCATGGACCTCAAGGCATTCGTCGCGGGTGAGAACGTTGCGATCCCCGGCAAGGGACTCGGCTTCACCGAAGCCCCGCCCCGCAAGCCGCTCATCGCGGCAGTCGAAGGTTTCGCGCTGGCCGGCGGCACCGAACTGGTTCTCGCGACCGATCTGGTGGTCGCCGCGAAGAACGCGAAGTTCGGCATTCCCGAGGTCAAACGAGGTCTGGTCGCGGCAGGCGGTGGCCTGCTGCGGCTTCCGTCCCGCATTCCGTACCAGAAGGCGATGGAACTGGCTCTGACCGGCGACTCCTTCACCGCGGAAGAAGCCCACGGCTTCGGTTTCGTCAACACCCTGACCGAGCCCGGCGCGGCACTCGACGGCGCCCTCGCGCTTGCCGAGCGCATCACCGCCAACGGCCCGCTGGCGGTGGCGGTGACCAAGGAGATCATCGCCAAGTCGGTGGACTGGGCGGCGGACGAAGCGTTCTCGAAGCAGATGGAGCTGGCCGCTCCCGTGTTCGTCTCCGAAGATGCGCGCGAAGGTGCGACGGCATTCGCGGAAAAGCGGCCACCCGTGTGGCAGGGCCGCTAGTGCCCTGAGCAGGGCCGGAAGAGCCGACAGAGAGGACACGCCCGTGACATCGAGAGACGATCTCGGCGACGTGGATCGGCACGCGTCGCCGGAAGATGCACTGGCCGAACTGCACGTGCACATCGAGGGCACGCTCGAGCCGGAACTGATGCTCGAACTGGCCGAACGCAACCACGTGACGTTGCCGCACGGAGACGTCGACTACCTTCTGTCCGGGCACGAGTTCTCGGGGTTGCAGTCGTTTCTCGATCTGTACTACGCGAACATGGAGGTTCTCCGTACCGCCGAGGACTTCTCCGATCTCGCGCGCGGCTACCTTGCGCGCGCTGCACGCGCCGGGATCACCCACGCCGAGTTCTTCTTCGATCCGCAGGCGCATGTGGTGCGCGGAGTCCCGCTCGAGGACGTGGTGGAGGGACTGTCCGATGCCGTCGCGGTGTCCCGCCGGGAGTTCGGTGTCGACGCGGCCATGATCGCCTCGATCGTGCGCGACCATCCGGTACCGGACGCCCACGCGATGTTCGGCGAGCTGATGCGGCTTCAGGCCCCGATCGTCGCGCTCGGCCTCGATTCGGCGGAGGTCGGGTACCCGCCGTCACTCTTCGAAGACGTCTTCGCGCGCGCCCGGGCGGAGGGTCTGCACATCACCGTGCACGCCGGGGAAGAGGGGCCGCCCGAGTACGTGTGGCAGGCACTCGATCTGCTCGGGGCCGAACGCATCGACCACGGGATTCGTTCGCTGGAAGACCCTGCTCTCGTCGAGCGCCTCGTCGAGGAGCAGATCCCGCTCACCACCTGCCCGTTGTCGAACGTGAGGTTGCACGTCGTCGAGTCGCTGTCAGTGCACCCGTTGCACCGGATGCTCGATGCAGGCTTGGCGGTGACCATCAACTCCGATGATCCCGCGTACTTCGGCGGTTACGTCGACGACGTGTTCGCTGCCTTGCACGACGAGCTCGGTCTCACCGAAGAGGAGCGGAAGCTCCTCGCGCGCAATTCGATCCGAGCCGCGTTCACCTGAGCGCGGCGGCGCCGGTCATGCGCCGAGCACTCGGTCGAGATACGGATTGGCGAACATGCGGGCGGGGTCCACGCGATCGCGGACAGCCAGGAAATCGTCGAATCGTGGGTAGGCCGCACGCAGGTCGGCGGCGGCGCGTCCGTGCATCTTTCCCCAGTGCGGACGGCCGTCCACGGCACGCATGATCGACTCGACCGCATCGAAGTACGCGCGGTGATCGCGCCGGTGATACTGGTGCACTGCGACGTACGCGGTCTCGCGGCCGTACGCGGTCGACAACCAGACGTCGTCCCGTGCGGCGAAGCGCACCTCCACGGGGAACCCGATCCGGGTGCCGCTTGCCTCCAGCCAGGAGTCGATCTCGTGGAGCACCTCCGGCAGGGCCTCGACCGGGACGGCGTATTCCATCTCGCGGAAGCGGACCCGGCGCGGGGACGCGAACACCCGGTAGCTGCGGTCGACGAAGGTGCGGGCGGACAGGGCACGCGAGGCGATCCGGTTGAGCTGCGGGATGGCGCCGGGAGCGCGGGTGCCGACGTGCTGGAAAGCTCCGAAGACGCCGTTGGAGAGGACCTCGTCGTCGAGCAGTCCTCTGAACCGTCCGACCGGCTGGGTGGGCGCGGCGCCGTCGAGTCGGGTGTTGTGTTTGGTCAGCACACCGTCGGTGTGGGGAAACCAGTAGAACTCGAAGTGGTCCACGCCGGTCCGCAGCGACTCGATGTCTTCGAGTGTCTCGTGCAAGGACGACGGCGCTTCGTGTGCGCGCAACCGGAACGCCGGCACGCAGTCGAGGGTGACCGTTGCGAGGATACCCAGTGCGCCGAGGCCCAGCCGTGCGGCTTCGAACAGCGCCGGGTCGTGCTCGGGTGAACATTCCGCCACGCTTCCGTCGGCGAGGACGACGGTCAATCCCTGCACCGAAGCCGCGAGGCCCGTGAAACCCGTTCCGGTGCCGTGTGTTCCGGTCGAGATGGCGCCCGCGATGGTTTGGACGTCGATGTCGCCGAGGTTGGGTACCGCCAGTCCCATCTCCCACAGCATCGCACTCAGGTCGCGCAGGCGCGTGCCGGCGGACACGGTCACGAGGGCTCCGGTGGGGGTCTGTTCCGTCGAGAGGATCCCCGAGAGAGCGCCGAGCGACACCAGCGTGCCGTCGGTGACGGCGACGCCTGTGAACGAATGGCCCGCGCCCACCGCCTTGACGTGCTCGCCGCGCCGGGACGCGCGCGCAACCACGGCGACGAGGTCGTCGATCGTGCGGGGGGTGTCGAAACGCCGGGGTGACGCCGCTTCGGTCCGCGCCCAGTTGTGCCAGGTTGCCATCACACAATCATGATCTTGGACAAGCGTTCAGGTCAATAGCCACACCGGAGTGACGCCGGGATCTACGATCGGACCATGCTGAATCGGTTGCCCGCGGATGAGCGCCGGACACAACTCGTCGAGTCGGCGCTCGCGCTCGCCGAGCAGGGAGGAGTGGGCGCGGTGACCGTCCGTGCGGTCGCCGAGAAGGCCGGCGTATCCCTCGGCGTCGTGCACTACTGCTTCGAGAACAAGGAAGCGCTCGTCGTCGCGATGGCGGAAACGCTCATCGACCAGCTGGGAGAGGCCATGAACGCGGCCTTCGACATTCCCGACGACGTGCCCGGCCCGGAGGGGCTGGGCGGACTCCGTCAGCTTCTGCACGCGGGCCTCACCGCGACGTGGCCCGCTCTCGAGTTCACGGCCGGACGCCAGCTGCTCACCTACGAGATCACCGCGTACTCGTTGCGGCACCGGCCCGCCGGGATCGCGCCCACCGGTGCGGGTTCGCCCGTTGCAAGCGGCGACATCGCGGCACTGCAGTACCAGCGGATGGACGACCATGCCGGCCGCTTCCTGCTGGCGTGCGCCGACCGATCCGGCACCGAATGGATCGAACCCGTCCCGAGCCTCGCGCGACTTGCTCTGGCGTTACTCGACGGGCTTGTGCTCCGCTGGCTCGTCGATCAGGACGACGACGCGGTGACCATCGAACTGGACAACCTGGCGGAGATCATCGCCTCCCGCGCCATCGAACGACCGTGATCGACCCGACCGACGTTTCCGACCGACAACCGGATGGATGTGCCTTGCTCCACGCTGCCCTCGACCGACTCGACGCCGCCACCACCGAGCTCGATCCGCCTTTCGCCGCACTCGACCTGCAGACCCTGCGCGGCAATGCGCGGGACTTGGTCCGGCGTGCGGGAGGCACGCCCGTCCGGGTCGCGAGCAAATCGGTGCGGTGCCGCGCGGTCCTCGAGGAGGTTCTCGGCCCCGGACTGACGGAGCGTGAGGGATTTCGGGGGATCATGGCGTACTCCCTGCGGGAGGCGTTGTGGCTCGTGGAACAAGGAGCGCGCGACGTACTGATGGGCTACCCGACCGTCGACCGGGGCGCACTGGCCGAATTGGCTTCCCGCCCTGCCGCGCTCGACTCCATCACGCTGATGATCGACTCGGACGCGCACCTGAGCATCATCCGTAATGCCATGGGGCAGGCGCGTGTACGGCCACGGGTGTGCGTGGATGTCGACGCATCGCTTCGCGTCGGACCGGTGCATCTGGGGGTGCGGCGTTCGCCGCTGCGCACCCCGGACCAGGTGGCCGCGCTGGCGCGTCGTGCCGACTCGGCCGGCTTCGCCGTAGTCGGAGTGATGTTCTACGAAGCCCAGATCGCAGGTCTCCCGGATTCTTCGGCTCCGGTCCGCTGGGTCAAACGCGCGTCCGCTGCCGAACTCGCCACCCGGCGCGGCGCCGTGGTCGACGCGGTGCGTGCCGTCGTCGGCGACCTCGAGATCGTCAACAGCGGTGGAACGGGTTCTCTCGAGGTCAGCTCCGCCGATGCGGTCGTCACCGAGGTCACCGCCGGATCGGGACTCTACGTCCCCACCCTGTTCGACCACTACCGCGCGTTCACGCCCCAGCCGTCGCTCTTCTTCGCGTTGCCCGCGGTGCGGAAACCCGCAGCGGCGATCACGACCTTGTTCGGCGGCGGGTACATCGCCTCGGGACCGGCCTCCACCTCGCGGGTGCCGCGCCCCGTGCGCCCTGCGGGACTGAGATTGCTCCGTAACGAGGGTGCCGGCGAGGTGCAGACACCGGTGACGGGTCGTGCGGCACGGGACATCCCGATCGGCGACCGGGTCTGGTTTCGGCACGCGAAGGCCGGTGAACTGTGTGAGCGTTTCGACCGTTTGTACGTCGTGGACGGCGAGACCCGCGTCGAGGTACCCACTTACCGTGGCGAGGGGCATTGCTGGTGATCGCCCGGCCGGTGAGCTAGGGCCGGTGACCTCGGGCCGATGACCCCGGGCTGAGCACCCGGATGGAAGGATGCGCCCATGCCGTTCTTCCCGGGAAGCACCGGCCGGATGCATTGGCGGCACTGGTCCGTCGACGAACCCCGCGCCGGAGTGATCTTCGCGCACGGGATGGGGCAGCACACCGGTCACTACCACCGATTCGCCGGGGGACTCGCCGCGCACGGTATCGCACTGTGGGGCCTCGATCTGGCGGGCCACGGATTGTCGGAAGGGCAACCGGGGCAGGCCGGAGACACAGCGGACCATGCCGCGGATCTGGCGACACTCACCGCTGTCGCCGAACCGAGTGGAGTGCCGCTCGTGCTCATGGGCCATTCGCTCGGCGCGGCGTCGTCTCTGGCACTTCTGCGCTCCGATGCCGCACGGTTCCGCGGTGTGGTGCTGTGCGGCACGCCGCGCCGGGCTGCGGTTCCGGAGACCGCGGCTCTGCTCTCCGCGACCGGCCTGGCGGCCCTCGCACTGCACGGCCTCGACGACAGGCTGGCTCCCGTCGGACCCGTGCGCGAGTGGGCCGCGTCGATCCCCACCCTGCGCTGGCGGGACTTTGCCGATGCCGGGCACGACCTGCTGCACGAGCCCGGACACCGGCTCGTGACGGACGAGGTCGCCGGCTTCGTGCTCGAGGTGTCGTGAACGCGCCGGGCGGCGGCGTGCCCGATGGTGTGACCCAGCTGGTGTGAAACGCACTGTGCCCCTCGCCGGTCGGGCGAGGGGTACAGTGCGCAGTGTTGCTACGAAGCTGTCTCGATCAGTTGTAGATCGAGGCGATCTCCGAGCCGTGCTTCTCGTGGATGATGTTCCGCTTGAGCTTGAGCGTCGGCGTCAATTCGCCTGTCTCGATGCTGAAGTCGGTATCGAGAATCCGGTACTTCTTGATCGCTTCGGCCTTGGACACCTTCTTGTTGGTGTCGGCGACCGCAGTGTCGATCTCGGCGATCAGGTCCGCGTTCTTGATCAGGTCGGCGACGGGAGTCCCGGCCGGCAGGCTGTGGCGCTCGAGCCAGCCCGGCAGCGCCTCCTGATCGATGGTGATCAGTGCGCCGATGAAGGGCTTCGAATCACCGACGACGAGCACCTGGCTGATCAGCGGGTGCGCACGCAGCGAATCCTCGAGGATCGCCGGAGCGACGTTCTTGCCGCCCGCGGTGACGATGAGTTCCTTCTTGCGGCCCGTGATCGAGACGAAACCGTTCTCGTCGATCGCACCGATGTCGCCGGTGTGGAACCAGCCCTCGCGGATCGCGTCCTTGGTGGCTTCGTCGTTCTGCCAGTAACCCTCGAAGACCTGTGGGCCCTTGAGCAGCAGTTCGCCGTCTTCGGCGATCTTCGCGGCGCAGCCGTTGAACGGCTTGCCGACACTGCCGATCTTCTGTGCGGCGGGGGTGTTCATGATGATGCCGCCGGTGGTCTCGGTCAGGCCGTAGCCCTCGAGCACGTTGACGCCGACTCCGCGGAAGAAGTGTCCGAGGCGCGCGCCCAGTGCGGCACCGCCGGCGACGGCCATGCTCGCCTTGCCGCCGAGAGCAGCACGCAGCTTGCTGTAGACGAGCCGGTCGAAGACCGCGTGCTTGATCTTCAGGCCCAGGCCCGGTCCGCCCGTCTCGAGCGACTGGCTGTACTGGATCGCGACGTCGGAGGCCTTCTCGAAGATCTTGCCCTTGCCGCCGTCGTAGGCCTTCTGCTTCGCGGAGTTGTAGACCTTCTCGAAGACCCGGGGCACCGACAGGATGAAGTCGGGCTGGAACTCGGCGAACTTGTCGAGCAGGGTCGTCAGATCCGAGGTGTGCGCGACCGTCACCCGGCTGTCGAAGGCCGAGAACGAGATCAGACGTGCGAAGACGTGCGCGAGTGGCAGGAAGAGCAGCGTGCGACGGCCGGCTTGCATGCTCTCGGGCAGGGCGATGGCGCACGCCGTCGACTCGGCGTAGAGGTGACGATGCTTGAGCAGAACACCCTTGGGGCGGCCCGTCGTGCCCGAGGTGTAGATGAGGGTCGCGCCGGATTCCGCGACGACCTGAGCCCGGCGTTCCTCGACCTGCTCGTCGGTGATCGCCGCGCCGCGGGCGATGAGTTCCTCGACGGCGCTCTTGCCGCCGGAGCCGGGCTCGATCGTGAGCATTTCGCGAAGGGCGGGTGCGGCGTCGGCGACCTCGCGCACGACGTCGGCGTACTCGTCCTTCTCCACCACGAGAATCGAGGTGCCCGAGTCTTCGAGGATCCACTTGGACTGATCGGCGGCGGAGGTCTCGTAGATGGCCACCGTGACGCCACCCGCGGTCCAGATCGCGTAGTCCAGCAGGACCCACTCGTAGCGGGTCCCGGAGAGGATCGCGACGCGGTCACCGAACTCGACGCCCGAGGCCATCAGGCCCTTGGCGACACTGCGGACCTGGTCGGCGAACTCTCGTGCGGAGACCTTCACCCACTTGCCGTCCATGGGCCGCTCGAACGCTACGAACTCCGGGGATTCCTTCTCGTGCCGGAACACCGAATCGGCCATCGAGACGTTCTCCGGAATCGAGAACGACTGTGGTACGGCAATCTCACTCACTGCGACCCTCCATCTTTTTGAATCTGCGGTGTGCATTGCATCACAGTTCATTGGGATTTGCATCACCCGGGCGTCCGAATTGCGAATAATTTACAGTCCGATAAGCGTGATGTGCACAACACAACCTACCGCCGGGTAATGGGCACGATGCTACATGGTCGATGAGTTGCAGATCACAACCGAGTGCTGCGAAGGATCCGGACGGCCTCGTCGTCCTCGAGCTGATGGAAGTCGTCGTACGCGGCACCCACGCTGTTCGTATCGCGCGGAATCCACGGGCAGAGCACCTCGTCGGCGACCCGGGCAACCCGGCGGGCAGCCTCGGGGGAGGCGACGGGCACGGCCACGATCACGACGACGGCGCCGCTCGCACGCGCCGCCAGGCACGCCACCGCGACCGTGGCGCCGGTAGCCATCCCGTCGTCGACGATCAATGCGGTGCGGGCCGACAACTCGAGTCGCGCGTGCCCGGCGCGGAGCAGGGCGGCCCGCCGCTCGAGTTCCGTGCGCTCTCGCGCTTCGACTGCATCGATCGTGTCGTCGTCGATCCGGCTCACCCGGACGACGTCCTCGTTGAGGACGCGGAACCCGCCCTCCGCGATGGCTCCCATCGCAAGCTCGGGATGCCACGGCACCCCGAGTTTGCGCACCACCAGAACGTCGAGCGGTGCGCTCAGAGCGAGGGCGACTTCCCGCGCGACGGGGATCCCCCCGCGCGGCAGAGCCAGCACCACGGGATCCCGAGTGTCGCGCAGGTGCCTTGCCGCGCGGGCGAGCTTCCGCCCGGCGTCCTCTCGAGAGGCATACGGCACCTCTCCAGTATGGGCCGGACGGCACGTCGTGGACCGCGTGCCGCCCGGATCGGCTACCGCCCGGATCGGCTAAGTCAGGCGCCCGGAGAGATAGGCGTCGTAGGCGGGCAGGTCGAGCTGGCCGTGTCCGGACAGGCCGATCACGATGACCTCGGGCTCGGTGAGCCCCCGGGCGTAGTCGGCGGCTGCCGCGATCGCGTGGGACGCCTCGGGGGCGGGAGCGATTCCCTCGTTCCGCGCGAACTCGACCGCGGCGGCGAAGGCGTCGGTCTGACGGACCGCGCGGCCTTCGACGTATCCGAGTTCGACGGTGTGGCTCAGCAGCGGCGCCATGCCGTGGTACCGGAGCCCACCCGCGTGGATCGGATCGGGAATGAAGTCCTGTCCGAGGGTGTGCATCTTCAGCAGCGGCGTCAGTCCGGCGATGTCGCCGTGGTCGTACCGGTACTCACCCTGCGTGATCGAGGGGCACGCGGTCGGCTCGACGGCCACGACACGCGTTCTCGCTCGACCGTGGATCACTTCCCGGATGAAGGGGAACGCCAGGCCGGCGAGGTTGGAACCGCCACCGGCACAGCCGAACACGACGTCGGCGTTGTCCTCGCCCGCTGCGCGTAGCTGTTCGACCGCTTCCAGCCCGATCACCGTCTGGTGGAGCACGACGTGGTTGAGCACGCTGCCGAGCGTGTACCGGGCGTGCGGGTCCTTCACCGCGACCTCGACGGCTTCGGACACGGCGATGCCGAGCGAGCCCGGGGTGTCGGGGTCCCGGGCGAGCACCGCACGCCCCGCCTCGGTCAATTCCGACGGGCTCGCGTGGACCGTGCCGCCGTAGGTCTCGATCAGGAAGCGCCGGTAGGGCTTGGAGTCGTACGAGGCGCGCACCTGCCACACCTCGAGGTCGATACCGAACTTGGCGCACGCGAACGCCAGTGCCGAGCCCCACTGCCCGGCGCCGGTCTCGGTGGTCAGCCGGGTGACCCCGTCGAGGGAGTTGTAGTAGGCCTGCGCGACGGCGGAGTTGACTTTGTGACTGCCTACAGGGCTGACCCCTTCGTACTTGACGTAGATGCGGGCCGGGGTCCCCAGTGCCTTCTCGAACGAGCGGGCGCGGATCAACGGCGTGGTGCGGTAGTTCGCATACGCCTCGCGGACGGGGTCCGGGATCGCGATGTCCGTCTCGGTGGACAACTCCTGTTCGATCAAGCCTGTCGCGAACAGTGGTGCGAGATCGTCGGCGGTCACCGGTTCGCGGGTGCCGGGATGCAGGTGTGGAGGAGGCGCGACGTCCAGATCTCCGGCGATGTTGTACCAGTGGGTGGGGATGGCCTGGGAGTCCGGCACAGCGGCGGTCCTCTCGTTGTCGGGGAAGGCGTGGTCGCGTGCCCTAAGGTGTGAGCGAACACGCCCTGGCAGGGAGGTGAAAGCACTCTCATAGCCGGGGTATGGCGCGGCAAGCCGCACCGATCCGATAAACTGCTGGTCAAATGAGTGAAATCGAAGACGCCCCCAACCAGGAGACCGCAGCTATCACGTTTGCCGATCTCGACATCGACCCCCGTGTGCTGCAGGCCCTTTCGGACGTGGGTTACGAGACCCCGTCGCCGATTCAGGCGGCGACCATACCACCACTGCTGGAGGGACGGGACGTCGTCGGTCTCGCTCAGACCGGCACCGGCAAGACTGCCGCATTCGCGGTGCCGATCCTCTCGCGGATCGACACCACGAAGAAGCGGCCGCAGGCGCTGGTCCTTGCGCCGACCCGCGAGCTTGCACTGCAGGTCGCGGAAGCTTTCGGCAAGTACTCCACACACATCCCCGGGCTGCATGTGCTGCCCATCTACGGCGGCCAGGCCTACGGCGTTCAGCTGGCCGGATTGCGCCGCGGCGCACAGGTCATCGTCGGTACCCCCGGACGTGTGATCGATCACCTTGCCAAGGGCACCCTCGACATCTCGGAACTCGAATACCTCGTCCTCGACGAGGCCGACGAGATGCTGACGATGGGCTTCCAGGAAGACGTCGAGCGGATCCTCGCCGACACCCCGGAGACCAAGCAGGTCGCGTTGTTCTCGGCGACCATGCCGGGCGCGATCCGCCGTCTGTCGAAGAAGTACCTGAAGGACCCGCAGGAAATCACCGTCAAGTCGAAGACGACGACCTCTGCGAACACCACCCAGCGCTGGGTGTCGGTATCCCATCAGCGCAAGCTCGACGCCCTCACCCGGATCCTCGAGGTCGAGTCGTTCGAGGCCATGATCATCTTCGTCCGCACGAAGCAGGCCACCGAGGATCTGGCAGAGAAGCTGCGCGCCCGTGGGTTCTCCGCCGCCGCGATCAACGGCGACATCGTGCAGGCGCAGCGTGAGCGCACCATCGGACAGCTCAAGAGCGGTGCGCTCGACATCCTCGTGGCGACCGACGTCGCGGCACGTGGCCTCGACGTCGACCGCATCAGCCACGTGGTCAACTACGACATCCCGCACGACACCGAGTCGTACGTGCACCGCATCGGCCGTACCGGTCGCGCCGGGCGCACCGGTGACGCGCTGCTGTTCGTGACCCCGCGTGAACGGCATCTCCTCAAGTCGATCGAGCGGGCCACCCGCCAGCCGGTCGCCGAAATGCAGTTGCCGAGCATCGACGATGTCAATGCGCAGCGCGTGTCGAAGTTCTACGACGCGATCACCGAGGCGCTCGCGTCCGAGAACCTCCAGTTGTTCCGCACCTTCATCGAGGACTACGAGCGCGAGCACGACGTACCGCTCGCGGACATCGCGGCCGCTCTGGCCCTGATGTCGCGCGACGGCGAGTCGTTCCTCCTGGAGCACGAGCCCGAGCCCGTCGCCGCTCCGCGCCGTGAACGCGAGCCGCGTGAGCGCCCCGCGCGTCGATTCGACGACGGTCCGAAGGTCGGTCGCGACGGCCAGGAGATGGCTACCTACCGGATTTCGGTGGGCAAGCGGCACCGCGTGCAGCCGGGTGCGATCGTCGGTGCCATCGCCAACGAGGGCGGCCTCCGCCGCGGCGACTTCGGACACATCAGCATCCGCGCCGACCACAGCCTGGTGGAACTCCCGAAGGATCTGCCGGCGCAGACGCTCGACGCGCTGCGGGCAACCCGCATCTCGGGTGTGCTCATCCAGTTGCAGCCCGATTCGGGTGCACCCGGAGGCCGGCCGAGCAGCAACTACCGTGGTCGCGACGACCGCGGCGGCGACCGTCGAAGCGGTGGCGAGCGCCGCGGCAGCGGAGACTTCACCCACCGCAAGGATCGCGGCGACCGTCGCGAGCAGAGCGGCGGCGGATTCCGTGGCCGCGACTGACCGTCAGGTCACCACGTCGCACCGCTGAGCGTAGCGGCGGTCGCGCCGTCGATCGATTCACGAATGACGTCGGCATGACCTGCATGACGAGCCCACTCCTCGATCTGGTGTAGAGCAAGAAACCGGACGGTGAGTGGGCCGTCGTGTATCAGCCACCGGGCGACATCCGCCGGCAGGTCGACGACACGGTCGAGGTCGGGCTCGGCACGCAGCACCGCGGCGAACTGTTCGGCGACGGCGTCGAGTCGTGCGAGCCGGCCTGCCGCGCTGTCGGTGTCGTCGACCAGCCACGCCGACTGCCAGTCCTCGACGGGATCGCGGTCCGGGTTCACCGTGCCCGCGATCCGGTCGGCGGCAGCGGCATGCCCTTGCACGAGATGGTTGTGCAGTGACGCGAGGCTGAGCGACGACGCGCTCGGCACAGAACGTGCCTGTTCCTCGGTCAGGTCCGACACCGCATTGCGAAGCGCCGAGTACTGGTTGTCGAGCAGTGAGAGGATCAGTTCCGATTCGTTCGTAGTCATGACCCCAGTGTGGGAACCAACGCGGACGACTTCGGTCCTGAATCGGAACTTGTCAAGGTGATTGAGTCCAACGGGAGTTACGCGACTGCTTGATCAGCAGCAGGTCCGCCCGAGTCGT